>DATDPS010000136.1:0-8254 GCA_035292625.1 Lysobacterales bacterium | reverse complement strand
CGTTCCAGCCGCTGTCATGCGCTGCGGCCGCTGCGGATGTGCCCTGCAGCGCATCGACGCGGATGCCCAGCATCTCCAGCACCGGGCCCGAGACCTTGGTGAAGCTGCCGCTCTCGTCCTGCTCCCAGTACCAGTCCGAAGCCAGCTCAGTCAGGCTGCGGTAGCGGGCTTCGCTTTCGCGCAGCTCGGCGGTGCGCTGCTGCACCGTCTCTTCCAGCAGCAGGTTGTGCGCTTCGAGCCGGCGATACAGCAGCCGCACTTCGAGCATGTTGTGGATGCGCGTCTTGACCTCCAGCAGGTCGAAGGGCTTGCTGATGAAGTCCTTGGCGCCGGCCTGCAGCGCACGCAGCTTGTGCCCCGGCTGGGCCGTCAGCACAATCACCGGCATGTAGCTGTCGCCCGCGCCGGCCTGCAACGCGGCCATGACCTGGAAGCCGTCCATAACGGGCAGTTGCAGGTCGAGCAGGATCAGGTCGTAGTCGTTCCTGCGGTGCAGCGCGCAGACCTGCAGCGGGTCCAATGTCGAGGACACGCCGGTGTAGCCGGCTTCGCCCAGCAGCCGCTCGAGCAGGTGCACGTTGGCCTCCTGATCGTCGATAATCAGGATGCGTGCGTCGAGGATGTCCTGTTCCGGAAGCGTCATGTAAGTGCTCCATTGCGGTCACTGTCGGTAGCCGCCAGGGCGTGATTCAACACGTGCCCCAGCGCCACGTCGAGTGTGTCCATGAATTCGTCTACCTTGATGGGCTTGGTCAGGTAGCGGAAGAACCCGGCCTGAAGCCCCATTTCGATGTCACGTGGCATGGCATTGGCGCTGAGTGCGATCACCGGAATGTGGGCCGTGGCCGGGTCTTCAGCCAGGGTGCCCAAGGCCGTGAAGCCGCTGATGCCGGGCAGGTTGATGTCCATCAGGATGATGTCGGGCCGGTAGGCACGCGCCATTTCCACCCCGAGCCGGCCGTCGCGCGCGCTCAACAGCTGGATGTTGGGCCGCCGGGCAACCAGCCGCTCGATGAGCATCAGGTTGGCCGGGTTGTCTTCCACGCACAGCAGGGTGTGCAGCGCGGTGCCGCCGCTGGCAGGGACCAATGCCGCCGGCCGGGGTTCGACCGGGTCGCAGGCCAGGTACAATTCGGCCGCGGCGTCGAGTTCGAACCAGAACAGGCTGCCCACCCCGACCGTGCTTTCGACGCCGATCGTTCCCCCCATCAGTTCCACCAACCGCTTGCTCACCACCAGGCCGATACCAGTTCCTTCCTGCGCGCCCGCTTCTTGCCCCAGGCGATTGAAGGGCTGGAACAGTTGGGCCAGCTTGTCGGCTGCCAGGCCTTCGCCGGTGTCCTGCACGGTGATGCGCACGCGGCCCGCCGCCACCGCGCTGCAGCGCAGGTCCACCTGGCCGCCGACGCGGTTGTACTTGATGGCGTTGGACAGAAGGTTCACGATCACCTGCTTGACACGCGTGCGGTCGGCCCTGACCAGCCATGGCCCTTCCAGCGCCGGAAAATGAACGCGAATGCCGTTGTGCTGAGCCTGCGGCTCGATCATGGCCTGGCAGTCTGAAAGCAACTCCGCCAGCGACATGGGTTCAGGCGAAAGCGACAGCTTGCCCGACTCGATGAGCGCGAGGTCCAGGACCTCGTTGATGAGCGCCAGCAGGTACCAGCCAGCTTGCAGGATCTGCTCGATGCTGTCCTTCTGGTCAGGCGTGGGTGGAGGGGCGCCGGTCTCCATCAGTTGCGCGAAACCGAGAATCGCGTTCAGCGGCGTGCGCAGTTCGTGGCTCATGGACGAGAGAAAGTCCGATTTCGCCAGGTTCGCTTGTTCGGCCGCATCCTTGGCTTTCTGCAGTTCGAGGTGGCTGTCTCGCAGCACTCCGTCCAGCCGCTTGCGCTCGGCCTCGACCTGCTGGCGCGCTGTGTTGTCAGTGCCGATCAGCAGGTAGCCGATGATGACGCCGGCCACGTCCTGCAGCGCCGTAACCGACACGACCGCTGGCAGGCGGCTGCCGTCTTTGCGGATGTAGGTCAGCTCATAAACATCCTCGATGCCGCGCCGCGCCTTGAACACCAGGGCTTCGAAGCCCGGCGCGATCGGCGTGCCCAGTTCAAGGCTCAGGGCCTTGGCACGCGCCACCACTTCTTCGGGGTCGGAGATGTCGGCCGGCGTGATGCGGTTCACCACTTCCCTGGCCACATAGCCCAGCATGCGCTCGGCGCCGACGTTGAAGATCTGGATCACGCCCCGCTCGTCGGTAGCAATGCTGGAAAAATTGGCGCTGTTGAGGATCGCGGTCTGCAGCGCACCCGTCTTGAGCAGCGCCTTCTGGCGCTGGTGTTCGGTGATCGCCAGGGTCGCGCGTGCGGTGGCGACAACAGCAGCACCGTTTCCGGCTTTGGGCATGGCTAATCTCCGGTTCAGGTGGTGCCTGCTGCGTTGCGGAGGTTCCGCGCCACAGAGGCCAGAGTAGCATCGCAGCGCTTGCGGCAGCCGTCTGTGCGCTGGCGCACCTATGGCTGCCGCCGGCTCTGCCATTTTCGGCTCGGCTGATTACCGCCAGACCATCAGCCAGATGAAAGAGCGGGTGGCCGCCTCGGTACCTTCCAAGGAATACACCTGATGGAATTTGGCGGAGAGGGTGGGATTCGAACCCACGGTACGGGTAACCGTACACTTGATTTCGAGTCAAGCCCATTCGGCCACTCTGGCACCTCTCCGGGTACGGGCAATTTCAGAATGGCGAAGTATGGCATCCTCTCAAGGGTGTTCCCATGTTTGCGATGGTGGTTTCGGAGCCTATGCAATGCCCTGGCCCTCAGCTGGAGCCGCGTGAGGTGCGAACCGGGCTGGGTGAATTAGGGCAAGGTGATGGCGCTGTATCCGGGACGGATACCAAAGCACGGTCCGCGGTCCTATCATGGGAGATCGAAAACCAGGGGCAGCGCCAACTGCCGGGGAACAAGCATGCAACGCCACATCGCAATCGTCGAAGACGAAGCCACGATACGACACAACTACGAGGATGCGCTGCGGCGCTACGGCTATCATGTCAGCGGTTACAGCGGGCGCAGTGATGCGCTGGCGGCATTCACCCGCCGCTTACCGGAACTGGTCATCATCGATGTCGGCCTGGGTGATGAACCGGAAGGCGGCTTCGAGCTGTGCCGCGAGTTGCGCGGCCTGTCCAGAAGCCTGCCGATCATTTTTCTCACCGCGCGCGATTCCGACCTGGACGTGATATCCGGGCTGCGCCTGGGGGCCGACGATTACCTGACCAAGGACATCAGCCTGCAGCATCTGATCGCGCGTGTCGTGGCCCTGTTTCGCCGTGTCGAGGCTCTGTCCAGCCGCGGCGCCGATGATCAGCTGCTGCAACGCGGTCCGCTGAAGTTTTCCGTTGAGCGCATGGAGGTGAGCTGGAATGAACAGCCGGTTGACCTCACCGTCACCGAGTTCTGGATCATTCACTCGCTGATCCGCCATCCCGGCCACGTGCGCACCCGGCCGCAGTTGATGGACGATGCCCGGGTGGTGGTCGACGACCAGACCATCACCAGCCACGTCAAGCGTATCCGGCGAAAATTTCTTGCCGTGGATCCGGGATTCGACCAGCTCGATACCGTCTATGGCGCGGGCTATCGCTGGAAGCCCCTCGCCAGCACGGCGGAAGTGACAGACACGGCCTGATGCGGCAGACACCGCGGCCATGACCCTGCGCAACCGGCTGCTGGCGCTGTCCTTGCTCACGCTGCTATTGCCCTGGTTCGGCTGGAAGTTGCTGCAGGAACTGGAAGGGTTTCTGCGCGAATCGCAGGAAATTGCCCTACTGTCCACCGCCCGCACCCTGGCTGGCGCCTTGCCCTTCGAATCGCAGAGCCAGTTGTTGTACGCCCCCGGGCGCTACGTGGTGCTGCGTGGCCTGGAACGGACACCGGTGCTGGATGGCTTCGATGATGACTGGCCTTACGCCCAGCAGGGATTGACCGCGTCCTCAGCGGATGGGCTTTTGCACGTTCGTTTCCTGGCCGGCACAGCCGACGGCGGGCTATTCGTGCTGTTCGAGGTTACGCACGCAGCAACCACCCCGCAACACCCGGTGAAAACGCCCGACGAGCGTATCGAATTGCTGCTGCGCAGCCCGCGCGGCCTGTGGCGTTTCGACATACGGTCCGAAGCCCCGGGGCCCTTGCAGCTCTTTAGCGATGGCGGGGGCGGCCAGGCCGAGGGTTACTGGCGGGATACGGCGGAGGGCTACCGGCTTGAACTGGCGCTGCCGGCTGTTGCGGGCAATGCCGACACCGGATTCATCATCACGAGTGGCCCCAGCCAAATTGCCAGCGGCTCGATCAGTGGAGTGGATCCGCGCGGCCGGGTGGAGGCGCAACAATGGATTACCCTGATACCGCAACGGACTGAGCTGTCGGCCATGCTGGCGGGCGCGGTGCCCGAAGCATCCCGCGCCTGGCTGGTCAACCAGGATGGATGGGTGCTGGCGGATTCCGGGCTGGTGGCCGAGCGCGGGGCGCAGCAAACTACCTGGCTGCAACGCCTCCTGTACCGGCTGGTTGCCGGCAGCCGCACCGCGCTCGAACCGGCCGTGACGAACCACCAGCCCCGCCTGCAGTCGGCAACGGTGAGCGAAGCCCTGGCCGGGCGGGAAAGCCGTCACTGGTCGCAGGACCCGGAAACCGCCACCGTACATAACCTGGTGGCGGTACCCGTGCAACTCGAAGGTAAGACCCGGGGGGCCATCGTCCTGCAGTCATCCTCGGAAGGCCTGTTGCTGGCCACCAATCGCGCTTTCGGCCGCCTGCTGATCACCACACTGGCCCTCACCTTTGGCCTGGCTGGCGGGATGTGGTATTTCGCCACCCGCCTGTCCCGGCGGGTACGGCGCCTCAGTGGCGCGGTTAGCCAGGCGATGCAGGGCGGGGTCGCAGTTGGCGTGTTGCCGCTCACTTCAGATCGCGACGAACTGGGTGAATTGGCGCGCAATAATGCAAAACTGCTGCGCGCCGTGGCGGACTACAACCTGTACCTGCAAACCCTGGCTGGAAAACTGTCGCACGAACTGAAAACGCCGCTGGCGATCACGCGGTCCTCGCTGGATAACCTTTCGAGCCGGCCGCTGGACCCGGAAGCACAGCGATTCCTGCAACGCGCACAGGAAGGCGTGGAACGCCAGGCCGCGATTGTGCGGGCCATGAGCGAGGCCAACCGGCTGGAGGCCTCGATCCGCGTCGCGGAGTGGGAGCAGGCGGACCTGGTCGAACTGGTCACGAAATGCGCCGGGGGTTACCGCGCCGCCTACCCTGGACGGCGCATCCAGGCCGATGTCAGCCTGACCACGATCAACTTGCGCTGCGCACCCGAATTGCTGGTGCAGGCGCTGGACAAGCTGGTGGATAATGCGATCACACTCAGCAGCGAGTCCGATGAGGTCCACTTAGCGGTGCGGCGTACCGATGGGCAGGTGCACTTGTCGGTGCGCAACAGCGGAACCCGGCTGCCGGCTGAATTCCAGGAGCGCATATTCGATTCGCTGGTGTCCCTGCGCGACAAGCGCGGCGCTACTCCACACCTGGGCCTGGGGCTGTATATCGTGCGCCTGGTCGCGGTGGCGCACGGTGGCTCGGTCGAGGCACGTAACCTGCCGCAGGACCAGGGCGTCGAATTCATCATTCATCTCCCCGCCTGACCATGCCGCGCTGGATTCCACTAATCATTAGGGAATTAATCCGAGTTGCCCTAGAATGATTCCATCCCTGCGGAATCATCTGGATTACCCGTGAACAAGGACGTTTTCGAACAACTGAAGGCTGAAGGGTACAACCGGATTCCGGTGTTCCGCTCGGTGCTTGCTGATCTCGACACGCCACTTTCGGTATACATCAAGCTGGCTGACCAGCCGGACTCCTACCTGTTCGAATCGGTCCAGGGTGGTGAGACCTGGGGCCGTTATTCCATCATCGGCTTGCCCTGCAAACGCCGCTACGTACTGCAAGGTAAAAAGTTGAAGGTGTTCGAAAATGGCGAAGCCCTGAGCCGCAAGACCGTTGCCGATCCCCTGGCCTATATAGCCGAATTGCAGAAAGAATTCCGCGCGCCGCGGCTCAAAGACCTGCCCGTATTCACCGGCGGGTTGGTCGGTTATTTTGCCTACGAAATCGCGCAGTGTTTCGAGCCGCGCCTGGCTGACCCCGACAAGCCGGATGAGCTGGGCACACCCGACATGGTGTTACTGCAATCCGAAGAAGTGGCGGTGCTCGACAATCTCAGCGGACGCCTGTTCCTGGTCATCAATGTCGACCCCGGAAAACCCGGTGCCTGGAGCGCGGCGCAGCGGCGGCTGGATGAACTGACCCGCCGCCTGCGCGATGGCGGGCCGGGGTATGGCAAGACCGTGGCCGGTGAGCCCATCCACGAAGGGGACTTCCACCTCGGCTTCAAACGCGATGAGTTCATCAAGGCCGTTGAAAAGAGCAAAGAGTACATTTTCGCCGGGGATATTTTCCAGGTGGTGCTGTCGCAACGCATGAGCGTGCCGTTCACTTCCCGTCCGCTGGATGTCTACCGCGTGTTGCGCGAGATCAATCCATCGCCTTACATGTTTTTCATCGACCTGGGCGACACCCAGGTGGTCGGCTCGTCTCCGGAAGTGTTGGTGCGGGTGCAACAGCGCCGGGTTACCTTGCGGCCCATCGCGGGTACGCGGCATCGTGGCGCCACGGCGGAAGAAGACAGTTTACTGGAGGAGGAACTGCTCAACGATCCAAAGGAACGGGCCGAGCACCTCATGCTGATCGACCTGGGACGCAACGATGTGGGTCAGGTGGCGCGCATCGGCACGGTCAAACTGACCGATAACATGGTGATCGAGCGCTACTCCCACGTCATGCACATCGTCTCGCAGGTGGAAGGCGAACTGGCCGAAGGCAAAACAGCGGTGGATGCGATACGCGCAGCCTTTCCCGCGGGCACCCTGACCGGCGCTCCCAAGATCCGCGCCATGGAGATCATCAATGAGCTGGAGCCGGTGCGGCGCAACGTGTATGCGGGCGCGGTGGGTTACATCAGTTGGCAGGACGACACCGACCTGGCCATAGCCATCCGCACCGCGGTGATCCGCGACGGGCATTTGCATGTCCAGGCCGGGGCCGGCATCGTCGCCGATTCCGATCCCGCCAGGGAATGGCAGGAAACCCTCAACAAGGGCAAGGCCCTGATCGCCGCCGTGTACAACGCTGCGGCGGGATTGTAGGTGGCGAGCCTTCCCATCCAGGCCGTCAGCATTACCGGGCGTTGCATCGCAAGTGAGCGCTTCCAGATCACTGCTTGATGAGGTCCGCGCATGCACCTTGTGCGCCGCGAGTTTGCCGCTGGGGCCGCGTCCCGTATTCCAACTGAGTCCGTCAGCCCGCTTGCTGATCGCCGCCCAGGCGCCTGGCAGAAAAGTCCATGAAACGGGTCTGCCCTTCAATGATGTCAGCGGCGACCGCCTGCGCTGCTGGCTGGGTATTTCCCGTGAGGTGTTCTATGACCCCGGCAAGGTGGCCATCATCCCCATGGGTTTGTGTTATCCCGGGACCGGCAAGTCCGGCGACCTGCCGCCGCGGCCGGAATGCGCGCCGGCGTGGCGGGAGCTTCTTCTCGGGGAGTTGCCACGCCTGGAACTCACCCTTGCCATCGGCCAATACGCCCTGGCTTTTCATCTGCCGCGGCAGCGCGGGACATTGACGGAAACGGTTCGCGGTTGGCAAAGCCATTGGCCACACATCGTGCCGATGCCACACCCCAGCCCGCGCAACAACCTGTGGCTCAGGCGTAACGCCTGGTTCGAGGAGGAGGTGTTGCCCGTAGTGCGCGAGCGCATTGCCACGCTGCTTTGCAGTACACTTTGCCCGTAACATCCCGTTCTGAGAGATAAGCATCACATGATCCTGATGATCGATAACCTACATACCCGCTTTTCAACGATCTTTCCCGAAACACAACGAACCATCCCGAACACCTGATAAACGCACAAAACCAAGCAATAGCAATACTTTAAAATGATATTAATCTGTACGGCTGTGACCGGACACGGACGATTGCGTACGGAATGAATAGCGGGTATCGTTGCGGGTATCGAAGGCATGATAGTTGCAAACGTGGCTCTGACTGATTCCAAAATCCGCATGACCAAGACCGCGCAAAAGCTGGCTGACGGTCACGGGCTGATCCTGGAAGTTCGGCCCAGTGGCGCGAAGCTGTG
>DATDPS010000135.1:0-5226 GCA_035292625.1 Lysobacterales bacterium | reverse complement strand
GGGGTTCTTTCACGTGCAGGGGAAACTGAGACATGGCGGCTCCTTCAATGATGTCGTGGCGGTCATTGTCGCCCCATCACCCGCCGTATGCGCTCCGAAAATTGCGGATGAATTACAATGGTGGGGAGGGGAATGCCAAAGCCCAAGCCATTGCGGAGCGCATCAATCACATGAATGTTCCTTCCTCGTTCTGGATAGACTGACGAAAACCCCCGGCCCCGTGCTCGACACCGCAAGCCGCGTCAACGAAATTCTGTTCGGACTGATCATGGTGCTCACCTTCACCGGCACCCTGAGTGTCGCCACCCAGGGCAAGGCGGAAATCGCGGCTGTTTTGTGGGGCGCACTCGGCTGCAATGTTGCCTGGGGTCTTATTGATGGCATATTTTTCCTGCTTGGAACCCTGATGTCCCGGGGCGAAAACCTGATCATTGCGCGATCCGTGCATGGCGAATCCACTGATCAGGAAGCGGATGAACTGGTGAAGGGTTCATTGAACCCCTTGCTCGCGGCCTTGCTGAGCCGGGAACAGGTGGCCAACATCCGGGAAGAAGTGAGAAAACTGCCAGCACCACCACCCAGAGCATTCCTCACCGGGCGCGACGTACGCGGCGCCGCCAGCATTTTCGCCCTGGTTTTCCTGTCCACTTTTCCTCCGCTGATCCCCTTTATTTTTTTCCACGACGCGGAAGTTGCACTACGCGTTTCAAACGGCATCGCGCTGATACTGCTATTCACGGCGGGCTGCATTCTCGGCAGCAAGGCCCACTGGAATCCCTGGCTGGTGGGATTTTCCATGATGTTCTTCGGCACGCTGCTGGTGGCATTTACCATCGCGCTGGGCGGATAAAAGACAAAATGCTGATTACGGGATCCGTGCAAACTTTCCTCGGCCGCCGGCGCGTGTGAGGGGCTAGGCCCAAAACGACAGGGTGCGCTCGATCACCCAAAAGCTGGCCATGCCGCCAATGCCGTAGGCGAATGCAGCCGGGGCCCGGCACAGCACCGTCTGGCCCAGATACGCTTTCGACAAATTTATTACCAGCAGGACAGCAGCGATGAACAGCAGTTGGCCGATTTCGACGCCCACGTTGAAAAACAGCAAAGCAAGAGGTATCGCGTTCTGCGGCAAACCGACTTCGGCCAGGGCACCGGCGAAACCCAGTCCGTGCAGCAGGCCGAATGTGAAGGCCACCAGCCATGGCTTGCGCACCGCCAGGCCTTCACGCCCCTGGCGCAGATGCAGGATTTCCGCAGCCACGAAGACGATCGACAGGGCGATGATGGCCTCAACCGGCGGGCCCGGAATGAGCATGAAGCCCAGCGTGGCCAGGACCAGGGTAACGGAGTGGGCGATGGTGAAGGCGGTGATGGTCACCAGCAAAAGCCGGGTGCTGCGCACGATCATGATCAGGGCCAGCACAAACAGCAGATGGTCCACGCCCAGCAGGATGTGACCGGCGCCCAGCATGGTATAGGTTGTCACCACTTCCCCTCTTCCCGGGCTGGGCTTGAGGGTGAAGCTTGGCTCGATGGGCAGAATGCGCCCCAGTTGCTCGCTGCCATCCGTGCGCTCGACGCGCACCAGCACATCGAGGCCGGTATCCAACAGGTGCGTAAACGTGATCGGTTTGCCTTCCAGGCCGCCCGGCACCCGCACCTGCCAGCGCTGTGCGGATGCCCCGGCCGCGAAAATCGTGCTGCGCGAGGTCACCTCCTCGGTTTCCGCAGGGAACACCGGTTTCACTTTCAGCGTGGTGCCGGCATCCAGGGCCGGCACTTTCCACATCACCTCATAGCTCTCGGGCCCGGTCTGTTTCAACTGCAGGTAAGCGGGCCTGAACACATCGGCGCGAAGTGGAAACGCGAGCACCAGCATGCCAAGAGCCGTCAAGGGGATCCAGCGCCAACTCATTGCCCGGCCTGTTCAGCGGCAGTGGGCCCGGCGTTTACCGATTCCGGCGCTGCCCGGGGGATTCCGGCCTCGATGCGGATATCGTAATTCCTGAGCGCGTCCTGGTAAAACGCTTCGCGGGCGGTTTCGCGACGCTCGTATTCCCAGTCACGCTCGACCGCCGCCCGCACCTCGGTCAGGCTCGTCGCCTGGGCCTCGATTTTCCTGTCGATGCGCACGATATGAACACCGAAGCCTGAGCGGACCGGACCCTGCCAGCTGCCCACAGGCAGCGCCTGGATGGCTGCGGCAAACTCCTGGCCAAATTCAAGCTCCACCCGGTCCAAAGGCACCGCTTCCGCTTTGGCCGGCAACAGCGAGGCGTCACCCATTGCCGCCGGATCGGCCCCGGCATTTAATTCCGCCAGTGCAGCATTGAAATCGGCTTCCAGGCTGGCGCCGTGGCGGGATGGGTCAAACATGACCTGATGGTAGTCGAAGACTGCCGGCCGGACATAGCGCCCGGCGTTTTTCCGCAGGTAGCTGGCGAGTTCGGCTTCGCCCGGAGGGGTGAGCGAGCTCGATTCCTCGCTGAGCACGTCCAGCTTCTGCACCACGCGGCGCTGGATGACCGGATCGTTGCGGTCCAGGCCCATTGCCACGCCCTCGCGGTAGAGGATTTCCTCCCGGATGTAGTTATCGACCAGGACCTGCAGCTCTTCAGGTGTCGGCGTCCGCAACCAGATCGCGGCATAGCGTTGCGACAGCATGGCGATGGTCGCATCGTTGACCACGATGGCTCGTTCCGAACCGCCACCCGGCGACACAGCCTGGTACAGGACGAACAAAGCCATGCCCAGCAGCAGAAAGTGCAGCAGCGGCTCGGACAGAATTCTACGCAACAGTGCAAACTCCCAATGCGGTTATGGCTTCCACAGACGGCAAAAACGAAGCCGCCCTGAGGCGGCTTCTTTGGTATCAAAACCCGCCCTTTAGGCGGCCAAGAATAGCTCAGTAACCGATCGCCCAGGTTACATGCGTCAGGTGCATGGTGCCATCCGGATCGATGCGGATAAAGGTCTCGGCATTGCCGCGCCGGCCGAGGGAAGCGCCCCAGCCCACATCGTTATTGGCGCCGGCCGTGTTGCAGCCCTTGCCGGGAGGCGCATTGCAGCTTCCGCCACCGCCACCGCCCCCACCGCTGGTGTAGGAGTTGTAGGTGTCGGTGTGGCCGTAAATGATTCCGAGCTGTTCATAATCGTGGGCATTGGGATTCCCGGTTGGCGGATCCTGGTAATCCATGCAGGTGTACAGGGATTTATTGTCGAAGTCCTCATCCTGGTGATCGAGACCCACGTTATGGCCCAATTCCTGGCAGGTGACGCTCTGTTTCCACAAGTCGTTGTTGTAATAAGCCGAAGAAAAATAACTGTCATTGAGCTTGGTATAACCGGTGGTGATATGCCCGTTGGTATCGATGGATATGCCGGCGATACCCAGCCAACCGTTATAGCCGTAGGCGAGATTGCAGATGCGCAAGGTGCCGGTTCCGCCTTTACAACTGCGCCGGGTTTTGCTGGAGGTGTCGCCGTTGAGGTCTTCCACCATGTTTAGCACACTGGAATTGGGATAAGACCAGTCGTCAACCGCCTGCGCCACGTAGCCGTCCCAATCCGAAGTCGTGCTGTTGATCACGGTCAAATCGAAGGAAGGGGTGGTGCGGGCCCAGTGGTAGTTTCCCCAACTATGACCAGCCAGCGCAGTTGACGCTGCACCTGCCGTCACCAGCGCCACCAGTGCGCTCAAGGCCTTGTGTTTGAATTTCATCATGAATGACTCCCTGAATCGTTGCGTCCATGCTCTTGGGCCAACGCAGTTTTATAATTGGGCGCCTCAAGGGCACCGCTGGCCGTTTACCTGGCAAGGCGAGCAATACTCCGCTACCAGGCCACTTATTAAGAGTACAACGCGCTGCATTTGTCAACCGGATGGAGAAGGGTGGGTTGGAGAAGGGTGTGATCGAGGAGAGCAGCCCAGGCTACTCCAGCCCGAACTGAAGCTCGGCCAGCCTGGCGTAAAGCGGGTTGCTGTCGATCAGTTGCTGGTGGGTGCCTACGGCCTGCACGCGGCCCTGCTGCATCACCACGATGCGATCGACTTTTTTGACCGTGGCCAGGCGGTGGGCGATGACCAGGGTGGTGCGGTTGCGCATCAGGCTTTCCAGCGCCCGCTGCACCAGTTGTTCGCTTTCGGCATCCAGTGAGCTGGTGGCCTCATCCAGCAGCAGAATGGGCGGATCCTTGAGAATGGCACGGGCGATGGCCATGCGCTGCCGCTGTCCGCCGGACAGGCGGGTGCCGCGTTCACCCAGATAGGTCGCGTAGCCTTCGGGCAACTCGCGGATAAACTCATCCGCCGCGGCCAGCGTGGCGGCCTGCCGGACCTCTTCGTCGCTGGCACCCGGCCGGCCGTAGCGGATGTTTTCCATCGCGCTGTCGCCGAACAACACCGTTTCCTGCGGCACCAGCCCGATCTGGCGGCGCAGTTCGCGCGGGTCCAGTTGCGCAATGTCGGTGTTGTCGATCAGGATGCGGCCACTGGATGTGTCATAAAACCGCAACAGAAGTTGGAAAGCCGTGCTTTTGCCCGCGCCGGAAGGGCCGACGATGGCCACGGTTTCACCCGGTGCAACCTGCAGCGTGAACTGATCGAGGGCGGAGCTCTCGGGCCGTGAAGGGTAACGAAAACTGACCTCATTGAAGCGAATTGCCCCGGCGGCCCGCGCGGGCAAGTGCAAGGGACTGTCCGGCGCTGCGATGTCCGGCCTGGCCTGCAGCAGTTCCGCCAGCCGCTCCATCGCCCCCGCGGCCCGCTGGATCTCACCCCACAAGCCGCCCAGCGTGGTGGCGGCGACACCGACGAACAGGGCATACATCAGGAACTGGCCCAATTGTCCGCCGCTCATGGTGCCGGCCAGGACCGCGCGCGAACCCAGCCACAGGATCAGCGTAATGGCGCCGAAAACCAGGGCTGATGACAGGGCGGTCAGCCAGGCGTTCATGCGCAGGCGGCGCACCGCCGTGCGAAAGCTGAGCTGTACCGCGTTGTTATAGCGCTCGGCCTGCAGGTTCTCCAACGTGAAGGCCTGCACGGTTTGCATGGCATTGAGGGTTTCGCCAGCCAGGGCGCTGGTATCGGCCAGGCGGTCTTGCGACTGGCGTGAGAGTTTGCGGATTTTCCGCCCCACCACCAATACCGGCAGGACCACCACCGGGATGCCGAGCAGGATCCAGGCCGCCAGTTGCGGGCTGGTCAGCACCAGCAACGCCAGG
>DATDPS010000134.1:0-5617 GCA_035292625.1 Lysobacterales bacterium | reverse complement strand
CGCCCGAATTGAGCGCGTTGATGACCATCTTGCGGCTGACCGGGCCGGTGATTTCCGTGCGCCGGTCGAGGGCCTCCTGCGGGAGACCGGCTACTTTCCACTCACGCTCGCGCTGCTCACGCGTTTCTGCGGGAAAATCCGGCTTTTCACCCTGGTTGATGCGCGCCTGGCGTTCGTTTCTTTGCGCCAGCAACAGGTTCTTTGCGGCAGTAAACTGATCCACCAGGGCGGCAAGAAAGGCCATGGCTTCCGCCGTCAGGATTTCAGTCTGCCCGGCGGTCTGGCCGGTGACTGTCAGGTGGGGTGCAGTGTGGTTAAATTGGCTCATGGGGCAGAAGGATCTCCGGCAGCGTAACGCAGGTTCATGATGCGTATCGGTCTGCGCTTAGTCAATGTCACAGATCAAGCCGCAACTCCATGCCTGCATACACATTCCGCTCCGGCGCGGGCTCGTAATAACGGCCAAACGTTGCGTTGATGCGGATATTGTCCATGAATGCTTCATCGAGCAGGTTGTTGACCCCGATGAACGGCTCAAAGGTCCAGTCACCGGATGAGCGCCGAAATCCCAAGCGCACATTGGAGACGAAATAGGCTTCCGTTTCGACCGTGTTGGCGTTGTTGGCGAAGAATGTGCCGACATACAGGAAATCGACGCCGGCATAGAAACCCGAGGCCTGGCGCCAGGCGAGGTCCAGGTGAAACTGATGTTGCGGCACGCCAGGGATGCGATTGCCGTCATACACCGTGCCATTGGGTTCGCTGAAACGCTTGAAGCTAAAGTCTGACCAGGTGTAGGCCAGCCTGCTGCTCAAACCCGGGACGAGTTCAAGGTTCATCCCGGCCTCCACGCCATCGTGCGTTGAACGGCCGGCATTACGGAAAAACGCCTGGCCCGCGCCGTCGAGCTCAAAGGGCACGATCTCGTCCGTGACGTCGATGTGAAACAGGGCCAGCTCATAGCGCAGCCGGCCGCCCTGCACCCCTTTGAAGCCGATTTCGTAATTGGTGGCCGTTTGCGGGCTGAGCGCCTGGTTGAAGCCCGTGGGCCCATCGGGATTGACCAGTTCGGCTATGGCCGGCGGATCGAAGGACGTTGAGATGTTGCCATACAGATTGAGCCCCGGGCTGTGCGACCAGGACAGGGCGGCCATGGGACTGAACTCCTGGAACGCGGTCTGACCCGACCCGCCGGCTGACGTGCGATCGTTCACGCTGTACTCCATGTCATCGAAACGGGCGCCCAGGGTCAGCAATAACTGTTGCGAAATATCCCAGGCATCCTCCAGCAACAGGCTGGCCGAGCTGACGTCTTCGTCCTGCCGGGTGGTGAGGATTCCGGGCACGCCTTCGTTGTTGGCGAAGCGCTCACGCAAATCGCGCTGTTCCGCCAGGTCAAAGCCCAGCACCAGCCGGTTTTGCCGCGATCCGCCCAGGGCCTGGTCCCAGGACCAGTGGCCAGCCACACCGCCAACCGAGCGGTCCAGGTCCACGCTGCCGCCCTGGCCATTGCTGTTGATGTCGAAGGGCAGCAGGTTCTGGAAGTCGCGCTGGATGACATAGCCGCGCAGGAACAGCTCGTTGCGTTCGTTGACCGGCTTGCGCCAGGCCATGCCCAGGGACTGCTGTTGCACCGCTTCATCGGCATCGAACTGCAGGTTGCGCGGCGCGGCCTGCCGCGGATCAGCTTCGGCTTCCGCGGCGGTTAGTGCCCCGGGATCTTGCGCCCGGGGCGAATCCACCGCATTGAACACCACCGTCAGGCTGGAACTGTCAGCGAAGTCATAGCGGAACTTGCTGTTCCACAGCGTGCGCTCATAGCGCGATTGCTCGCGGTAGCCATCGAGCCGCGTGTCGGAGGCGTTGACGATCCAGTTCAGGTCGCCGGCCTGGCCCCCGGCCTTCATCTGCGCGAGGAAATAATCATAGGCACCGGCGCTGATGCGGCCGGAGAGGAACGGGATGTCGGGCCCGTCCTCGGTGCGGATGGTGATCACGCCGCCGCTGGAAGCTCCATACACGGCTGATGCAGGGCCCCGCAGCACCTCCACCGAAGTTGCCGAACCGAGGTCGATCGAATCGACATTGCCCTGCCCGTCAGGCATGGTCAGCGGAATGTCATCGGCGATCAGCATGATGCCGCGGATGCCGAAGTTGGCGCGGGCGCCAAAACCCCGGATCGAGACGCGCAAATCCTGGGCGAAGTTATAACGGTTCTGCGAAAACACACCGGGAATATTGACCAGGGACTCATCCAGCCCCAGTTGCTGCCGCCCCTGCTGAATTTCGTCCTGGTCTACCCAGGCCACGGCTGCCGGCAGGCGGCTCCATTCCGTGGGAATACGGGTTGCGCTGACCACGACTTCTTCCAGCGCTGAAGCACCTTCCGCCTGGGCCAGGACAGCCGGGATCTGGAGCATCGACATCAGCAGCACGCACTGCAAACAAGCCACCCATTTCATCGTCGCTGACTTCCCTCTGGTCAGCGAAGAGCTGCTCACTTGTTTTCAGCCTTTTTCTTGTTAATGGCCGCTTCTACCTTTTCTTTCTCCGCTTCGCCAAACAGGATTTGGACCAGCGAGATAAAGTTCAGGTCTATCATCCCAGGTCGACCGATCTCGTGCCCCATCTCATTCAGGTAGCGATCCAACAGGATTTCACTGCTCAGTGGTTCCTGCTGATGCATATCGGAGATGGCCTGGAAGTCATTCTCGTAGCCTCGGACAGTTTTCATCAAAGCCAGGTCGTGTCTCTCTGGTACGACAATTTCCAAATTTCGCAGGTTTAACTGGCTCAATGGAACCAACCGGGTTTCGTAGTTGTAAGGCGCATCAAAGACACCTACCGGCGTCACCGGAATAAATATGCCTGTTTTCTGTTTTGCCCGCTCAAAAGCGATTCGCAAAGCTTCAGGCACTTCGCCAATTGTATCGATGTCGGTAGTGGCTCTTGAAACATGGTATGCCAATGCTGCCGCCGCACCCCCGATAATCAACAGCCGATACCTAGCGCTGACTTCGTTGTCGGTGGTCTGAATGAAGGTGGTGATTTCTTCAGTCAGATACTGGTTCATCTACAAATTTCCGGTAAGTACTCTCGAATGCATCCAAACCCATGTTCATGGTCCAGCCCCACTTCTTTGCCAGGTCCGGCGTTCTTTTTAGTGCCAATTCAGTTGAATACTTTGACTGGTTAGAAAAAAAAGATCTCGTCAATTTGCGCCTGTGGTCAAAAAAACTTTCCGCGGCTCTCGACATATCGACATCACTGCCGAGTTTACCAGCGAGATCCAGGAAGAAGCCCACTCGGTGTTTGCTATCAGCACGCCTGCTTGCCTGCTTGAGAACCTTGTAGTCAAGCTGGTCTTTCAACCGAACAAGCAAGACGGGTAACGACCTGGCTACGGACGCATCGTCTTCGGCAAGTTTCGCTGCCTCAACTACCAATGATTCCAAACTGCCTGTGCTACGCGATGCTGGGGACAAGGCGCCAGCAAAAACTGGAAGTCCCAAAGAGACCAAGTCTGCTTTGAGTTGTAAAGCCTCTGTCGTTGCTGAATCCCGAGATTTGACTGGCTGCTCCAACAACTTTTTCAACAACCTGGAACCGGGATGGGCAAAATTTGCTGAGAAATGCTTTTTTCCACTCTTCCACTCAACTTTTGCCAGATCGGCATCAACCATCGCCTTGAGTTCGAGATACGCGCCAGCAAATGCAACCCCAGCCTTTTGAGCCAGTTCATTCGCAGTCCCGTTCAAGCCTTCCAGCCAAAGGAGCTTGAGAAGCGTTCGTCGTGTATTCGATGTCACCAAGTATTCCAACATACCGTAAAATATATCATAAAATATGATATTTACATAGCTAATTGATGAGCCAGGTCCCGGCATTGAGGGAGTTTGCACTGACCGACGCAAAACGGTGCTGGCCCCGGCCTACGATTTTGTCTCTACAATTTCCTATGTTCCGGATGAGAATTTCGCACTGAAATACAGCCGAACCAGGCGGATTGACGGGTTCTCGGAAGACGAACTGGCCCACCTGGCTGCAAAGGTGCAGCTTCCGGAAAACCTGGTGATCGAAACCGCGCGCGAAACCGCTGCACTGTTTCATCAATATTGGAAGTCCGAGAAAGCAAACCTGCCCCTGACTACCAGGGTCGTCCAGGCCATAGAGACTCACATCAAAACGATTCCCATGGCCAGGTAGCCCACGGTGGGTGCGTTTTTCCGAGGAACAATGCAGTGGGCGAAAAGAAAGCCCAAGCTTTCCTTGCGGGTAAGGCGCGGGGATGTATTGAGGCCGATTTCGTAATGACTGGCCGTTTGCAGATCAAACGCCTTGTGCAAGCCGGTGGGCGCGTAGGAATTGACCAACCCAGCGACGGCCAGCGGGGCGAACGACGTGGAGACAGATTTTCGCAGAACGCCCGCTATCCTGATAGGATTTACATGGATTTGAATTTCACGCACCCGCAGCATGGGCAGGAGAATCGGCACGATGATCACTTTCACCTTGAATGGCAAGCTGGTCAGCTCTGCGGCGGAGAATGATACGCCGCTGCTGTGGGTCATTCGCGATGAGTTCGGCCTCAAAGGCACCAAGTTTGGCTGTGGCATCGGCATGTGCGGCGCCTGCACCGTGCACATCGACGGCGTGCCCCTGCGCTCCTGCTCGACACCGCTGAGCCAGGCCGCCAATACCCGCATCACCACCATCGAAGGCCTGCACGAAACCGGCCAACACCCGCTGCAAATCGCCTGGATTGAATCCCAGGTGCCGCAATGCGGCTATTGCCAGTCCGGCCAGATCATGCAGGCCGCCGGGCTGCTGCAGGGCAAGCCCAATCCCAGCGAAGAGGAAATCGTCGAACACATGGCGGGTAACCTGTGCCGTTGCATGTCCTATGTGCGTATCCGCAAGGCCATTGCCAGCGCGGCGCGGGCCATGCAGACCGCGGCCACACAGGGAGGTGAGGCATGAAATCGCCGGCGCAAAACCCCGCTGTGGCAAACACCGCGACCCCCAACACGGATGCCCTCACATTGACGCGCCGCTCCTTCATGATTGGCAGCGTGGCGGGCGGCCTGGTCATGGCTTTTGGCGGGCTCATTGCCAGCGGTTCGGCCCGCGCCGAATTGGCGGCGCGGCGATTCTCCCCCGCCGTCTGGTTTGAAATGGATGCCGAGGGCCGCACCCTGGTCAATATCGCCAAGGCGGAAATGGGCCAGCACGTGGGCACGGCATTGGCCCGCATCCTGGCCGATGAACTGGGCCTGGCCTGGTCCGACGTGCACATCCGCTACGTCGATTCAGACCCCCGCTGGGGTTACATGATCACCGGCGGCTCCTGGTCGGTGTGGACCTCGTTCACGCTGCTGTCCCAGGCCGGCGCAGCCGGGCGCCTGGTGCTGCTCGAGCAGGGCGCCCGCTTGATGGGCGTTGCTGCCGACACCTGCCAGGTGGGCGATAGCAGAGTGCGCTGTGGGGAGCAGTCCATCAGCTTTGGCGAGATTGTGCAGCGCGGGGAAATCGACCGGGTGTTCACCGCTGAGGAACTGGCGGCCCTGCCGGTCAAGCCGGCGCAGGACCGCACGCTGATTGGCAAAGCGGTGCGGGC
>DATDPS010000133.1:0-13832 GCA_035292625.1 Lysobacterales bacterium | reverse complement strand
CCAGGGTCAGGCTGTTGAAGCGCGGGTTGGCGCCACCACAGTGGATGGCCCCCACGAAGCCATTGTCCTGGTATATGCGCGGATCAAAACGGATCACGTCACGGATGTCGCGGTTGATGGTTGGATAATCTTCCAGATCATGTAGATCAAACGAAGACGACGGCCCAAGAGCCAGTTGTGCTGATGCCATCGCGGAGGCCGTGACGATCACTTCCTCCATCGTGGTGTCGCCACCCAGCTGAAAGGGCACCGCGTACAATTCACCCAGTCTCAGGTTGATGCCAGTGACGCTTTGCGATTGATGGGCCGCGGATTGAACCTGGATGGTGTACGGACCACCAACCTGCAGGCCGGAAACCGATGCGGTACCGCCAGCACTGGTCGTCATGGTGCGGCTGCTGTTGGTACGGGTGTCCGTGACGGTCACCGAAGCGTCGGGAACGGGATTACCGGCCGGGTCGTAAACCGTAACGCGCAATGCCGAGGTGGTTTCCTGGGCCAGGGCTGCGAGCGGTACGAGCAACACCAGGGCTGCAACCGCGAGAGATAGAATTACTCGGATTCTGTTGTTCATTGTGGGTCGCCTGTAAGTCGATTTAATGACTGAAACCAGGTTGAAAAGCACGGCGGCGGAGGTACTGTACAGACTTGAGTTGAAGTACCCACCTGTCTCCCGGGATGCCCTCGAGCTTTCTACCTACTGCTGCCTTTTTTGCAAGGTGGCGGTATTGTAACAGGGATTTATTACAAAATCTTAACAGGGAGTACACAGTTGGAGCACCCAGGTTGCTGCTTGAGCAGATTTTGATTTAACTTACTCATATCAATCACTTAGATTCTAAAATCATGGCTGTCCCGCAGCGGAATAAGGCAAGAAAGCGATTATGCAGAATGGAAATTGAGGGCCGCGGCAAGTCTTGCCCAGCCTTCCATTGCAGGATGGGCTTCTATAGAATTAGCGCCCTTGTCCGTTCGACGACGGCCGGCGGGTTTATTTTCGGGGTGTAGCTCAGACTGGTAGAGCACTGCCTTCGGGAGGCAGGGGCCGGAGGTTCAAATCCTCTCACCCCGACCAGTCAAAAAAAACGGCCCTCGTGGCCGTTTTTTTTCTGTCACAATCGAGCTCGAGTCCTTTACGGCGCCACCTACCCAGACCCCCGAACGCATGCCCGAGCCAAGCCATCAGCCATCCATCGAATACGAGTTCGACAGTCACCCCGATATCGGCCAGTCAATTGAGATCCTGCCCGGCATCCGCTGGCTGCGCATGCCCCTGCCCTTCATGCTGGGGCACATCAACCTGTGGTTGCTGCAGGACGGCGCATACTGGACCGTGGTGGATACGGGGCTGAATACACCAACCACGCAGGCCCTGTGGCAGGAGGTACTGGCCGGACAGCTGCATTCCGAACCGGTCAGCCGCGTGGTGGTGACCCACCTGCATCCGGATCACGTGGGATGCGCCGGTTGGCTCACAGACCTCTGCCGGGCGCCGTTATGGATGAGCCGTGAGGAATACCTGTTGTGCCGCATCCTGGTGGCCGACACGGGCAAGCCGGTGCCGGCGGAGGGCATCCAGTTTTATTCCGCTGCCGGGTTCCCGGTAACTGCCATTGAGCACTACGAAAAAGCTTTCGGCTCTTTTGGTAAAGTGGTCTCGGAACTGCCCCAATCCTATCAACGCATCACCGATGGCATGTCCCTCACCATTGGCGAACATAGTTGGAAAATAGTGGTCGGGCGCGGCCATTCGGTGGAACATGCCTGCCTGTTCTGTGCCGAGCTGAATACACTCATTTCGGGTGACCAGATTTTGCCGACCATCTCCTCGAATGTCAGCGTATATCCGACCGAACCGGCTGCTAATCCTTTAGCCGACTGGCTGGATTCCCTGGCCATGCTGAAGAGCTGCCTGCCGCCCGATGTGCTGGTGCTACCGGCCCACGGCAGACCCTTTCGTGGCGCGCAACTGCGGCTGGACCAAATCATTGCAGAACATCAGGATGGCCTGGACAAGCTGCAGGTCGCATGCTGTAGACCGCTGCGCGCGATCGACGCCTTCCCTTTCCTGTTCAAAAGCGAGATCAACCACAACAACCTGATCATGGCTGCTGGGGAAGCGATTGCCCATCTTAATTACCTGCAAAACCTCGGTACCGTGCGCAGTTGGCTCGACGCGCATAAAGTCCGTTGGTACCAGTCCGTGGATCAGTAACGGTTATGGCGCCGACGACTGTCAGGGCTCAATCGACATCCTGCCTGGTGTGGACATGGCCGCGATGTGCCAGCGTGTGAATGATGGTGCCACTGATCACGGCCTGAATGACGGACACGGCATACACGCCGACCAGGGGCAGTAGCCGTTCGGAAAATTCAAAGCCGGCAATCGTGGCTGCAGACAGGCCGAGCAACATGAGCCAGGCGGCTCCCTGACCGAACACTGGGCTCATGATCAGCCAGATCATCAAGCCGTCCCCAAAGCGATGCAGCACGATGGCGGTAGCGAGGCCAGCGCCGGGCTGCAACTGGCTGCCGGCCAAGCCGGCGCCATCCAGCAAAGCGTGCAACAACAAGCCCAGCAAGGCCAGTACCAGCGTGGCAAGATGCATGGTCTCAGCGGCGCGGCGCACCGCCATTTCCAACAAGCCCGGCAGCATGTAGCCCAGCCCAATCAGCACCACCCCGGGCCACCCCAATGCCCGGATGATTTCCGGTCCGAGCAGAAAAACCAAGAGCAAAATCAGCGCCAGCACGATCAGGCGGTCGATTGCCTGTGCCACCCGGCCGCCCTTGAACACCCAGATGTACAGCAGGGGTCCGGCAAACAAGGTCATCAGGGAAATCAGCAGCACCAGGGGTTCCAGCCAATTTGTGTCCAGGGGCGCGAATGGTAGCACAGCTCCGCTGCCGGTAAGGCTCCAACACCGGGCTGCAACACCGGGCTTTGGTGCAGAGACAGCAGTTGCTAGAATACCCGTCCCGACGGTTGACCGGGAATACTGTGGAAACTTCCGCGATCGAAGCCCTGATTGCCCAGCAATACGCTGAATCACACGCTGAGTCTGAATTGCATGAACTACTGGCCGTGGTAGCCGAGCGTAGCGGAAAACAGGCCACTGACGCGGACCTGCAGCGCGCTTCCCACTTCGTTCAAGGCTACATTGAACTGGTGCCCTACATGATGAAAGTGGCCTGGACAGCAGCCAGCAATGTCGGGCTGGAAGACCAGATGCAGCGTGTACTGGCCATGGTGCAGTCGTATTGGAAACAGCAGGACGACATCATTCCCGACTATCTTGGCATCATCGGCTTGCTCGATGATGCCTACTGTTCGCTGAGTTCCCTGCAGACCGTGTCGGATCACTTTCAACTGCAATCAGGCAAGTACCTGTTTCCCGACGACCTCAGTGACGCCAATAAGGCCATGCGGAAAATTATCGGTGAACCTTACGCCACGGACCTGGACAGATTGGTGATCCGCACCATGCAGGAATCACAGCTGATGGAATCCTTGAAGAAAATGTCCAGTGCGGAAAAGCAGCTGAATTTCAGCAATCAAAGCACGATCTGGAACCATGGTCCGGCGGGGAAAATGGATCTACAGGATCTGGCCGGCCTGGGCCTGATCGACTGAGCTGCGGTGCAATCTCCCATTCATTGGGTCGCCCATCCTCTTTACGATTGCATACTACAGCTCAGCAAAAGCCGAGCGGGTCAGGTTGTCACAGCCGTCCTGCCGCACCACCACGTTGTCTTCGATGCGAATACCGCCGTATGGTATGAGCTGTTCCAAGGCCTTCCAGTTGATGGCAGCGGCCTTTTGCCCGGCCTTGCATTTGTTCAATAAGGACTCAATGAAATAAAGCCCAGGCTCTATGGTCACCACATTGCCCGGCTCGAGCTTCCGCGTCAGGCGCAGGTAGGGATGGCCTTCCGGACGTGGAATGGGCGCTCCCTGGTTATCGATCAAGCCAGCCACGTCATGGGTTTGAAGACCAATGAAGTGACCGAGTCCGTGCGGGTAGAAGACACTGCTCAGCCCGCTTGCCACAGCGTCTTCCGCTGCCCCCCGGATGATGCCGCAGGCAACCAGGATTTCCGCAATGCGAAGGTGGGTTTCCAGGTGCAGACGGCTGAAATCAACCCCGGCCCTGACCGCGCCGCACAGATCCTGCTGCATGGTGTTCACCGCCCCGATCAAATCGGCAAATTCACCGCTTGCCGCGGCATGGGTGCGGGTGATGTCAGCTGCGTACGCATTTACGGTACTGCCGGCATCGATCAGGAATGAGCGGCGCACTGACGGCGCCACGCGTTGCCTGCGCTGGTAATGCAGCACCGCGCCATGCTGGTTCAAGGCGACGATGCTGCCGTAGGGGAGCTCAGCGTCATTCTGCCGGCATGCGTTCAGATACTCGAGGTGAATATCAAACTCGCTCTTACCATTTTCAAAGGCCTGCCTGGCGGCCTGGTGCGCCCGGGCGGCAAAGCGGTTGGCCTGCTGCATGCAAACGACCTCGTAGTCCGTCTTACGAGTGCGTTCCAGATGCAGTTTTGTCACTAACCGGGCTGGATTGATCTGCTCCGGCGTAAACACTGCTGCCAGTTCGGGACTGTCGCCCAGCGCCGCCATCGCGGCCACGGCCTGCGGTAGTTCGCGGCGCCAGGTACCTGGTTCTGATACCACGCGCACCTCGATGTGATCCGCCCACCAGGCTTGCGGGTCCGTCGGCGGCAAGTGCCAATAGTCTTCCGGTTGGTAGAACCACAACAAGGGTTTTTCGCCGGGACGGATCAGCAAGACACTGTCATGATGGTGTGTCAAAGGCAACCAGCCGAGAAACAGAGGGTTGGGCCGAAATGCGTAAACGTAATCATCCAGAAAACTGACTGTCGGGGTGCCGGCGTGGATCACTGCCGCCGAATGGTTTTCCGCCAGCATGACCGCTTCCCAGCGGCGTTGCATTTCCTTGATGTGGGCACCATAAAAGTCTTCAAACATCAGACTTGTCCTCCAGGGTTTGTTTGCTGCTTGCGTGGGTAATCTTGGTAGAATACCCCGCTTTCGCATTACCTTGCGCCGTTCCGGTTCGGAACGAGGCCAAAACCAGGCCCGGGCCACGGTGAATGCAGAGCCGGACTTTAAACACAGTGCACCCCATAGGCAAATTGGAAAACAGACAGTGACAATCCAGCTGTACAACACTTTGGCGCGTGAAAAGCAGGCCTTTGAGCCGCTCGATCCTGAACGCGTTACGTTGTATGTCTGCGGACCCACCGTCTACAATTTTGCCCATATCGGCAATGCCCGTCCCGCGGTCGTTTTTGACTTATTGCGCCGGCTGCTCGCGCTCCACTACCCCGAGGTCATTTACGCCCGCAACATCACCGACGTGGATGACAAGATCAATGCGGCGGCCGCTGAGCAGGGCGTGCCGATCGCAGAAATATCCGCCCGTTTCACGCAAGCTTACCTGGACGACATGGCTGCCCTGGGGGTGCAAGAGCCAACCATCGCCCCGCGCGCGACCGAGCACATCGCGCAGATGCAAGAGATGATCCAGCGCCTGATCGACACGGGTAATGCCTATGTTGCCGGAGGACACGTGCTGTTCAATATCGAGTCCTATGGGCAGTACGGCATGTTGTCACGCCGTGACATGCGCGAGATGGTGGCAGGAGCCAGGGTTGAAGTTGCTCCGTACAAAAAACACCCGGGTGATTTTGTTCTCTGGAAACCCTCGGTTGGTGGCCAGCCGGGTTGGGACAGTCCGTGGGGCTGGGGCCGCCCGGGGTGGCACCTCGAATGTTCCGCCATGGCTGAAACCCACCTGGGGGAGTGCATCGACATCCACGGTGGCGGACAGGATCTGATTTTTCCCCACCATGAAAATGAAATCGCCCAGAGTGTGTGTTCGCATGGCGGTAAGCCGTTTGCGCGCTTCTGGCTGCACAATGGTTTTGTGACCATGGATAAACGCAAGATGTCGAAGTCCGAGGGCAACACTTTCCTGGTGCATGACCTGCTCAAATCCTATAACGGCGAAGTTCTGCGCTACCTTTTACTCAGCGCTCACTACCGTCAGCCCCTGGACTGGTCCGACCTGGAACTGGAACGTGCCAAGCGCACGCTGGACCGCCTGTACGGGGTATTGCGAATTTCGGCTGAGTCTTACGGTCCATTTGTGCCGGCACCGCGTCCCAGCGAAGCCTTTCTGGAAACATTGCGTGATGATCTGAATACGCCGCTGGCGCTGGCGGAGTTCAACCGGGTCGCAAGAGACCTGGCGAAGGCGGAACACCGTGATTCGGCGCAAAAACTGGCCGGGGAGTTACTGGCCAACGCCCGGCTGATCGGCCTGCTGTCGTCGACTCCCGCGCAGTGGTTTGGCGCCGCTGCGGATGATCTTGAAAGCGCACACATTGAAAGCCTGATCGCGCAGCGTAACGCAGCGCGGGCGGCACGGGATTTTGCTACGGCCGATGGCATCCGCAAAGAACTGACCGCCATAGGCATCCTGCTCGAAGACGCGGACGGCACGACGCGCTGGCGCCGGACTGAAACCGGAAACAAGGTTTGAGGTCTGAACGTAAGTGCACGACCCCAACGCCATCCAGGACGAGATCATCCGGTCATTTACGTATTTCACGGAATGGCTGGATCGATACCAGTACCTGATCGACCTGGGCCGGAAACTCCCCGCGCTGAGCGAAGCCGAGAAAACCGACGACAAGCTGTTGCCAGGCTGCCAATCCAAAGTCTGGCTGTATCTTGAAGGGAACAGGGATGAAATCCGCATCCGGGCCAACAGCGATGCCGCCATCGTCTCCGGCCTCATCGCACTGCTGATCCGTGTTTACTCCGGTTGCTCGGCCCGACAGGTGCTGGACGCGGAACCCTATTTCATCCAGGCCAT
This sequence comes from Lysobacterales bacterium, assembly GCA_035292625.1. GTDB lineage: Bacteria > Pseudomonadota > Gammaproteobacteria > Xanthomonadales > SZUA-36 > SHZL01. The sequence continues at coordinate 6,915 of DATDPS010000133.1, read as the reverse complement.
AGGTTTGAGCGAACACCTGTCGGCCACTCGCGCCAACGGGCTGCATGCCATGCTGCAGGCAATCCAGGGTCACGCCCGCAAGCTTTTATCCTAAAAAAAAGGCCCCGCTACTGCGGGGCCTTTGTTCACACGAACTTAAGCTATCAACGATCGAGTACGATCAGCTCAACACGGCGGTTGAGGGCACGTCCTTCATCCGTATCGTTTGTAGCTACCGGCTGCGCTTCACCATAGCCGTGAGAGGTCAACCTGGTAGCAGTAATGCCCTGGCCGACGAGGTAGTCTTTCACTGTTGCTGCACGGCGCTCGGACAAACCCTGGTTGTACTGGTCAGAGCCAACGCTGTCGGTATGTCCGGCAACTTCTACCACTACGCGCTCGTACTGCTTCAACAGCCCGGCAGCCTTGTCGAGGATCGCCAAGCCTTCGGGACGCAGCGTGGCTTTGTCGAAGTCAAAGTGCACATTATCCAGTGCAATAACCGCTTCCACTTCGCAGCCGTCCAGGTCAACCACCGCACCTGGCCGGGTATTGGGGCACTTGTCCTTCTCGTTCAGCACGCCATCGCCATCCAGGTCCGGATTGGGCGGTGGGGCAGCCGGTGCAGCGGCTGGAGCTGGAGCCGGCGCGGCAGCCGCGGGCTCATCCCTGCCACCGAAGTCAAAACTCAGGCCGAGGCTGTAGTAGAGATCACGGAATTCTCCGCGTGATGGAATGCTGGAACCATCCATGTCCTGGCGCCACATTGCCTGGGCGCGCACGGACCAATGCTTGGCCAACTGGCCATGCAGACCCAGAGCAACGTTAGCTGAGAGATTGGTGTCCTCATCCAGCACGCTGCGATGCTTCTCGGCGCCAAACCCAAGGCCCACGAAAGGCCTCCAGGCATTTTCGCCAATGAAATAACGACCCATCAGGCCCCAATTGCTGAGGTTCCATTCATCGTAGGTCGCACCCGGGACAACTACATTGTAATTTTCGTAGTCACCGTCGAACTCATCGTATTCAAGGTCAAGGCTGACGTTGTCAGTGATGAAATAGCCAAAACCCACGGAGTTCCAGAGATCCCCGTCACGGGTATCTCGATCCGAGTCAAGGTTGGCGCCGCCGATCTGATACGTCAGGTGCCAGGGCTGGGCTCCGTCAGCCGCGAGGCTGGTACTGCCAAGCAATGCCAACGCTGATGTCAGTGCAATTATTGATTTAGAGATTTTCACGCAACACTCCTCCTTCGGATTTAAAAATTCTTAATTTTGAACTGCGGCCCACGCCATGGGCAAACCCGCTTACTCTTGCGACATTGTAACCAATAACTGTCCATTATGTTAACAAATTATTAAAATAACCTGCTCGCAGGCTGACGTGGATCAAGCTATTTTCAGTGTTGCGATTCAGCCAGAAAGTGTCCGTATACTTAACGCGATTCACCTTGCTGCTTTTGACGCAATTCCCAGCGCTCCTGGGCATCGAGGCACAAGGTGGCAATGGGCCGGGCCTCCAGGCGATCAAGCCCGATTTCCTCGCCGGTTTCGTCGCAATAACCGTACTCACCCTCTTCGATGCGGTTCAGGGCCTTTTCGATCTTATTCAGCAACTTGCGGTAACGGTCGCGGGTTCTCAATTCCAGGCTGTTATCGGTTTCCCGGGTAGCCCGCTCAGCTTCGTCACCGACATCCCTGACTTCGTGCTGCAGGTTGGAAATGGTCTCGCGTGACTCTTCAACCAGTTCGTCCCGCCAAGCCTCCAGCCTCTGGCGGAAATACTCCAAGTGCTTGGGGCACATGTATGGTTCTTTTTTGAGGGGCTTGTAATTCTTTTTCAATTTCACACGGCTTGTAGTCATCGTGTTAATCTACTCCTTGATCATGCAAAAACGGAAAAAACAAAATATCCCTTTGTTTTTTCTGTTTTTTTATGATTTCGGGCGGTGCGCCCCGAAAAAGAAATTGCAGATTTATATACGAACTTGGCACAGACAGCAAGCTTTGTCGGAACAAATGTTGTTGGAACAAAGCGGTGACCAGCTCGGGAAAAACGCCCATGCGAAAAATCCTCCAGGCTTTGATTCGCGCCTACCAGCTCTTGCTCAGCCCCTTTTTGGGTAGTCAATGCCGCTTCACTCCGAGCTGTTCGCAATACGCCTCCGAGGCGATCGGCAGGCACGGAAGTTTGCAGGGCAGTTGGCTGGCCATCCGGCGGATTCTGCGTTGCCACCCTTTTTGCCCCGGCGGCTATGATCCCGTGCCGTAAAGCCAAGGACGTTTGCCACCACGCGGCAGTTCCAGAGCAACTGTACCATACCGGGCCGGGCCGGAAAGCGGCCGGCATACCTACCCAATGCAGGAATTGGAAAAGACCCAGGCAATGAGCGAGCGGACCCTGATCAAGAACGCCCAGATGGTCAATGAAGATTTGGTCACCTTCGGTGATCTGCTGATCGGCGCAGGGCGGATCGAACGCTGTGGTGGCGAAATCCCGGCACCGGCCGGGGCCATGGTTATCGAAGCGGCCGGCCGTTACCTGCTGCCCGGCATGATTGATGACCAGGTGCATTTTCGTGAGCCAGGCCTGACCCACAAAGGCGACATCGGCTCTGAATCACGCGCCGCGGTGGCCGGTGGCGTCACCAGTTTCATGGACATGCCCAATACCTTGCCGCCCACCTTGAGCATCGAGGCGCTGGAGGAAAAGTATGCCATTGCCGCGCGCAGCTCGGCGGCGAATTACGCCTTTTACCTGGGCGCCAGCAATGACAATCTCGATGTGATCCGCGCGCTGAATCCCGCAGCCGCCGCAGGCGTCAAGGTGTTCATGGGATCTTCGACCGGAAACATGCTGGTGGATAACGTGCAGACGCTGGCGGGCATCTTCCGGGATTCTCCGGTACTCATCGCCACGCATTGCGAATCAACACCACGCATCCAGCGAAACCTGCAGGCCGCCATGGACACCTTTGGCAGAAACATACCGGTGAGCGAGCACCCGGTCATCCGCGACGCGGAAGCGTGTTATGAATCATCCAGCCTGGCGGTCAGCCTGGCCCGCGAATACGGCGCGCAACTACACGTCCTCCACCTCACCAGCGCCCGCGAAATGGAGTTGTTCGAGCCCGGACCCATCGAGGGCAAGTCGATCACCGCCGAAGTCTGCGTCCACCATTTGTATTTCAGCAGCGAGGACTACGGCCAGCTCGGCAACCTGATCAAATGCAACCCTGCCATCAAATCACCTGCCGACCGCGCAGCTCTGCGCGCCGCGGTGCAAAGCGGACAACTGGACATCATCGCCACCGATCATGCGCCGCATACGCGTGACGAAAAGGCCAGCGCGGAATACCTGCTGGCTCCGGCCGGGCTGCCGCTGGTGCAGGATGCGCTGTTGTGCCTGCTCGAGCTGTGTCACGACGGCGTAATCGATCTGCCCACCATCGTCACCAGAACGGCGCACAATCCAGCCAGGCGCTTTCAAGTCAAGGATCGGGGATTTCTGCGCGAAGGCTATCATGCTGATCTCGTCATCCTGGATATGGCCGACGAAACTGTGGTAAGCCCCGGCACCATTTTGTCACGTTGCGGCTGGAGCCCCTTCCAGGGCAAACGCTTCCGCTCGCGCATCACCAGCACTTTCGTCAATGGCGTTTTGGCCTGGCACGAAGGCAAACTTATTGAGCAGCGGGCAGCCCGGCGACTGGAATTCGACCGGCGGCCACGCTCTTAACACAGCCGCTGAATTGAAGTACTCTGCCCCGGACATTATTTCCATGCCGCAACTGCTGGCACCTAGCTTATAACAGGAAAATACCCATGGGATTTCTAACCGGAAAACGTGCCCTGATCGTGGGAGTAGCCAGCCCCCGCTCCATTGCCTGGGGCATAGCCGAGGCCATGCATGCACAGGGTGCTGAACTGGCCTTTACATTCCAGAATGAAAAGCTCCTGTCCCGCGTGGAAAAAATTGCTGAAATCACCGGTTCCAACATCATCATTCCTTGCGATGTGGCTTCCGATGCAGAAATCAGCTTTGTGTTCAGCGAGCTGCGAAAACACTGGGATTATTACGACATCCTGGTTCATTCGGTTGGCTTCGCACCGCGCGAACAGCTCGAAGGTGACTACATGGACGTCATCACCCGTGAAGGGTTCCAAATCGCCCATGACATCAGCTCGTACAGCTTCGTTGCATTAGCCAAGGCGGGGCTGCCAATGATGGAAGGCCGCAGTGCCGCACTGCTGACCCTTACCTACATGGGTTCCGTGCGGGCCATGCCCAGTTACAACGTGATGGGACTGGCCAAGGCAAGTTTGGAAGCGAATGTGCGCTACATGGCGCAGAGCCTGGGGCCCCGGGGAATACGGGTGAACGCCATATCGGCGGGTCCGATCAAGACCCTGGCGGCGGCCGGAATTGCCCAATTTCGCAGCATGTTGGCGCATGTCGAGGAAACCGCCCCACTGCGCCGGACGATCACTCCGCGCGAAGTGGGTAACGTGGCCGCATTTCTCTGCTCGGACCTGGCTTCAGGCGTGACGGGAGAAACTACATTTGTCGATGCCGGCCACAACATCATTGGCATGGGCGGTCTCAAGTAAGGAGCACAAAAACCCCTGTTCCAGCCCGTAAAGCCCCGGGCCCGGGGATTTTTTTACAAGCGGTCCTCGAAGACTTCGATCTCGGATTGTTGGCGCAACATGCGAATAAGTCCCGTCAATTCTGCACTGGCGGTTGCATTGGCGATCCTGCGGCGATAGTTTTGCAGACGAATTTGATCGTCTCCTGTCACCTCGCCGTCAACCACCTGTTCCAGTTGCACCACGGCAAAGCCGTTGTTCAGCGGAACGATGGCAGTGCGTGGCGTTTCACCTTCGGGTGCCTGCATCAGGAATATCTTCGCCAGGAGGTCCGCGGCAAATTCCGTCGCGGTACGCTGCGCTGCTTCGGCCTGGATCAACTCCAGCGACTGCGATTCCGCCATGCTGGCAATGTCTGCGCCTGAATGCAGTTGCGCCAGGATTTCTTCGGCCCGGGCGGAGGCTCGCTGGGTGGCGCGTTCACGTTGAATGCTGGCGATGACATCGCCACGCACTTTATCCAGCGGCAACAAGCCTTCGGGGGCGTGCTTCTTGATCCGGAGAATGACCATGTGATTTTCCCCCAGGTCTATCGGATCGCTGGCCGCGCCCTGCACCAGAACGAGGTCGGAGAACGCCGCCTTGACCACGTCCCCGTTTGCGGCAATTCCATCGGCTCCGGTCCGGCCAAAGGGGCCCGCTTGCTGCACTTCCAGGTCCAGTTCCCCGGCTGCTGTTTCAAGCGTTGTTGGGTCTTCGTAAATCAGGTCAACCAGTCGATCAGCCTGCTCCAGGAAACTTCGTTCCTGGACTTCGGCGGTATACTCACGGAGCAAAATCTCATGGGCTTCTTCGAACGACATGCCCTCCGCCGGGCGGATATCGCGCAACTGGATCACGTGCCATCCAAAGCCCGTCTGCACTGGGTCGGAGATCGGGTTGGCCAAAGTCAGGGCGTAAAGCCCCTCTTCGAACGCCTGGACCATGAAACCGGGCTCGACCCAGCCGAGGTCGCCGCCCAGCGCGGCCGAGCCGGCGTCCTGTGAAAATTCCTCAGCCAGGGTTGCAAAATCCTCGCCAGCCCGGGTTCGCCCGGCCAGGCTTTCAGCCACTTGCCTGGCCGACTCAATGGCAGCATCGTCGGCGTCCGGATCGACTTCAACCAGGATATGCGACGTCAGGCGGTTTTCCGGTGTGACAAAGCGTGCTTTCTGTTCTTCAAAACGGGCTCGCAGGATATCGTCGTCAGGCTTTGAATCAGCTTCCATGGTTGCCGCTTCAAGCTCCAGGTATTCAATGGTAACCTGCTCTTCTGACCGGTATAGTTCCGGGTGGGACTCGTACCAGGCAAGAACCGCATCTTCACTGATATCGTCGGCCACAGCTTCTTCCGCCGCGACCGCTTCTCCGTCTGTTTCCGCGGACAGCTCTGGCTTCTGCACCGGCAGCAGTATGGCCCTGAAAGCTCGCTTCTGATCCTGCAGCCGGACGTACTGATCGACTTCCCAATCCGTTGATATTGCGCTTGAAGTTATGGCGCCAGGAATCTGGTCGAGGATGAGTTGTGCACGCATTTCATTCTCAAACTGCTGCGGCGAGCTACCCTGTGCCTGCAAGCGCTGCTGGTATACGTCTGCATTGAACGCACCGTCAACCTGGAAGGCTTGAATCTCGCGGATAGCCTTGGCCAAAGTTTCGTCGTCCACTTCCAGGCCGGTTTCAAGAGACACCTGCGCCAGCAACTCCCGGTCGATCAGGGAATCGAGAAACTGCCTGCGAATGATGGGCTGGTCGAACTGTTCGGGGTCGAAATTCTCGCCCAGGAGTGACTGCATGCGGCGGCGATAATTCTGGAAACCCTGGGAGAAATCGGAGGTCGTGATATCGACTTCATTGACCCGTGCCACGCGGTTGATCGTATCCGCCGAAAAGTAGGAGTTCACGCCCACAAACGCGAATGGAACAATCAGTATGGCAAAAATGAAGACGGCAAGAATGCCGGAAAGCCGTTCACGGATGGCCTGAAGAACCATAATCCTTCATCTTCCCTATGCTGTCGGACGGAACCGTCCGGCAAAGTTATGCATTAATGAAAAGGGCGCCGTCAAGGCGCCCTTTTCGGTCTGATGGCGGAGTGGACGGGACTCGAACCCGCGACCCCCGGCGTGACAGGCCGGTATTCTAACCGACTGAACTACCACTCCACATTTTCTGGTGGGTGCTGACGGGCTCGAACCGCCGACCCTCGCCTTGTAAGGGCGATGCTCTTCCAACTGAGCTAAGCACCCTTGCAGAAAGCGCGCTAGTTTACGGCATCCTTCAGGGCTTTACCAGCCTTGAAAGCCGG
>DATDPS010000132.1:0-27419 GCA_035292625.1 Lysobacterales bacterium | reverse complement strand
CTGGGCAATGGCCGTGTCCAGCTGGTCCGGCAGCAGGTCGTAATCCAGGGAGGAAAGACCCCAGGCAGGTTGATGCGGGTGGGCGGAACTGCCCGCCGGAAACTGTGCCAGGGGCGTTACCACCCTCAGGCTCACGGTCGGTGACAGCGGCGAGTAGTGCAGCATCACGGGCAGGCCGTTGCCCAGGCGCACCAGGCGGGGCGAGGCGGCAGCTTGTTTCATCCCGCCCGTCGCCGGCCGTGGGGGCGATTGGGAAATTTCTGCTGCCGTAACTGGAGTTTTCCGTGCTTGCGTTTGTTCCGCCCGGGCTGGCGCGGCGGTCGAGCCGTATTGCGCCTGAAGGCCTGCAGACTCTTCGGCAAGCGGCACATACCAGGCAATGTTCCTGTATTCGGGCCGCAGGTAATCAGCGATGACGCGAGCCAGTTCTTCGGCGTTTACCTGCTCCAGGCTTTGCGGCAGTTGCAGCAATACCTCCAGCGCATCCAGTCCGGCAAAAAAAGCCAGCTGATGGGCTGCATCCTCGGTGGTCAGCACATCGAACACCAACTCGCGGCGGACGCGCTGCCTGGCCTGCTCTACCCGGCTTTGGACCAGCTCTCCACCCGCTGACAGTTGTTGATGCAACCGCAGGATGGCCTGCGCGATGGCCCGTTCAACCCCTGCCTCATCGGCGTCGCGCGGTGCCGATCCGCTGATGACGAAAACATAGTCCTGGGCCGCGGGCGGAAACCAGGTGCTCAAGTCGTCCGTGATACCGGCCAGGGGCGCATCCCGGCGCGCCACTGTACCCCAATCGTTTTGCAGGAAACTGACACCGGAACCGCCGGCCAGCAATTCCTGTGCCAGCAAAAAAGCCGGGTAGTCCGCATTGCTGGCCGAGGGAGCACGCCAGGCAATCTTGAAATGCTTGCGCTCCACCTCACCCCGCAGCACGAGGCGCCGTTCACCGGTTTGCACGGGTTCGATGGTATGCGGCGCTGCGGTGGGCGAACTGGCCGGCAAGGCGCCAAAATAGCTCCGCACCTGCCGGATGACTTCTCGCGCGCGCACATCGCCCACCACGGCGAGGATGGCATTCCCCGGGTGGTAATGCTGCTGGTAGAAAGCGAGCACATCGGCATGGCTCATCCGCGCCACGTCGCTTTCCCAGCCAATGGTGTTGTTGCGGTAGGGGTGGGCCAGGAAGGTCAGGTACATGACGTGGTCGTTCAGCACTGAAGCCGGGTCATTTTCATAGCTGTGCATTTCGGTGATGACGGCGCCGCGCTCGACCACCACATCGGCCTCGGACAGGGTGACGCGTGCCATGCGGTCCGCTTCGATGCGCAAAAGCAAGTCGAGGTGTTCGCGTGGCGCCGTTGCAAAGTACGTGGTCTGGTCCAGCCAGGTGTAGCCATGCCATTCGCCGCCAACGGCGTAAATGTCGCTCACCAGCCGGGAATCGGGAAAGTTCTGTGAATCCCGGAAGGCCATGTGTTCGAGGAAATGCGCCAGGCCGGTGGCGCCGGCGGTTTCATTCCGCGCGCCAACGCGGTATAGCGCTTGCACGCTGACCAGCGGAAAACTGTGGTCTTCCAGCACGATCAGCGTCAGGCCGTTGTCCAGGTGTTCAATCCGGGCAGCGGAGAGGTCCAGCCAGGCAAAGGCCGGGACCGGCATGATCCAGCACCACAGCGCGAACGCCAGCACCTGTGCGCTTATTGCGCCTGCACGGCGCTGCCGCGGCGATTTCAGCCTCATGCGTGTTTTCTCCGGAGCCATTTCATTGCGCTGCATTTTTGCATATCGCGGGACATAATGGGCAGACACCAGGCGCAAGCGCGACAGGAGTTAAGCATGATGGCAAACAGGCCGGCACCCCGGTATATCAACCCAGGCTGCGGGTTAATGCTGGCACTAATCGTGTTGTTGAGCACCATGGCTCCCAACCGGGCCGGGGCCGGAACAGAAGCAGATCCAGGCATAAGCCTCAACGTGCCAAGCGCGGGCCCGGTGATCAGCAATACCTGGATTCCCATGCCGGACGGAATTCGCCTGTCTGTCGATCTCTACCTGCCGTACGACCTGACCCCGGGACAACGCTACCCAGTGCTGCTGGAGTATCTGCCCTACCGGAAAATGGAGTCACGCAGCCACCGCTACGGTTTCTATTCGTATTTCGTGACGCGCGGTTACATCGTGGCCCGCGTCGACATCCGCGGCACGGGGGAAAGCGAAGGCAAGCTGGTGGCGTACGAATATACCGAGCAGGAACAGGCGGATGGCGAAGTGGTGATCGACTGGCTGTCACGGCAGGACTGGTCCACGGGGGCCGTCGGCATGTTTGGCATTTCCTGGGGCGGCTTCAATTCCATCCAGATGGCGATGCGCAATCCGCCGGCGCTGAAAGCCATTATCGCGGTGGACGCCACCGACGACATCTATGAAGATGATGTGCATTTCACCGACGGCATCATGCACGCGGACGCCTACGAGATGCGCCAGGACATCGAGAATGCCATGCCAGGCGCGCCTGACTACACCATCGACGAGGCTTATTTTGCCAACCGTTTCGACACCGAACCCTGGTTTCTCATCTATAAGAGGCAGCAGCGCGACGGGCCATTCTGGGATCGCGCGTCGCTGAATTCGCGTTACGAGTCGATCCGCATCCCCACCTACGTGGTGGGCGGCTGGTACGACGGTTATCGCGACAGCGTACCGCGGATGCTGGAACACCTGTCCGCGCCGGTGAAAGCCCTGCTCGGGCCCTGGTCGCACACCTTTCCCAATTGGCCAACGCCCGGGGAAGGTTATGAATGGCGCGCGGACGCGGTGCGCTGGTTCGATCACTGGCTCAAAAAGCTGGACACCGGTTTCATGGACGAACCGGCGTTCAGCGTATTCATCCGCGACTGGCACCCGCCGGGCCTGAAGGTCGACCGCATTCCCGGTCATTGGCGTAACCTCGATGGCTGGCCGGTAGTGGGAGCGCAGAACGAAACCTTGTACCTGCAGACGGAGCACAGCCTTGTGGCCGCGAACCCGGAATTGGCAAACCCGGAAGCAGCGGACCTGGGGTCTGCATCACATCAACTGACCTACAAGCCGGACGTCGGCATCGAGGCGGCAGGCGCGGTGATGTGGTGGGGCGATTTGCAGGACGACCAGCGCGCCGTGGATGCCTTCAGCCTGGTGTACGAAACACCGCCCCTGGAAGCAGCCGTGACCGTCCTCGGATTTCCCCGTGCCGTATTGCAGGCCTCAGCCGATGCGCCGCGGGCGCACTGGATCGCCCGCCTGTCCGATGTCGCCCCGGATGGCCGGGTGACGCTGGTCACGGGCGCGGCACTCAATGGCGCCCACCGAAACTCGGCGGAGCAGCCCGAAGCCCTGATCCCCGGCGAGACCGTTGCCCTCGATATCGAAATGCACTTCACTTCCTGGGTGTTTCCCGCCGGCCACCGCGTTCGCCTCGCGGTAAACAACAGCCAATGGCCGATGTTCTGGCCCACACCTCATGCCATGACTACCACCCTGGAACTGGGGGGTGAAAAGGGTGTAGCAGGAGTTAGCCGGTTGGTGCTGCCGGTGTTGACCGGGCCTGGGGGTGATCCGCCGGAGTTTGCCGCGCCGGTCGGTACAGACCCCAGCCCGGCGGGTTTTGGTGGATCTACCGCGGAGACCGTATCCGGCTATGCCGAAATCTCCGAAGTGGTGCACGATTTTCGCCGGGACACGACCCGGCTGACCGCGACCAACAGTGGCAGTACGGTCTATCCCTGGGGCAAGGAATATTTCAGGGACTACCTGGAACACCACGTCTCGGTAGCAAATCCGGGCCAAGCCGGGGTCAAAAGCGAATACAGCAACCAGGTGGAGGTTAACGGCCGCGTGCTGAAGTGGACCGGGCTGCTGGAGTTTTCCAGCGATGTGGAAAATTTTTATTATCGCTACACGCGGCGGCTGCAACAGGATGGAGAGACCATCCGGGAAAAGCACTGGGAAGAAGTGATTCCGAGGGATTTCAATTAGGACCGGCTCCGTCTTTTCGGCCGGGGGCAGAAAGACAACGAACCGGAACTCAGCCGTATCATGTAATTCCCCTGGATTCCCGCGTTCGCGGGAATGACGAAAGATTGTGCTAGCCAAGAAAAAGCCCCGCGCAAGCGGGGCTTTTTCATAACGCAACTGCTTTGGTCTAGCGTTCGAGCACGATCAGTTCAACCCGACGATTGAGCGCACGTCCCTCGTCGGTGTCGTTGGACGCTACCGGTTGGGCCTCACCGTAGCCCCGGGCCGTCAGCCGGGTGGCCGTTACGCCCTTGCCTTCCAGGTAGTCTTTCACGGCGATGGCGCGGCGCTCGGACAGGCCCTGGTTATACGCTTCGGAACCCGCGCTGTCGGTGTGACCGGCAACTTCCACCACCACCTTTTCCTGGGTCTTGAGCAGGTTGGCAGCATTGTCGAGGATGGTCATGGCTTCGGGGCGCAGAGTTGCCTGATCGAAGTCAAAATGCACGTTATCCAGTGCAATCACCGCTTCCACTTCACAGCCGTCCAGGTCAACTACCGCACCCGGCCGGGTATTGGGGCACTTGTCCTTCTCGTTCAGCACGCCATCACCATCCAGGTCCGGATTGGGCGGAGGCGCAACCGGGGCGGATGCTGGCAGTGGCGCCGGTGCCGGGCTTGACGCCCTCACTTCGCCGCCAAAGCGCTGCGACCAGCGGATGCCAAAATTCCGTGGACGAATCATGTTCTCGGTCCAGTCCAGGCCAGGGGGCACACCGTAACCGGGGTTCGACAGATCGACCAGTCCGCGCTCGTCGGTGACGTTGTTGGCATACAGCGTCACTGACCAGTTATCCCGTTCGACGCCGGCAGACAGGTTGAGCACGGTATACGAATCCATTTTCCTGCGATAGTCGAACACGTCGAGGTCACTCCAGATGGAGTCCCGATAAGACACCGCGACTTGTGCAAACGAAGGCAAATCACCCATGTTGAAGTTGAACCGGCCAATACCCGTCATCTGCCATTTTGGCACGTACGGCATTGCCAAGCCTTCGGGGGAGTTTGGCGGCTCGCCATTTTCCCTGTCCTCGTCGTCTTTCCAGAAGTCTTCCCGTAGCTTGGCATCGTTGTAGGAACCCTGCAGTGACAGGGTCAGGTTTTCGCTGGCGGCAAAATCCATGTCCCATTCAACACCCTTGGTGCGGGAGTTACCCACGTTCTGGATGATGGTCAGGTTGGATATGGTGAAATCCAGGAAGCCGAACTGGAAATCTTCCCAGTCCTCGATATAGGCGGCGCCGTTGAAGCGGAAACGCCCATCAGCCCAGGGGGTTTTCCAGCCGATTTCGTAGTTGTACACCCAGTCCGGTTCATACTTCGGAATACCCTCCACCCGGGCACGGTTGACGCCGCCGGCGCGGAAGCCCTCGGAATAGGTCGCATAGACCATTTTGTCGTCGCTAATCGTCCACTCGACACTGCCCTTGAACGCTACGTCATCACCCTCGGAAACGTCATCCAGGATGCCGGTGTTGAAGCAGGGAAACTGCGGTACGCCCCCCTCGTCGGCGGGCGTCTCGATGAAATCACCGTTCGCATCATAAATGCCGGTGCAGTGGCGGATGAAACCGTTGAAGCCAAACAAGGAGTTTTCATAGTCGAAAACCCGCACGCCGCCGATGAGGGTAAAGCTATCGGTCAAATCGAAATAGACTTCGCCGAATGCGGCCTTGTCGCGATCGATGCGGTCCTGGTGGGTCTGCCAGACGACCACGCTGTTTTCAACCGTGGATTGGGCCGGATTCAGATCGGGTACCGTCCACCGCAGGTCGAACAGGTGTTCCTGTTTCTGGTAGAACAGGCCGGCGATCCAGCGGAAACGCTGATCCTGGGAGGACTGCAGGCGCAGCTCGTGGCTCTGGCGGGTGAATTCTTCGTCGCCATCGACGTACTGCGAGCCATCGGCGCAATCGCCCAGGGCGTCGTAGTACAGGCAGTAATAGCCGTAACCAGCATATACGTATTCGAGGTACTCGGCGTAACCCGTGTAATCGTACTGGCTGTCGACGTTGCGGTCCAGGTAGGCGCCGGCGTAGACCAGGTCGAGGCTGCCCACTTTTCCATCGAGGGTCAGCGAAGCCTGGTACCAGTCTTCATCCTGGAAGGTGGGAAACATGGTGATCGTCTCAAGGTCACCAGCCAGCTCGGGAGTCTGTCTCCACAGCCCCTCGGACTCTCCTTTCTGGTACATGATGCCCGGCGTCAGGGTCCAGTCATCACTCAGGTCGATTTTCAGCAGGGCGCGCAGGCCAGCGACTTCGGAGGTGTTGAAGTTCTCTTCAACGATGTCGGCGTTGTCGATGGTGATGCCGCTGGCAGCATAGGTAAGCTCGTGAAAGACATTATCGATGTAACCACCCTGCTGCTCGTACCAGCCCACCAGGCGCACGGCCATGCGGTCGTTGATCGGAATATTGATGAAGCCTTCGAGGCCGAAACCCGGATCGCCGCTCTTGGTGGTGTCGGCATAGATGTCGTACCCGCCTTCATTCACACCAATTTCCGGCTTGTTGGTCAGGATGCGGATGGTGCCGGCCTGGCTGCCCTGGCCGTACAGACTGCCTTGCGGGCCGGACAGGGTTTCGATCCGCTCGATGTCGTAAACGTGGACGTTGAGAACCTGGTTGATGGTCGTGATGGGCTGTTCATCGAGGTAAACACCAACGCTGGGCATGGAACCGGAATGGACGCCATCGCCGCCGCTGGCGATGCCGCGCATGTAGATCTTGGCGTAACCCGGCCCATTGGAGGTGTACGAAACCGTGGGCATCCACAGGATATAGTCTGCGAAGCCCTTGACCTGGAGTTCCTCCAGTTGCTTGTTATCCAGCACCTGGATGGATAAACCCACGTCCTGCAGGTTTTCGGTGCGCTTTTGCGAGGTGACTACGATTTCTTCCAGGTAGCCTTCCTGGGCTTGTGCCGGAAGGACGACCATCGCCGCCATGGCGGTTCCGGCTACGGCCAGTGAAATGGCATTGAACAAGGGTTTCCGGTTGAGTTGTTTCACGTTTTATTCCTCGACTGTGCCTGCACTTGAACGTTGAATTGCGACCTTGGTATTGCGATCATGTTTTTACCTGCCCGTTGCGCCGGGCGTGGTTGTAACCAACACCATTTCCTTTGTACCCGATGAACCCGTCCCGGGTCCAGTATCCATTTCCATGTAGTGTGCCATAGCAGGGGTGAATATGGCTATCGGAACATGAGCTTGTACGATGAATCAGGGCTCAGGGGACCTGTCAAATCATCCCGGCTCGCATCAAGCAGCCGGCTGTGGCCTAATAAAGCAGTACTCCCTGGCCTGGTTACCCGCAATTTGAACACACTTCAGGAAACGCCCAGCGCTGATATCGGCACCGCGCTCAAGCATGCCACCAGGCTGCTCCACCAGGATCCGCGGCTGGCGGAGCAGCAGGCGACGGAAATACTCAAGGTTCATCCGCGCAACGAACCGGCCCTGCGCATTCTCGCGGCGGCCCTGCGCCGGCAAGGCAAGCCGGGAAAAAGCCTGGCTGTCCTGGAGCCGCTGGCCTCCCGCAATGCGGACTCTCCCAGTTTTCTTTTTGAGTATGGGGTATCCCTGGGTGCGGTTGGGCAAGGTGAAAAGGCCATCGCTGCACTCAGAAAGGCCGTTCGTCTGGACCCGAAACACGCCGGCGCCTGGCGCTCCCTGGGAGACCAGTTGGCGGTCAGCGGCGACGCGGCGGGCTCGCATGAAGCCTACCAGCGGCACTTTGCCGTCTCGGTGCGCCACCCCGAGCTGGTCGAAGCCATCGATCTCATGCGCGAGGGCAAACTGGCCAGGGCCGAGCGCCTGACCAGGGATTTTCTCCAGCAGTACCCGGCCGATGTGTCGGCCATCCGCATCCTGGCCGACATTGGACTCAAACTGGGGCAGCTCAAAGACGCACGGCAGCTGCTGGAGCGTTGCCTGCAACTGGCGCCGGAATTTCACCTCGCACGGCACAACTATGCCGTCGTGCTGCTGCGGCAGCAAAAGCTCGATGAGGCTTACGTGCAGGTGCAGAAACTGCTGGAGCTGGAGCCCAACAATGCCGGATTCCTGATTCTCAAGGGAGGCATCCTGGTGCGGCGGGGTGATCACAAGGAAGCGCTCGCCATCTATGAACAGGTGCTGAAAAACTACCCCAACCAGGCCGGAGCCCAGATGAATTACGGGCACACGCTTAAAACCGTCGGCCGGCTGGAGGAATCCATCGCTGCCTACCGCAAGTGCATCGCCCTGAGCCCCGGGATCGGCGAGGCCTACTGGAGCCTGGCCAATCTCAAGACCTTCCGCTTCAGCGACGAGGACATTGCTCTGATGCGCTCGCAGGTAACGACCGAGGGCGGCGACCCGGACGACCAGGCACATATTGCGTTTGCCTTGGGCAAGGCACTGGAAGACCGAAATGAATATGACGAGTCGTTCAAATTCTACAAGCGGGGAAATGCCATCCGGCGCATCAATCACCGCCACAATGTCAAAATCAACGTCTTCGACACGGCCCGCCAGATCAAGACCCTGGATGTGGCCTTCTTTGCTGCCCGCAAAGGGCAGGGCTGCCTGGCGCCGGATCCTATTTTCATCGTCGGACTGCCACGTTCCGGCTCCACCTTGCTGGAACAGATCCTGGCCAGCCACTCACAGGTCGAAGGCACGGCCGAACTGATCGATATCATCAGCATTTCACGCAAGCTGGGGGAAAAGTCGCGCAAGAATCCCGCGTCTAATTACCCGGAAATCCTGCGTGAATTGCCGCCGGAGAAGTTCCGCGAACTCGGCGAGAGTTACCTGGAAACCACGCGCATCCAGCGCGGTGACAAGCCGTATTTCATCGACAAGATGCCGAACAATTTTCTACACATTGGCCTGATCCACCTGATTTTGCCCAAGGCGAAAATCATCGATGCCCGCCGCCACCCCATGGCTTGCTGCTTTTCCGGCTTCAAGCAACTCTTTGCCCGCGGCCAGACTTTTACCTATGGCCTGGAGGACATCGGCCGTTACTACCGCGACTACGTCATCCTCATGGATCACTGGGACACCGTTTTGCCCAGCCGGGTCTTGCGCGTGCAATATGAGGAAATGGTGGCGGACACCGAAAACCAGGTCCGGCGCCTGCTGAATTACTGCGGTTTGCCGTTCGAGGACCAGTGCCTGCGTTTTTACGAAACCGAACGCGCCATCCGCACCCCCAGCGCCGAACAGGTGCGTCAGCCCATTTACCAGAGCGGGCTGGAGCAATGGCGCAACTTCGAAGCCCATCTGGGGCCGCTGAAGGAAGCGTTGGGGCCGCTGGTGCTGGACCGCTATCCGATCGACTGATTGGGTTCTGCAGAAAAAGAAAAGCCCCGGTTTACCGGGGCTTCACTTTCTCGCCCAGACCTGAGCGAGGAATTCGGGCCGCTCAGGTTACATCATGCCGCCCATTCCACCCATTCCGCCCATGTCTCCGCCACCACCATGGCCGTGCGCTTCTTCCTTCGGAGCCTCGGCAACCATGGCTTCGGTGGTGATCATCAGGCCGGCGATCGAAGCTGCGTTCTGCAGCGCCGTGCGCACGACCTTGGTTGGATCCAGGATACCGGCCTTGATCATGTCCTCGTAGACACCGGTAGCCGCGTTATAGCCGAAGCTGCCCTTGCCCTGCGCTACCTTGTTCAGCACCACCGAGCCTTCCTCTCCGGCATTGATGACGATCTGGCGCAGCGGTTCGGTCATGGCGCGCCGGGCGATGGCGATACCCACGTTCTGGTCTTCGTTGGCGCCCTTGAGCTTTTCCAGCTTGGCTACCGCACGCACCAGGGCCACGCCGCCGCCCGGCACCACGCCTTCCTCAACGGCAGCGCGGGTGGCATGCAGCGCGTCTTCGACGCGGGCTTTCTTTTCCTTCATTTCCACTTCGGTGGATGCGCCGACCTTGATCACGGCCACACCGCCGGCCAGCTTGGCCACCCGCTCCTGCAGTTTTTCGCGATCGTAGTCCGAGCTGGATTCCTCGATCTGGGCGCGGATCTGCTTGACCCGGCCTTCGATCTTTTCAGAATCACCTGCACCATCGATGAGCGTGGTGTTTTCTTTGCTGATGGTGATCTTCTTGGCCGAACCCAGGTTGTCCAGGGTGGCTTTTTCAAGGCTCAGGCCAACTTCTTCGGAAATCACCACACCGCCGGTCAGGACGGCGATGTCTTCCAGCATGGCTTTGCGGCGGTCACCAAAGCCCGGCGCCTTGACGGCGGCGACCTTGACGATGCCACGGATGTTGTTGACCACCAGCGTGGCCAGGGCTTCGCCTTCGACATCTTCGGCGACGATCAGCAGGGAACGGCCGGACTTGGCAACACCCTCCAGCACCGGCAGCATTTCGCGCACGTTACTGATTTTCTTGTCGTGCAGCAGCACGAAAGGGTTTTCCAGTTCGACGCCCATGGTCTGCTGGTTGTTGATGAAGTAAGGAGACAGGTAACCGCGATCGAACTGCATGCCTTCGACCACGTCAAGTTCATTGGCGAGGCCAGAACCGTCTTCAACCGTGATCACGCCTTCCTTACCGACTTTTTCCATCGCTTCGGCAATGATCTTGCCGATTTCTTCGTCGGAGTTGGCGGAGATGGTGCCGACCTGCGCAATGGCGCTGTTGTCGGTGCACGGGGTGGACTGGGCTTTCAGCGACTCAACGGCCGCCGTCACAGCCTTGTCGATACCGCGCTTCAGGTCCATCGGGTTCATGCCGGCGGCAACGGCCTTGAGGCCTTCCTTCAGCATGCACTGCGCCAGCACGGTGGCCGTGGTGGTGCCGTCACCGGCCACGTCAGAAGTCTTGGAAGCGACTTCCTTGACCATCTGGGCGCCCATGTTTTCGAACTTGTTTTCCAGTTCGATTTCCTTGGCGACGGACACGCCGTCCTTGGTCACGGTGGGGGCGCCGAAGCTCTTGTCCAGCACCACGTTGCGACCCTTGGGACCCAGTGTCACCTTGACCGCGTTGGCCAGGATGTTGACGCCCTTCATCATCTGGTTGCGGGCGTCTTCACCAAATCGTACGTCTTTTGCACTCATTTTTTAATCCTCAATTGCGGAATCTGTGTCGTGAAAATTGAAATTCAATTTCGCTGCGGTGGCTGATCAGCCTTCGATAATGGCCATAATGTCGTCTTCGCGCATGACGAGCAGTTCCTCGCCATCCACTTTGACTTCAGTACCGGAATACTTGCCGAACAACACCTTGTCGCCTTTCTTCACGTCCAGGCCACGTTGTTCGCCACTGTCTAGGACCTTGCCCTTGCCAACAGCCAGCACCAGGCCGCGGATGGGTTTCTCTGCTGCGTTGTCAGGAATCACGATGCCGCCGGCCGACATCTTCTCTTCCTCCATGCGCTTTACAATTACACGATCATGCAAAGGACGAAGTTTCATTTCAGAATCTCCCAAAAGTTTTCAAACACGTTTGAATGATTGATCCGGAGCGTATCCGGATGGCTATTTTCCCGTCCGTGCCCAGGTTTCAAGCTACCTCGAGCACAGCATGCCCGCTAGTTGGGGTTGGCCGGGCACCCTTTCAAGGGCGGCCAGCAAGCGATTTTTCCGGGGTTTGCGGGCTTTTTGTAACAAAACCCGGTTTGGCGCGTTTATCCTCTGGAAATGAGCAGAACTTTCCGGCGGTGGGTGGATGAAAATCAGGACCAGGCCTGGACCCTGGCCAGCTACCTGCTCAAGGACGCGGCCGAGGCCGAGGACGTCTGCCAGGAGGCATTTGTGAAGCTTTGGCGCCATCGGGACTCGATCGATCCCCTCAAAATCAAGCCGTGGCTGATGAAAGTGGTTCGCAACGGTTGTTTGGATCGCCTGCGCCGCCGCCGGCCCGGCGAAGAATTGCTGGAAAACACGGCAACGGACCCGGGCCGCGGTCCTTTGCAAGCCAGCCACCAGCACGAGCTGGGCCACTGGTTGCGCCGGGCCATTGCCAGCCTGGCCGAGCCTTATCGCTCGCTGGTGGTATTGCGCGACATCCAGGAGCACAGCTACGCGGAAGTGGCCAGCGTGCTCGAACTCAGCCTGCCACAGGTCAAGACCTACC
This sequence comes from Lysobacterales bacterium, assembly GCA_035292625.1. GTDB lineage: Bacteria > Pseudomonadota > Gammaproteobacteria > Xanthomonadales > SZUA-36 > SHZL01. The sequence continues at coordinate 15,276 of DATDPS010000132.1, read as the reverse complement.
TGCACCGGGCGCGAAAACAGCTGCGCGAGCAGCTTGCGGAGGTAAGGCCATGACCGGACAGGGCCCATCGAAAACTGGCGATTATGAAGCCGCGATCAACGCGCTGCTGGACGGCGAGCTGGACCAGGCCGCGACTGCGGAACTGAAGGCTCGTGCGGCCGAGGACAGCCAGTTGTCGCAAGCCATAATCGATGCCTGGCAGCTGCAGCGTGGCCTGGACCAGCTGCAGCTGGAAAGGGCGCCAGACGGCCTGGGCCGCCGATTGAGGAGAATTCCGCGGCAACAGAGGGCGGCATCGCGCGGACCGGTTTTCGGCCTGCCGCGCCAGGCGTTGGTGACCGGTGCATTGGCCATGACGCTGGTGGCCGGCGTGATAGTGCTGACCCAACCCGTCATCCGGTCTCCAGCGGCACCGCAACAGGCTGAAAATCAGTCCGGGACCGATCAGGCGCGCGCTGAACAGGCGCGACGCGACCTGGCTATCGCTTTTTTCTACCTGGACAAGGCAGGCTTGCGGGTCGGGCAGCGAATCAATGAAGCGCTGCAGCAGGAAGTTGCTGAGCCCGTCAAGGACACATTGAACCAACACCTGCCCTATATCGGGCTATCCCGCAAGGAGAAACACGCATGAGAATCGTATTGATGCTGCTGACAGCCCTTCTGGCCACGCCCGCATGGGCCCAGGAAGACGCCATGAAAAACCTGCCCGGCTACGTTGATTTTGGCCAGCTTAACGCTCTTTTTGGTGAACCGAGTGTGGAAATCGCCGTGGGGCCGACGCTGCTCGGCCTGGTCGCTTCGTTCAGCGCTGATGAAGACCCTGAGGTTGCGGAAATTTTCAAACGTCTCGACGGAGTGCGCATCAAGGTGTTTGAAACCAGCGGGACTGATGCCGGTATCAACGCCAGCGCATTCGATCACATCGGCAAGATTTCATCCAGCTTGAGCGCAATGGGCTGGGAATCGGTGGTCAAGGTGACCGAACCCGGCGAGCAAGTGCGCATTTTCATGAAAATCAATGGTGATCTGGTTGAAGGGATCACCGTAATGGCCATCGAGCAGGATGAAGCTGCTTTCATCAACGTGATCGGCAACCTTAATCCGGCCGAGCTGGAGAAAGTCATGGACAATTTCGAGATCGAAATCGACCATGCGGCCGATGATTAGCCCAAAGATGTTTTCCGTGGATGTTTTCCGGGGATTGCTTCAGGGGTCGTCGCGTACTATGACGGTGTCAGCCACCGGCAGTATCTCATCGGCTGGCAACCCCGCCCTTTGGGCGTGTTCCATGAGCACATCGGCATCTTCAGCCTGGTAAATACATACCGTCCCCAGTGTGCCGTCTTCTTCCTCCAGCACGTAAGACCGGATCCACCTGACCTGCCCGGGCATTTCCTCGTCGGCCACGCGGGTGGACTCGGCGGCTGCTTCCTGCAGGTCGGGCTCATCTTCCCAGGCGCCGCGGCGCATGATCACGAAAGTCTGCATTTGAACTCTCCTCTGGTGTGGTGGTGGGAAGGATAAAACATTTGCCTGCTGTCTGCAGGGGGAAGTGGAGGCCCGTGGGCCAGCCCGGCGGCTGTGCCTTGTCAGGGGGAGTGCGTGACGCGTGAAGCGCAAGCAAGTAGCATTCGTATCACCCACCGCCAGGGGAGTTTTCAGGTGCGCCAACTCGCCATCGTCATTGCCATGTTCCTGTGCGCTTCGTGCTTTTCCGCCGAACCGCAGGTTGAACTCAAGGGTAAACGTTTCATCGTCGAACTGGCGACCACTCCGGAGGACCAGGCCCTGGGGCTCATGTTCCGGGACAGCATGGCCGACGACCACGGCATGCTGTTCCTCTTTCCCAGCGCGGCCACCCGCAGCTTCTGGATGAAGAACACCCGCATACCACTGGATATTTTCTATTTCGATGAAAACCTGAAGCTGGTGAGCGTGGCGCAGAACGCCAGCCCCTGCCGGGTGGAGCGATGTCCGGTTTACCCCAGCGCGGGGCCGGCCAGATACGTGCTCGAGCTCAATGCCGGCAAGGCCCTGGAGCTCGACGCCAGGCCAGGTGATGAGCTGATGCTGTTGCTGGATTGATGGTTCGTCCCCGGCGTTCCCGTCAGCTGGCCGATGGAAGGCACGCCCGGTTGATAGGGAACCAGGGACATGGAGGCGTTGAGCGTGTCGAGCATATCGTCGGTCAGGGGTATGAATATTTTCATCGGGTTAAAGCCGTGTTTTCCTGGCCGGTGTTGATTGCCGGACAGCATGGTGGAATTCCGTGTTCGCGCGGCGTCCGAATTAGGGCAATCCGGTGACACGCGATCCCTTGAGGTTGTTGCAGATCAGCGATTGCCACCTGTCCGCCCGCGCCGATATTGCTTACCGGGGAGGGAACGCGGATGGCGGGCTTGAGTCCCTGCTGGGCCCGGCAGCCGCCTGGGTTCCGCAACAGGTGCTGGCTACCGGCGACCTGAGCGAGGACTACAGCCCGGCAGCTTATGCGCGGCTGGAAGGCTATTGTGATCGTTTGTCTGCGCCCGTCCAGGCTTTACCGGGCAACCACGATGACGATCTCGTCATGCGGCGGCATTTCCCGCACGGTCCCTGGAACGGGCCGTTTATTGGGCGGGCCGGCGGCTGGAACCTGGTGCTGCTGAAATCCAGCGTGGCCGGCCGCATTGACGGCGTCATCAACCCAAGGGACCTGCAATTTGTGGACACCTGGTTGCTGACCACGGCTGAACGTCCGGTGCTCATAGCCCTGCATCACCAACCGGTGGTGGTGGGCTCAGCCTGGATCGACCGCCACATGCTGCAGGACCCGGCCGGATTGCTGGACCTGGTGCGGCGCCATGAACGGGTGCGTGCCGTCGTCTGGGGTCACGTACACCAGGCGTTTGAAGGCCAGTTGGGGCACACGCGCTTGCTGGGCTGCCCTTCGACAGCGGTCAACAGCCTGCCGGGCGCTGTGGAATTTACCCGGGATCCGGCCGGTCCGGCCTGCCGCTGGCTGAAATTACATGCGGATGGGTCGCTCGAAACCGGCCTGCTATACGCCGCGTAAATCTGGGGTCAGAGTAAAAATTCAGCGAACCGCGCCCATAATCCCGCGGCCTTAAATGAATTTTTACTCTGACCCCAAAAATAAAGTCAGTTGCGCGGCAGGATCAGCCACAGGATCAGATAGACCAGGATGCCGGGGAAGGCTGCGGAAAGAATTGAAATCAATACATAGGCCACGCGCGTGCCGGTGACGGACCAGCCGAAATGCTCGGCGAGCCCGGCGCACACGCCGCCAATCATGGCCTGCGACGAAGAACGATGAAAGCCCCTTTGTTCAGACACGAAGCGCTCCGGATGTTTTCCCCATTCTACCTATAGTTCCACCAGGTCGAAATCTTCCTTGCTTGCGCCGCAATCCGGGCAGACCCAATCGCCTGGCACGTCTTCCCAGCGGGTGCCTGGCGCGAGGCCTTCCGCGGGCGCGCCTTTTTCCTCATCATAGACCCAGCCGCAAATGACGCACATCCAGGTCCTGTAGTTAGAAGTCATCTCAATAATGCCCATATGCCCCGTTCCGGCCAGAAAAAAATAGCGCGTAGTGTGCCATGCCGGAAAGCGACATGAAACCGTGTCCGTGGCAGATGAGCGGACGCTGCACCGGAGACCCTATAATGACGTCAATGAAATTTTTCCCGCCGCACGGCTTGTATGCCATTACGCCTCAATACTACCCGGACGCGCAACGCTTGCTGGCCGACTGTGCCGCAGCCCTGCAAGGTGGCGCCCGTCTGCTGCAGTTTCGGGACAAGTCTGCTGACCGGGACTGGCGGCTCGAAGTGGCGCGGCGTCTGAATGGTTTATGCCGGGATCAACAGGTGCCCCTGATCATCAATGATGACTTTGAGCTGGCCAGGCAGATCGGCGCTGCCGGCGTGCACCTCGGGCGTGAAGATGCCAGCATCAGTCAAGTGGCAGCGGCGCTCGGACCGGACAGCCTGATCGGCGTGTCTTGCTATGACCGGCTCGATCGTGCGCAGTCCGCGACCGAACAGGGCGCCAGTTACCTGGCTTTTGGCAGCATGTTCCCTTCCGCCACCAAGCCCCACGCAGTGCGGTGTTCACTGCAAACCTTAACGGCAGCGAAAGCATTTGGCCTGCCGCTGGTTGCCATCGGTGGAATCACCGCCGAGAATGGCGGCTCCCTGATCGAAGCCGGAGCCGATTACCTGGCCGTGGTCGGCGCAGTTTTCGACGTGCCGGACGTGCGCGGGGCAGCGCAGCAGTTGGCCGCGTTGTGGGAGGATGGGAACGGCCGAGCAACCCCAGAAACCAGGACAGCAGGCTATGAATACCAACAGTGAGCTTTTCCGGCGCGCCCTGGCACACATCCCCGGCGGGGTGAATTCGCCCGTGCGGGCATTTAACGGCGTCGGCGGCGACCCGGTGTTTTTCGAACGGGCAGCCGGCGCGTGCCTGTATGACACGCAGGGTCGAAGTTACATCGATTATGTCGGGTCCTGGGGGCCGATGATCGCCGGGCATGCACATCCCCATGTGGTGGCCGCGGTCCAGCAGGCTGCCGCGAAAGGTCTCAGTTTTGGCGCCCCGTGTCCGGCGGAAGTCGAAATGGCGGAGCGCCTCTGCGCATTGGTGCCGGCCATGGACATGGTGCGTATGGTCAATTCCGGCACCGAGGCGACCATGAGCGCAATCCGCCTGGCGCGTGCAGCCACCGGCCGTGATGCCCTGATCAAGTTCGAGGGTTGTTATCATGGCCATGCCGACAGTTTCCTGGTCAAGGCCGGCAGCGGCGCGCTGACCCTGGGCATTCCAAATTCCCCGGGCGTGCCCGCGGTGCTTGCAGACCTTACCTTGACCGCTCCCTACAACGACCTGGACGCCGTGCGAACTATCCTGCAAGCGCGCGGCCGCGAAGTTGCGGCCATCATCGTGGAACCGGTAGCGGGCAATATGAACTGCATTCCGCCCCTTCCAGGCTACCTGGGTGGCTTGCGGGCGCTGTGCGATGAATTTGACTGCCTGTTGATTTTCGACGAGGTCATGACCGGGTTCCGTGTGGCGCTCGGTGGCGCCCAGGAGCTGTACGGCGTGGTGCCCGACCTGTCCACTTTCGGCAAGGTGATCGGCGGCGGCATGCCGGTCGGCGCATTCGGTGGCCGGCGGCAGCTCATGGAAATGATCGCGCCCAGCGGGCCGGTCTACCAGGCTGGCACCTTGTCCGGTAATCCGGTCGCCATGGCGGCCGGCCTGGCCAACCTCGACCTGATTTGCGCCGCGGGTTTTTATGCCGAACTGGCACGGAAGACCAGCGAACTGCTGGCGGGCATCAGGCGCGAGGCGGAACATGCGGGCATCCCGCTGCTGACCACGCAGGCAGGCGGCATGTTTGGTTTGTTTTTTACCCGAGCGCCTGAGGTGATCAATTTTACCCAGGCCGGACAATGTGACGTTGCCGCGTTCAAGCGGTTTTTCCACCTGATGCTTGAACGCGGTGTGTACCTTGCGCCTTCCGCCTACGAAGCGGGATTTGTCTCCTCGGCACACAGCGATGAGCATATTGCAGCGACGATCAACTCGGCGCGGGAAGCGTTTTTACGGATGGTGAATTAGGGCCTGTTAACAGGCCCTGGGGCGCCACCCCGAATTTTCTCAGTCGAGAAACAGATCCTTCATCAGGGGCTGGCCGGCCTTGACCTGGTATAGATCGAAATTCTTCATCCCGGCGGCGCGCAGAACGTTTTCATCAAGGAAGAAATTACCGGTGCACTGGCGGCTGTCGCGGACCAGGATCTGCCAGGCGGCGTCCGCCATGATTTCCGCCGTGCGGCAATTTTCGGGTGACACCGAGCCGTCCAGCAGGTTGATCGCCGCCGTGGCGATGACCGTGCGTGGCCACAGGGCGTTGAACGCCACGCCACGGCTGCGGAATTCTTCCGCCATGCCCAGCACGCACATGCTCATGCCGTACTTGGACATGGTGTAGGCAACGTGCTGTTTGAACCAGGCCGGGTTGAGGTTCAGCGGCGGTGAAAGGTTGAGCACGTGCGGATTGGTGGATTTGAGCAGGTGCGGTATGCAGGCCCGGGTCGCGGTGTAGGTGCCCCGGACATTGACGTCGAACATCAGGTCAAAGCGCCGCATTGGCAGCTCGTCCGTGCCCTGCAATTGGATGGCGCTGGCGTTGTTCACCAGTATGTCGAGCCCACCGAAATGCCGCACTGCTTCCGCCACTGCCGCATCCACGGAGTCGTCATCACGCACGTCGACTTTAAGCGCCAGCCCCTGACCGCCGGCTGCGCGTATTTCCTCAACCGTTGCATGAATGGTGCCCGGCAGCTTGGGGTGTTGCTGTTCGGTCTTGGCCGCCACGACGATATTGGCGCCATCCCGCGCCGCCCGCAGGGCGATGGCCTTGCCGATACCCCGTGATGCGCCGGTGATGAACAAAGTGCGGTTGGCGAGATCCAGGTTGTGTCCGTTCATGCTGCTTTTTCTCCGCATCGATATGTTTTCTCTGGACGCTGATCCAATCCATTATCATAAACACTTTCAAAATGATTACCTTGCCCGCGAGCCCCTGAATGGAAATTTCCGGCTGGACCAACGAACTGCTGGGCTGGTTCAATGCGAATCCACACTGGGGTTGGGCATTGGTCTTCGTGATCTCGTTCTTCGAGTCCCTGGTGCTGGTGGGTATCCTGCTGCCCGGTATCATGATCCTGTTTGCCATGGGCACCCTGATCGGACTGGGTGTGCTGGACCTGGCGTCCGTGTGGATCGCTTCTTCAGGTGGTGGGATGCTGGGCGACATGGTGAGTTACCTGTTGGGGCGCCGTTATCGCGCCCACTTGCTTGATATCTGGCCCTTCTCACGTTACCCGGGGGTGATGGAGCGCGGCCTGTGGTTCTTTCAGCAGCATGGCGCCAAGGGCGTGGTCGCCGGCCGCTTTATTGGCCCGCTGCGGCCGATCATTCCCGCCGTGGTGGGGATCATGGGCATGAGCCCGTCTCGTTTCATGGCAACCGACGTGGCTGCCTGCATCGTGTGGGCGCCGGCGTTTCTCCTGCCGGGCATGCTTTTTGGCGCCTCGCTGGAGGTTGCATCGGAATATACCGGGCGCCTGACGGGCCTGCTGGTCATACTGCTGGTTGTGCTGTGGCTTACCTGGTGGCTGATCCGCCTGGTCTATGAGCCGCTGGCCAGCCACTCCGCCCGCTGGCTGCGTCGCCTCATTCGCTGGACCTGGCGGCACCCGGTGCTGGGCCGGATCACCGGTCCCTTGCTGGATCCTTCCCAACCCGAAGTACTGTCGGTGACCTCGCTGGGCATTCTGCTGGTCGTGCTGTTCTGGGCGCTGTTGATGTTGCTGTTCCTGTCGCCCTTCTCCAACCAGCCACAGGACCTGGACCAGGCTGTACAAGGCTTGGCGGTGTCCCTGCGTAACCACCTGGCCGACCCGGTGATGTTGGCGATTGCGCAACTATCAAGCTGGGAAGTCAGCTTGCTTTCGAGTTTTGCGCTGCTGTTGTGGCTGCTGGGCGCCAAGCGGATGAAAGCAGCCATGCACTGGTTGGTTGCCATCGTTGGCGGCTGGTTGTTGCAAACGCTGCTGGCCTGGAGTTTGCGCGCCACGCCACAGGTGATCGAACTGCCGGCGGAAACGGTGCTCAGCCCCAGCTCCGCCATGAGTCTTACCACGGTTGTGTTTGTATTTTTTGCCGTGATGATCGCCCGCGAAACCAGGCGCAAGCACCGCCAGTGGCCTTACCTGGCGGCAGCCCTGACCCTGATCGTGTTTGCGCTGGCGCGCCTGTACCTGGGCCTGGAGTGGCTGAGCGGCGCGCTTATGGGAATTCTGCTTGGACTGGTGTGGACCCTGATCGTCGGCATCGCATACCGGCAAAGAGCCCTGCAGCCGTTTTCGGCAGCCATGGCCGGGCTGATTTTTTACGGCTCGGTGGTCTTGCTGCTGGGCTGGCAAGCCAGGGAACATGTGGCGGCGGAAGCAGCATCCTTGCAGACCGTCACGGTGGAACAACACATGCAGCTGGATACCTGGTGGGAAGGTGGCTGGCGCAACTTGCCGCAGGAGAGAACCAGCACAGCACGAGTGGCTTCGCGGCAATTCAACGCCCAGGTGGCAGCTGACCCCGACCATATCGCCGCGGTGCTGTCGGGTGGCGGCTGGGAGCGGGTGCCGGCAAGCGGTTGGTTGTGGATTCTGCAGGCTCTGAACCCGGAGCCCAATGAAGCGTCCCTGCCTTTGCTGGGCCGCGCCTTCCGCGGCCGCTCTGAAGCTTTACTCATGCGCCGGTTCCAACCTGGATCGGGTCAATTACTGACCCTGCGGCTGTGGGACTCTGGGGTGCGGCTGCAACCGGGTGAGCAGATTCTGTACCTGGCCCAGATTTCCGAAGAACACCTGGTGCAGCGCCTGGGGCTGTTCAGTTACTGGCGCTCCGCAGCCTATGATGTCGAGCAGTTGACGCCGCTGCGGAAGGAGCTTGGCGGCCTGGAACAAAAGCCGGTATCCGTGGATCTCTTGCTGCTGCGTGACGCGGCTCAGGCCGATTGATATTCGCCAGGGCAGGTGATCATCCGGAAACAATGCGGTGCACAGCGGGAACAGCGGAATTTCAGCCGTGCTCATCACCACCGATCATGTGGCAAAACCGTCGTGGCGCGGCATCAAAACCCCCGTTGCTCATGAACACCACATGATCTCCCGGGCGCACGATATCGTGCATTTGTTCCAACATATCATCGGTGCGGGTAACTACCCGCCCGCGGCCCTCCAGGGGCGCCAGGACCTCGTGCGGGTTCCAGTCGATGCCTTCCCCGATTTTCAGCCAGACGTGATCGGCGGAGATCAGCGCGGGACCCAGTTCATTGATGTGAATGCCAGCGCGCATGGTGTTGCTGCGCGGCTCCAGGGCAACCAGCAAGCGTGCATTGCCGATGTTGCGCCGCAAGCCCTCCAGCGTCAGGCGGATGGCGGTCGGGTGATGGGCAAAATCGTCATATACGCGAATGTCGTCGGCATGGGCGATCAATTCCATGCGCCGCTTGACGCCCTGGAATGAAGCCAGGGCCGCGATGGCCTGTTGAGCGTCGACACCGGCGGCAACGCTGGCGGCCAGGGCGGCACAGGCATTCATGGCATTGTGCCGCCCTTGCATTTGCCACTGAAGTTCGCCCAGCTTTTCTCCGGCACGCCACAGGGTCAGTTCACGTCCACCGGGCTTGTTCAGCAGCACCTGCCAATCGGCGCTTTCCTCCCCCAGTACGAAGCGCTCCAGGCGGCTCCAGCAGCCCATTTCGAGCACCTCTTCAAGATGGCTGTCCGCACCGTTGCTGATGATGGTACCGCGGCCGGGAATAGTTCGGACCAGGTGGTGGAACTGGGTCTGGATGGACTGCAGGTCCGGGTAGATGTCGGCGTGGTCATATTCCAGGTTGTTGAGAATGGCTATATCCGGCCGGTAGTGGACGAACTTGGCACGCTTGTCGAAAAACGCCGTGTCGTATTCATCCGCTTCCACGACAAAAAAATCCTTGCCGTCGCGGGCCGAAGTGCCAAAGTCGTGTGGCACGCCGCCGATCAGAAACCCCGGCTGCAAACCGGCTTGCTCCAGTATCCAGGCCACCATGCTGGAGGTAGTGGTCTTGCCGTGGGTTCCGGCCACCGCGATGACTGATTTGCCGCGCAGGTAGTTTTCACCCAGCCAGCGCGGACCGGAGGTGTACTTCAGTCTCTGGTTCAGCACGTGTTCTATGGCCGGGTTGCCGCGGCTCAGGGCATTGCCGATGATGACCAGGTCAGGCGCCGGATCGAGGTGAGCGGCGGAATAACCCTCGAACAACTCGATGCCTTCGGCGTCCAGTTGCGTGCTCATCGGCGGGTAGGTGTGCTGGTCCGATCCGGAAACGCGGTGACCGGCGCGGCTGGCCAACAAGGCCACGCCCCCCATGAACGTTCCGCAAACGCCTAGAATGTGTATGTGCATCGAGCCGGATCCTGCTTCCCGTTCAGACCGGGAATAGCGTTTCCATGAGGATAAAATTCAACGCGAACAACAGCACCGCGATCAGAATTCCCAGGCTCATTGTAGTGGACAAGGCGCGCCGATATATGTGCGCGTCGACCACCAGGCTCCAGGCAAAGGTTGCCAGCCACAACAGCGCCAGCAGTGGCTGGGGACTCCCGGGCGCGGCTTGCAACACCAGCAGGATGGAAAAAGCGCCAAATATCAAGCCGGTTCCGGCAAGGGCTGTCAGGGTCTGGGGCAGGCGGGCGCCCATCCGGCGCCAGGCCAGCAGGCAGGCGATTGCCAGGAACTGGGTGGAAACAGCGATCAGGCTTCGCGGCGCGGAACCGTCTCCATCCAGCGCGCGGTCTGCAATGATTCCCTCGGCCAGGTAAGCCAGGCCCAGCAGCGCGGCGATACCCCAGCCGACCGGCATGTCCTGCGGCCCGGCGCGCAGGCGCATCATATCGAGCAAGCGCAGGAACAAGTGGCTCATGCGCCTGGGCTGATTTGAAATAGCATGCGCAGGGCTCTGGATTCAGCGGGCGCGGGTGCGTAGTACACCCTTGATGCGCTGAAACACGTCGTCGATGGAGCCTTCACCCAGAATCCGGGTCAGCACTCCCCGGTCTGCGTAGTAAGCCATCACGGGAGCAGTCTGTTCGCCGTAAACCTGCATGCGCCTGCGCGCGACTTCCTCAGAGTCGTCCGTGCGGCCCTCCGCGGCGGCGCGGCCTGCGATGCGGGCGATCACCAATTCCTCGTCAACGTCGATTTGCAAGGCATCATCGATGGGTTGACTCAGGCGTGCCAGCAGCGCGTCCAGCGCTTCCGCCTGGATTATGTTGCGTGGATAACCGTCCAGAATGAAGCCCGCGCACACATCGTCCTGGCCGAGCCGTTGCTCGATCAGGTCCAGCATGATGTCATCGGAAACCAGCTCGCCCCGGTCCATGACGGCCCTGGCCTTTTCCCCCAGGGCCGAGCCTTCCGCCACCGCGGCGCGCAAAAGCACCCCGGTGGAAATATGCGGCAGGCCGAATTCTTCAACCATCAGGGTTGCCTGGGTGCCTTTGCCGGAGCCAGGGGCGCCGAGCAACACGATTCGCATAAAACGCTTCCCGTCTACTAGAATAAGCGGCTAACGCTAACCGCTGACCCTGGCCAAGTCAATGCAGCTTTCCTCCGCCAACTGGAGCCTGGATTCATGAAAAAAAACATTCTCTATGCCCAGTCCGGGGGCGTGACCCCGGTGATCAACGCGACTGCCTGCGGCGTGATTGAAACCGCCCGGCAGCACCGCGACCGCATCGGCAAGGTACTGGCAGCCAGGGATGGCATCATCGGCGTATTGCGGGAACAGCTGATCGATACCTCGCGCGAAAGCAAAGGCGACATCGCGGCCCTGCGCCATACGCCGGGCGGGGCCTTCGGCTCCTGCCGCTACAAGCTCAGGAGCCTCGAAGAAAGCCGGCGCGAGTATGAACGCCTGGTCCAGGTCCTGCAGGCGCACAAGGTCGGTTATTTTTTCTACAACGGCGGCGGTGACTCGGCGGACACGGCATATAAAGTGTCGCAGATCAGCAGGAAAATGGGCTTTCCGGTGCAGTGCATCGGGGTGCCCAAAACCATCGACAATGACCTGCCGGTGACGGATACCTGCCCCGGCTTTGGCTCGGTGGCGAAATACGTCGCGGTGTCCATCATGGAAGCGAGCCTGGACGTGGAATCCATGGCTTCCAGTTCCACCAAGGTGTTTATCCTCGAAGTCATGGGACGGCATGCCGGTTGGATTGCGGCGGCCGGTGGATTGGCGCAGCGGCAGGCCGGTGATCCGCCACACATTATTCTCTTTCCCGAGGTCGTGTTTGACCAAACCGCCTTCCTGGCCAAAGTCAGGTACGCGGTGGAACACTACGGCTATTGCTCCATCGTCGTATCCGAAGGCGTGCGCATGCCGGAGGGCCGTTTCCTGGCGGAAGCCGGCACGCGCGATGCCTTTGGGCATGCCCAGCTCGGTGGCGCCGCACCGGTGGTGGCCGGGATCGTACAGTCGGCCCTTGGGTACAAGTACCACTGGGCGGTCGCAGATTACCTGCAGCGGTCCGCACGGCACATTGCGTCCGCCACCGATGTCGAGCAGGCTTACGCGGTGGGGGCGGCCGCGGTAAAATTTGCCCTGCAAGGCAAGAACGGCGTGATGCCAGTGATCGAGCGCGTTTCGGAAAACCCGTACCGCTGGAAAATTGCCGAGGCAGCACTGGCAAGGGTGGCCAACCGGGAAAAACTGATGCCCCGGAACTACATCACCAAAGACGGGTTCGGCATTACGCCCGCGGCGCGCCGCTATCTGGAACCACTGGTTTGCGGCGAGTCCTATCCGCCGTATGACAGCCGGGGCCTGCCGTGCTACGTGCGCCTGAAGAAGGTGCCGGTCAAAAAAGTGCTGCCGGAGTTTGAGGTGTAGTGGTTATTTGTTACCATGGCGCGATTTTTCGCACCCGTGCGCCAGTCCTGGGGAGGGTCCGGCCGGGGCGGGCATGAAACACGCTACTTATTACCGCGATTGCGAGGGAGTTACTGATGACTAACGACATGGCCCTGTGGCTGGCGCTTGGCGCCGGATTATTGGCGGTACTCTATGGCCTGGGCATGACCAAATGGGTGCTGGGACAGCCGGCGGGCAACGAAAAGATGCAGAGCATCGCCGCGGCTATCCAGGAAGGCGCGGGCGCCTACATGAACCGCCAATACACCACCATCGGCATCGTTGGTGTGCTGCTCTTCCTGCTGGTCGGTTTTGCCCTGGGCTGGCCCACCGCGATTGGTTTCGCCGTGGGTGCTTTGCTTTCGGCAATGGCGGGCTACATCGGCATGTTTGTCTCGGTGCGCGCCAATGTGCGCACCGCCGAGGCCGCACGCAAAGGCATCAGCCCGGCGCTCAATCTCGCTTTTCGTGGCGGCGCCATCACCGGCCTGCTGGTGGTTGGGCTGGGGCTGCTGGGCGTGGCCGGGTATTACGCCGTGTTGCAGCGCGTGGGAATGGCGCAGGCCGATGCACTGCATGCGCTGGTCGGCCTGGCCTTCGGTGGTTCACTGATTTCAATCTTCGCCCGCCTGGGTGGCGGTATTTTCACCAAGGGCGCTGATGTGGGCGCCGACCTGGTAGGCAAAGTCGAGGCCGGAATTCCCGAGGACGATCCGCGCAATCCGGGCGTGATCGCCGATAACGTCGGCGACAACGTCGGTGACTGCGCCGGTATGGCGGCCGACCTGTTCGAGACCTATGCCGTGACCCTGGTGGCCACCATGCTGCTCGGCAGTCTGATGGTCGAAACCGTGGGTGCCAACGCCGTGCTGTATCCCATGGTTCTCGGCGGCCTGTCCATCGTGGCCTCCGTGCTGGGTACCTTTTTCGTGCGCATCAAGGAAGGCGGCAAGATCATGAACGCCCTGTACAAGGGCGTGATCGTGTCCGGCCTGCTGGCCGCGGTGGCATTCTACCCGGTGACCACAGCCATCATGGGCGCGGATTCAATTAACCTGTACTTCGCGGCGCTGATCGGCCTGGCGCTGACCGCGGCGATGGTGGTGATTACCGAGTACTACACCGGCACCGAGTTCAGCCCGGTGCGAAAAGTGGCTGAAGCGTCCACTACCGGGCACGCCACCAACATCATTGCCGGGCTGGGGGTTTCCATGAAGTCTACCGCCCTGCCCGTCATTGCCGTGTGTGCCTCCATTTGGGGCGCTTTCGAGCTGGCCGGCCTGTACGGTATTGCCATTGCCGCCACCTCCATGTTGTCCATGACCGGCATGATCGTGGCGCTGGATGCCTTCGGCCCGATCACCGACAACGCGGGCGGCATCGCCGAAATGGCCAACCTCCCGGACGACGTGCGCAAGACCACGGATGCGCTGGACGCGGTGGGCAATACCACCAAGGCGGTAACCAAGGGCTATGCCATCGGTTCAGCCGGCCTCGCTGCGCTGGTGTTGTTTGCCGATTACACGCACGTGCTGGAAAAGGAAGGATTCGGCCTGCTGCGATTTGATCTTTCGGATCACAGGGTGATTATCGGCCTGTTCATCGGCGGCCTGGTGCCCTATCTGTTTGGCGCAATGGCCATGGAAGCCGTTGGCCGCGCAGCAGGTGCGGTGGTTACCGAGGTCCGGCGGCAGTTCCGTGAGATCAAAGGCATCATGGAAGGCACGACCAAGCCCGATTATTCGCGCGCGGTTGACCTGCTGACCAAGTCGGCCATCAAGGAAATGATCATTCCCTCGTTGCTGCCGCTGCTGATTCCCATCATCGTCGGCATGTTGCTCGGGCCCGAGGCGCTGGGCGGGTTGCTGGTGGGCACCATCGTCACCGGGCTGTTCGTGGCCATTTCCATGACCACTGGCGGCGGCGCGTGGGACAACGCCAAGAAGTACATCGAAGATGGTCACTTCGGGGGCAAAGGTACTGATGCCCATGCAGCGGCGGTGACCGGCGATACCGTGGGCGACCCCTACAAAGACACCGCCGGCCCGGCCATCAACCCGCTGATCAAGATCATCAATATCGTGGCTTTGCTGATCGTTCCGCTGCTCTGACCCCGGACCCCAACGTGGCCACCGGTGCGCTGCATTAGCGGGGAGCAATGAAATGCCCATGGGCTACCCGGTTTCCCGGTTTGCTCCCGCTGATGCGGACCCCTGCTTTTGCGGCAGTGCGCAGTCGTTCGGCGAATGCTGCGGTTCCCGTTCCGAGCGCCGCAGGCCCCCTGCAGGAATGCAGGTGGTCTCCGGATTCCTCGAAGCGGCCACCTGCGCCAAATGGGTCGCCAGGCTGGAACACCAGCCGCGCCGGCGTGCCGAGGTGCTGGACCTCAGCTTGTCCCGGCCCGGGGCGCCGGTCTACGTGGAAGATCCCGCGCGGGTCTGCGATGACGTGGCGCCCGGGGTGTTGCGCAAGGCGATCAATGAAAAAATCACCGAAGGATTCCGGCTGGCGATAAAAAATTCCGGCCGCGATCTGGCCTGGTTCGAAAGGCCACGCATACTGCGCTACCAGCCGGGTGGCAAGTATCTGCGTCACGCCGACAGCTGCCAGTTCGATACGGCCAGCCATACCTGGTACCGGGTCGAAGACCGCGACCTGAGCCTGCTGCTCTACCTTAACGAAGACTACACCGGCGGCGGTCTCAGCTTGGTCAATTTCCACTGCCCTTTCCGCCCCCGCGCCGG
>DATDPS010000131.1:0-2402 GCA_035292625.1 Lysobacterales bacterium | reverse complement strand
GCGAAGCTCACCAGACCGGCGAGTTCGAGGTCCTGCTCCAGTTCAGCGAGGGGCCGGTTGGCGTCCTGTGCGTCGAGCCTGCGCGTCGCCACCGCGATAACCCGCCGCCCCTGAGAGGTTTCCGTTTCAAGCTGCTCGCGCAATGCCGCCGGGACTTCACGGCAACGGGGAAAGACTTCCTCGGGCGCGCCGGTCAGGTGCAGCCACAGTCCGTCTGGGTGACGCCACAACACGGCCTTGCTGCGGCGGCCGTCGCCGGGATGGCGCAGGCGCAGGATATCGCCATGCGGCAGCGCGAGACCCGACGCATTAGCGCGCTCCAGAACCGCCTGCTCCAGCGCGTCTGGCACTTCAGGCGAAACCGTGCCGAGCACGGCTGCGAGCACCATCTGTTGCTGCTCCTGCGGCCACACCGCCGCCACTTGCATGCGGCTCTCGGTCAGGGTGCCGGTCTTGTCGGTGAGGATGACGGTCGCATCGCCGAGCGTCTCCGCGGCGCGCAGGCGCTTGACCAGGAAGTTCTGCCGCGACAGGCGAAAGGCGCCGAGCCCCAGCACCATCGTGATGATGATGGGCAATTCCTCGGGAATCGTGGCAAATGCCAGCGACAGGCCGGTGAGGATCATTTCGCGGAAGTTGCCGCCGCGGGCAATGCCGATCAGCGGAATGGCGACCGAGAAAAACACCGCCACCCACACCAGCTTGCCGGCCAGCGATTTCATCGCCAGTTGCAGCGGCGTCTTGGGCGGCTTCACCGTCTCCAGTTGCGCGGCCATCTGGCCAAGTCGTGTGCCCGCGCCGGTGGCGTTTGCCTCGGCTGCACCTTCACCCGCCACGACGACGGTGCCGGCGTAGACCACGTCGCCCACGGCCTTTTCCGCCGGCAGCGATTCGCCGGTGAGCGCTGCTTCATCGACGCTGAGATTGATGGCAGAGATGAGCCTGGCATCCGCCGCGAACCGCGTGCCGGGCACCAGGATCAGCATGTCTCCCGGCACTACCGTCTCGGTGTCGATCGTTACCACCTGGCCGGCTCGCCGCACCCGTGCCTTGGGTGCAGCGATGCGCTCCAGCGCGGCGATGGCCCGCTTGGCGCGGAACTCGTTGCCAACCTCGGCGGCTACCAGTAGCAGGATCACCACGAAGATGGTCAGCGCATCGCCGAGCCCACCCCACAGGCCGTAGAAGACACCCACCACCAGCAAGAGCAGAATCATCGGCTCGCGGATTTCCTCGGCGGCGATCGCCCAGAAGCGTACCGGGGCCGGTGTGAACAGGCGGTTCGGCCCGAAGCGGGCGAGGCGGGCTTGGGCTTCTTCAGGATTGAGTCCTCTGGCTTCTTCAGTCGGATTCATGGTCTTTTCCTCAATGGTTCAAGTTCGGGGATCATGCTTTTGCGCCACGGAATAAGCCTTAGTGCGGCAGTTCAAAACGTTGATTGGTCAAGGGCGGAAACGAAGGACGTTGAATCGCAATGAATCCGTGCCCAGCGGCTTGATGGCAGGACGTACAGGCATTCGACAAGCTATCGAATGCTTTTGCAAATCGCACTGTGTCCTTGGCGTCAATTGCCTTTTCGAGTTGGGTAATTGGTCGAGCCGTAATTGGCCCAATCATTGCGGCAATCGGCTGGCCTTTGAAATTCGGCTGGTACTTGGCAGCATCCTCGAAGGCTTCTTTGATTTCATCTAGTTCATAAGCCGCGAGTTGCCAGTTCTTTGCCTTCCCAGCAAACCAAAGTTTCGCGTGCCGCATCTGAATTTGCCCCATGAAGTCTCCTAAACCTGGTGTATAGGCTTCATTTGGTGCGGGGGCCTGCGCTTGCGTACGTTCTGTCTCGGGGGCCTCGGCAAGCGCGTTAGTTATTAAAATAATCACAAGGGTCGCTGCGGCGACGGCGGGCACGGCAAATTTCATGGCTGAACTCCTTGGTTAAAAGTGTGAGGGGCATGTGCTGGTTCAGTGCGTCGATCCGGATTTGTCGGTTGCCTTGTGTTTTTCTGAAAGCCAGTAGTCAACTGACCAACGGCCGCTCCCGGTATGCAACAGATCACTCAACAGCACTATCGCACCGATATATATGGTGCCGAAGGCCCAATCGCCCTGGGGCTCGATAATGCTACCCAGGACATCTCCCAGCCAGGTGAGCGAATTCGCCATGTTTGCCACCGCCCGCAGCAAAAAGATAACCAGGGCAGGAAGCGCTGCAAGGCGTAGCGCCAATCCGCATAGAAAACTGACGCTCGACAGTATCTCGATCGTGCGCAGCAATACGCCTGTGCCAAGTACCATGATGTTTGGTGTCTGTGCCTCGGCAGCATAAAAAACAAACAGATGCTGGATACCACCTCCTATCGGAAAAAGCAGCATCAACGCAATCAACACCCGCGATGGCACAACCC
>DATDPS010000130.1:0-17027 GCA_035292625.1 Lysobacterales bacterium | reverse complement strand
CTTGCTGGTTTTCATCATTTTCTCCTGCTGGATTTTCACTCTTGCGATTATCACTCACAAATCCCGTAGTCCCGGCAAAACACAATGAACTCGGGGTCGAAGAATCCTCTGTTCAACAAGTAGGAAGTATAGTCCCTGGCCCGGTCTTTATCTCCGCGCATCATGGCCAGGCGCGCCGCCAGGCTGGTGTCAGTGCAGCTCTTGACCGAGCCGGGTTCGGCCAGATAGCCGTCCAGCAGCGCAATTTCCTGGCTGGTTGGTGATTGTTCCGCCTGGGCCCATTTCTCAAACAGCGCTCGTGCCAGCTGGTAACGACTGGACCGGTTTTCGGGCTTTTCCCTGACCAGGCTGGTCAAGCTGTCCAGGGCCCGTCGCAGCTCTGCCTGCGCAGCGTCGGCGTCGCCCATGCGGTGGGCCAGGATTGATTGGTTTATGTTGAATTCCGCGAGTTCCACCGCTGCCTGGTAATCAGCCTGCATGCCACTGGTGAATGCGGTTTCGAAGTCCGCCGCCAAAGCCCTGGATTCCTCCCAGGCTTTCCCGGAATCACCGGAGTTGGCGAGAATCCAGTTGATGCGTTGCCTGCGTAGCAGGATCTCCCATCGAACCGCCAGGTTTTCAGCATCTCTTTCCAGCTGCTGCTCAAGCACGCTTGCCGATTCGCGCAACCCCTCCAGGGCTTGTTCGGTCAGGGACATCTGTTTCTGCACGGTGGCCATTCCCGACAGACGGTAAGCCAACTCCAGTTGCCGGCTTTCATTCTGCGGTTCGTCTTGCGCCAGCTGACGCGACAACCCAACCGTCTGCCGCTTGAGTTCCCAGGCCTTTCCCAGGTCACAGATATCCAGCCAGGCATCGGCCAGGAACGCCATGGTCTTTGAGAGTTCCTGCCGGTATTCATCGTTATCAGGATCGAGTACCAGGGCCATCTGGTTGTACTGCAGGGCGGACTGGATCAACTGCAGGGCTTCCTCCATATCCGGGTTCTGCCGGGCACGCTCCAGGGCGCTGAGGTTGACCAGCGTGTAGGCCAGCTCCATGACGTTCACGGCGTTGTTGGGATCCGCGTTGACCAAGCGGCGCGTGATGGCGCCATAGCGGGTAAAGGAGGCTTGGGCAGCATCCAGTTCGCCTTTATCCATGTAGACATAGCCCACGTAGAATTCTGCCTGGCCCAGTTCGAACAAGGCGCGCTTGCTGCCGCCTTCGCGCTGATGCAGCTCGATGAACGCTGCACGGGATTTCTGCAGCGGCTCCAGGGCGGCATCCAGTTCGCGACGACCGTGGAGGCTCTCTCCCTCGGTTCTCAAGGCCAACGCCATTTCCACCAGCTGCTCGTTATCCATCTGCTGGAAACCAAGATTATCCAGGTAGTTCATGACCTGCTCGTCATTCCGGTCAACGACTTCCAGGCCCACGATGGGGTCGAGGCTCTTGAGATTTCCGAGCATGTAATTAAGCAATTCTTCCGAATTGCTTCTTTGCTGCAATACCGCCTTGCGGGCGGAAATGGCCGTGATTGCCAGTGACGCCGTCACCGCGAGGATGAGTGCCGCGGCGGCGGTCGACGCCAGCCAGTTCCTGCGCCGCCGCTGGGCTTCCCTGCGGCGCAATTCGTCCAGCCGGACGCCGAGCATGCCAGCCACGAGCTTCAGCCGGGAAAGGGGTTTGCCATCGGCATACTTACGGGCATCGGCGGCCAGTGGCTCGTACGGCTGGCCGTCGAGACGCCTTACCAGGGCTGGCGGAAAGCACTGTTGCGCCGGATCGGCGGCTTGCGGGTCCCCGTCGACGATGAGTGCCAGGATCCGCTCCTCGCGCCCCAATTGCCGGAAATGGCGGATTTCTTCGTTGACCCACTGCGATTTGGCGGCCGTGGGCGAGCAGATGACCACCAGTGTCTCGGATGCCTGGAGCTCGGCCTTGATCTTGCTGCTCAAGTCGGCCGCGGAAGACAGATCCTCGCGGTCGCGGAAAATCGGCGTCAGGCGCCGGGGGATTTCACCGAACGAACCCCGGGAACCGGCCAGGCGCCTGGGCACCCGGTAGTTCTCCAGTGATTTTTGCAACCAGCGCGCCCAGGCCTCGTCCTGGTGACTGTAGCTGATGAAAGCCTTGTAGTGCAGCGGTTTCATCTAAACTGCAAGGTACACCAGGCAAAGCCTGTTTAAAAAGCTTACTTGCCGGTATTGCGTACGCTGGGATCAATCTTGATCGGCTGCCCTGCGCCATCGCAGCGTGATGCAGTCACCTGGTAGTAGATGACTTTTTCACCCTGGGTGCTGTCGTGATCGTTCAGGTTGATGAACGTGACGGTTTTTGTGGCGGCGGCAGCGGTGTTCTCATACAGCAATCCGTTCTGAGCGTCGACGCCGGGAAAAGCCTCCACCAGCCAGTCCGGTTGCGCCCCTCCAAAAACACCCTGATCCTTATTCGTAGCCGGGTCTTCCTGCGCAGACAGTTGCATCCTGGTAATTACCCATTCGGCCGCGGGGGTCGTGTGACAGTCCCGGTACTTCTGGTTTCCCCTGAACTGGAAAGTGAGAGTGCCGAGTTCACCTTTGCCGAATGCCACGCAACCGTTCCCGGCACTGCCATGGGTGCAGCCCTGGTTGGGGCTGTGCACCATGAGTTTATCTGCGCCAGGTGCTGCAGTGAACTCCACGAAAACGTTTTTCAGATTGCCGGAACGGGTGTGCGGCACCATGGGCTGTACTGCACAGGCGGCGAGCGCCAGGGTGACAACGGATAGAACAAGAATGCGGGTTTTCATTACAGGTTCTCCTCATGCGGCGTTAAAAAGCAAAGCCTGCAGCTTTGCTTGCCAGCCCTCGGAAGGGCAGAAGCAGCAAGCCACTCATGGTCCAGTTTAGGCCAGTTTTTACCTTGATGCTCAATCTGGCGGGCTATACTGGGTCTTGAATAACCGCCAGGTCACAAGCTGATGCGTTGCAGTGTTTTTCGTTCCGACAAAAAGGCTTACCGCTATATCTACCTGGCCGAAGGGAAGGATTTTTCTGAACTTCCCGCGGCCTTGCGGCAGCAGTTTGGCCATCCCGAGCAGGTCATGGAGCTGGATCTTGCACAGGTACGCCGCCTCGCCCATGCGGACCCGGAACAAGTGCGCCGGCAACTGCGGCAGCGAGGCTACTACCTGCAACTGCCAGCGGAGATTGGCATTGAAGCTGAAATCTCGAGGCGAATGCCTTGATGTTTATGCGCTCCAACAGGAATGGGTGAAAGCTCAAGGCCGGGAGCTGGTAGCCACGCTGACCGAATTTATTCCTACCGCCTTGGCGGCATCGAGTATGGTCACCAGTGAGTCGGTATTGGCTTCCGGGTGGGCCGCGATAATGAGCGGCGAATCCGGTTTTTCGGCTTTTTCGCGCTCCAGATTGGCCTGAACCGCGCGGGGTTCGAGAAAACGGCCCTTGATGCTGATCAGGTTGCTGGCATCGATTTTCACCACGATGGGGCCTTTGTCCTGCTTCACCTCTTTGGGCGGAGCACTGGACGGGCGCGAAACCTCCAGGCCCTTTTCCTTGACGAATGACGTTGTCACAATGAAAAAGATCAGCATGATGAAAACGATATCCAGCATCGGTGTGATGTTGATCTCGGCTTCGTCGTCTGTCTGGTGCTTTCTGCGCATTGTCAATTCCCTGTTTACCGGAACACCAGGCGCCGGCCAGAAGCGATGGAAGTCAAGCCTGGCGGGGGTGACAGCTTACTTAATGCCCCCTGGTTTCGCCAGTTTCACTCCACCGTCACCGACTTGGCCAGGTTGCGCGGCTGGTCCACATCCGTGCCGCGCAGCACGGCGACATGGTAGGCCAGCAGTTGCATCGGCACGGTCAGTATCACCGGGGCAAGCAATTCCCCGCCAGTGTCGAGCTCGATAATCTCGCCGTGCCGTTCCTTCAGGCTGGACAAGGCCGCAGCGTCGGCGATGACGAACATCTGGCCACCGCGCGCGCGGACTTCCTCAATATTGCTGATCAATTTTTCCAAAAGGCGGTTGTTTGGCGCTACCGCCACTACCGGCATATCGTGGTCAACCAGCGCCAGGGGGCCGTGCTTGAGTTCTCCGGCAGGATAAGCCTCGGCATGAATGTAGGAAATTTCCTTGAGCTTGAGCGCGCCTTCCATGGCCACGGGATAGTGGCTGCCGCGGCCGAGGAACAAGGCGTGGTGCTTGTCGGCAAATTTCGTCGCCAGCTGCTTCATCCGGCCGTCCAGCGCCAGGGCCTGGTGGAGTTTCTCGGGCAGGCGGCTCAATTCCGCCACCCGGTCCGCGATGACTTTCGGATCGGCTCCGTGGAGTTCAGCCAGCTTGAGCACCAGCAACTGCAGCGCCACCAATTGCGTGGTGAAGGCCTTGGTCGAGGCGACGCCGATTTCGGGACCGGCGCGGGTCATCAGGACAAATTCCGCGGCGCGGACGATGGAGCTTTCCGGCACATTGCAAATCGCCAGGGTGGCGAGATAGGCCGACTCCCTGGCATGGCGCAGGGCCGCCAGGGTATCGGCGGTTTCCCCGGATTGGGAAATGACCACGAATAACGTATCGGCCGGAACCACCGGGTTGCGGTAACGGTATTCGCTGGCGACTTCAGCCGTGCATGGAATGCCGGCCAGTTGCTCGAGCTGGTAGCGGGCCACCAGCCCGGCGTGGTAACTGGTGCCGCAGGCGACGAGGTGCACGTTGCGCACCCGGCGCAACATGTCGTCCGCTCCCACGCCGAATATGTTGGGCAGGACATGGTCCGCCCCGATGCGGCCCTCCAGCGTTTCAGCCACCACCTGGGGTTGCTCGAAAATTTCCTTCTGCATGTAGTGGCGGTAATCGCCCCGTTGTACCGCGTCCGCCGTCATTGCGGCTTGTTTCACCGGGCGTTCGACCCGGTGGTCCTCGCGGTCGCGTATTTCGTAGCTACCGGTATCGAGGCGCACCACGTCGCCCTCTTCGAGGTAGACGAAACGCTTGGTCACCGACAGCAAGGCCTGGATGTCCGTGGCCAGGAAATTTTCGCCGTAGCCGATGCCCAGCACCATCGGGCTGGCGATGCGCGCACCCACCACCACCCCCGGTTCGCTGGCGCTGACCACGGCGATGGCGAATGCGCCGCGCAGGCGCCTGACCGCCTTGCGCACGGCCGCGAAGAGGTCATTGCCTTCGCGCATCAGCTGGTTGACCAGGTGGGCCACGACCTCGGTATCGGTTTGCGAGGTGAACTCATAGCCCAGGGCCTGCAATTCACCGCGCAGTTCCTCGTGATTTTCGATGATGCCGTTGTGGATCAGCGCCACGTCCTGCTGCGACATAAGAGGGTGGGCATTGACCGTATTGGGTACGCCGTGGGTGGCCCAGCGCGTGTGTGCGATGCCGCATTTACCGCTCAGGGGCGTGGCGGCGAGCAGCGCTTCGAGATCCCTGACCTTGCCGTGGGTGCGCAGGCGCTCAAGTGCCCGCCCCTTTTGCACCGCGATACCGGCGGAATCATAGCCGCGGTATTCCAGGGTGCGCAGACCTGCCACCAGGATCTCGACCACGTCGCGATGGGCGCTGGCCGCTACGATGCCGCACATGTGCCAGGGCCTGTTAATCCTGCGCGGGCCGGTTCGCTCACTTGGGTGTCTTCCCGGGCCGCTTCCAGCCTTTGATCGTGGTTTGCGGTGCGCGGCTGACGGTCAGTTCCCCGGCAGGTGCATCCCGGGTGATGGTGGAACCGGCGCCGATGGTGGCGCCCCGGCCGATGGTGACCGGCGCCACCAGCTGTGAATTGGACCCGATGTGCACATCGTCTTCAATCCGGGTTTGATGCTTGTTGGCGCCATCGTAGTTACAGGTGATGGTGCCGGCGCCGACATTCACCCGTTCGCCCACTTCGGTGTCGCCGATGTAGCTGAGGTGATTGGCCTTGCTGTTGGCGCCCAGGCGGCTGTTCTTGACCTCGACGAAGTTGCCAACGCGGGATCCGGCCGACAGTTCCGTACCCGGCCGCAAACGGGCAAACGGGCCAATGTCACAGGCGCCCGTGGTACGCACCCCCTCAAGCACGCTGTAGGCCTGCACCCGGGTGCCGGCGGCCAAGTGGCAGTCCTTGAGCACACAACCCGGGCCGATGAATACTCCATCGCCCAGCGATATATTTCCCTCCAGCACGACATTGACGTCGATGCATACATCGCGGCCCGCCTGGACCGTCCCGCGCACGTCGAGCCGTGCGGGATCGATGACTTGCACCCCCTGCGCCATCAGGTCGGAAGCTGCGCGCTGCCGGTTGCGTTGTTCCAGGGCGGCGAGCTGGCTGCGATCGTTGGCGCCCTGTAAATCCAGCGCCTCGGGCGCGAGCACCCCGCGGATTTCCTTGCCGGCGTGATAGGCCATGGCGAAGATATCGGTCAGGTAATATTCATTCTTGCTGTTGTCGCAACTCAACTGGGTCAGCCAGCTTCTCAATTCTTTTGCGTCGGCCAGAATGATCCCGGTATTTACTTCCCTGATGCTCCATTGCGCCGGCGTGGCATCACGATCCTCAACGATTCCGGCAATGCGCCCGGTGCGGTCACGCTGGATCCGGCCGTAGCCGCGCGGCTTGTCCAGTTCCATGGTCAAAATGGACAGGGGCGCAGCGTGGCCAGCGGACAATTCGCGCAGTATCCCAGCCGGAATCAGCGGCTGATCGCCCAGCAAAACCAGCACGCGGGCCTCATCGGGAATAAGCGGCATTGCCTGGGCCACGGCATGCCCGGTACCGCGGCGCTCCTGCTGGATAACCCAGTTGACCGCATGCGCGGCGCAAACCTCGCGCACCTGGTCCGCGCCACTGCCGATGACGACGTGAATCACCTCGGGCTCGAGGGCGCCGGCCGTCTCGAGCAAATGCAATAGCATGGGTTTGCCACCCACCTGGTGCAACACCTTGGGCAGGAACGACTGCATGCGCGTGCCTTCGCCTGCGGCAAGAATGACAATGTGAAGAGCCTGGTTCATCGATCGGCGGAATTTTTGGGTCGGTTTGGGTGCAACAGTATAGCCGGAACCCATTTGTGGCACTATTTGCGGGCAAACAGCGGTTGAAGACCGGTGGTTCCGGTGGCGAACAATGGCGGGCTGGTGGCACCCGGGCTGGAGACCCCGCTCCGTCATTGCACGTCTGTCTGCAAACACCATTTCTTGGCAAGGATAAAGACAATGCTCTCAGGGAAAAGGAACATGCCGCGACCCGCCGCCGCCAGGCCCCGGCCTTGGCCGGACTACCGGCGCCCACCGGGCCATCTGCTGGCGTTGCCGCTCATCGCCTTGATGGTTTGGGGGCTGGCTGGCCAAGTCCCTGCCGCTGAAACGGCCACGCCTGACGTCACTACCCGCACACTGAACAATGGGCAACTGATTCTGCAGGACGTTCCGGAGATCCCCGAAAGCCTGGTCAACCGCCTGAACCAGTACCAGAACGTGCGTTCCGCGGCCCTGGTGGACTGGGTCGACAATGGCGCCGGCATGTACATCGTGACCCGCTTCAGCGACGTCAACCAGATACACCGGGTAGATTTTCCCGGCGGAGCCCGGCACCAGCTGACCTATTTCAGCGAGCCGGTGGGCGAAGTGCTCCGTCAAAACCAGGGTTCCTTGCTGGCCATGACCATTGACCGCGGCGGCAGCGAGTTCAGCCAGGTTTTCATGCTCGACCCGGAAACCGCGGTCGCCACCATGGTCAGTGATGGGAAATCGCGCAATTCAAGGCTGGTTTGGGACAAATCCGGATCCAGGCTGGCCTACCAGTCCACCCGCCGCAATGGCAAGAGCAACGATATCTGGATGCTGGACGTGGCCAATGCCGAATCCGCCAGACCCGTGCTGGAGGTTGCCGACGACAGCTGGTGGGGCCCCGCTGACTTTACCGTGGATGGCCGTTACCTGCTGGTACAACAGTATGTCAGCGCCACCGATTCCCACATTTTTGTGCTGGACCTGGTGAGCGGGGAGCTGCGCCGTGTGGCCGGCAACCCGGAGTTTCCGTCTGCCAACCGTGCGGTGGTGTTCGATCGTAAGGATGAAGGTTTCTACTTCATTACCAACAGCCGGGGCGTTGGCGCCGAACTGGCCTGGCAAGCCCTGCAGCCGGGCGCTGAACCGCAGTTTATTTCGACCGCGATACCCTGGGACGTGACCGAATTTGCACTCAGCGCCGATGGCCGTCGCGGTGCATTTACCAGCAACGAAGCTGGCATCAGCCACCTGTACCTGCTCAACACGCGCACGCAGGGCTATTCACTGGTCGGCGACATGCCGATCGGAGTGATCACCGGCCTGCGCTTTCACCCGGATAACCGGCGGCTTGCCTTGGGCCTGAGCACTGCACAAACACCGAGTGACGTATTCGTCATTCATCTCGGGCGCTCGCCGGAAGCCGCTGAGTCCATGCAGCGCTGGACTTTCAGCGAGGTCGGCGGACTGGATACCGGTGACTTCATCGAGCCTGAGCTGGTGCGTTACCCGAGTTTTGACCAGGTGGAGGACCAGGCTCGCATGGTGCCGGCATTTGTCTACCGTCCCCATGGCGAGGGACCCTTCCCGGTCGTCATCAACATCCATGGCGGGCCGGAAAGCCAGTACCGGCCTGCATTTTCCAGCAACTTCCAGATGTGGCTGGCCGAATTGGGGGTTGCCGTGATCGCACCGAATGTGCG
Organism: Lysobacterales bacterium; assembly: GCA_035292625.1. Classification (GTDB taxonomy): domain Bacteria; phylum Pseudomonadota; class Gammaproteobacteria; order Xanthomonadales; family SZUA-36; genus SHZL01. The sequence goes on along the minus strand of DATDPS010000130.1, from coordinate 8,333 downwards.
CGGCTCGCTGGGCTATGGCAATGAATACCTTTCCCTCGATGACGGCTATAAGCGCGAGGATTCAGTCAAGGACATCGGCGCTTTGCTGGATTGGATCGCCCAGCAGCCGGAGCTTGACGCGTCGCGGGTGGCAGTCCATGGCGGCAGCTACGGCGGATACATGGCCCTGGCTTCGGCAGTGCACTACAGCAGCCGCCTCAAGGCCGCCATTAACGTGGTTGGCATCAGCAATTTCGTCACCTTCCTGGAAAGCACCCAGGACTATCGGCGCGATCTGCGCCGCCAGGAGTACGGCGATGAACGCGACCCGGAGATGCGGGCTTTCCTGCAGGCCATCAGCCCGCTCAACCAGGTGGAAAAGATCGATCTCCCCCTGCTGGTGGTGCAGGGTCAAAACGATCCGCGGGTGCCGGTCACCGAATCGGGTCAAATCGTCGATGCGCTGCGCACGCGCGGCAAGCCGGTGTGGTACATCAACGCTCTGAACGAGGGGCATGGTTACGATAAAAAGGAAAATCGCGATGTCTACCAACAGGCCGTCATGATGTTCCTGCAACGCTACCTGGTGGAGTGAGCTGATGAACACACCTGCCGCCATACCCCGATCCGGACTGATTTACGCCTTTGACCTCGACCAGAAAGGTGGTGGCGAAGAACTGGACTGGGAGCAGGTCAGGTCACCGCCGCGGACTGGTCACACACGCTGGGTGCACGTGGATTTTTCCCAAAAGGAAGGGCGCGACTGGCTGGTGAATGACAGTGGCATCGATGAATCGATGGTTGAAGCGATGCTGCAGGACGACATCAGGCCGCGCACCCTGCAGACCCACAAGGGCGTGCTGACGGTGCTGCGGGGCGTCAACCTGAACCCGGGTTCCGACGCGGAGGACATGGTCTCGATCCGGGTATGGTTGGAAAATGACCGCATCATCAGCACCCGCCGTCGCCGCTCGATGTCCGTGGACCAGATCCGGCAGGACTTGCTGACAGGTGATGGCCCGGTCGGCCCGGGCGACCTGCTGGTGCGCGTGGTCGAGAACCTGGGAGACCGCATAGCGGAAGTGATTGAATCGATCGATGTGGCCATCGAGGAGGCCGAATCCAGGCTGGAGCGCGAACATCTCCGAAGCTACCGTGGCGAATTCAGCCAGCTGCGCCGCAAAACCGCGCACGTCCGCCGCTACCTGTCGCCGCAGCGCGAAGCCCTCGACCGGCTGTCGCGGCTGCAGGGCGATATCTTTTCAGCATCAGACCTGGCCGCTTTGCAAGAGGAAACCAACCGCATGACACTGTTCGTGGAGGAGCTGGACCTGTCCCGCGAACGCGCCATGGTGGCGCAGGAAGAGATGCTCAGCAGTCTCGCCAAGGAACAGAATTCCAAGATCTACCTGCTATCCATCGTCTCGGCAATCTTTTTGCCGTTGATGTTTCTCACCGGGTTGTTCGGCATGAACGTGGCCGGGCTTCCCGGTACGGCACACCCATCTTCCTTCAATCTCATTACGGCAATGATGCTGGCCATCGCGATCGGCATCCTGCTCCTGTTCCGCTGGAAGAAGTGGTTGTAAGGAATCCCGGCGAAACCGGCCGCACATGGATCGGATACCGTCAAAACATCGATGAATCGTCGATTTTTTCCTGTTGGTGCTGGCTGCGGGTGGGTATGAAGTCGCCGGTAACCATCTGGTCGTAGGCCAGGCCGGGCCCGACCATCGGGTAGACTCCGGCATCGGGATCGATGATGACCTCAAGGAACGCGGGGCCCGGAAACTCCAGCCACTCGCGGATCACGCGCGACATTTCATTCTTGTTATCCAGGCGCCGGGCGAACGCATAGCCATCGGCCTCGGCGGCTTTGACAAAGTCTTTTTTGCGCAGCGATTTATCGCTGGCGGACAGGCGGCCCTTGTAATACAACTTTTGCCACTGCTTGACCATGCCATCGCCAAAATTGTTCAGCACCACCACTTTCACCGGCAGATTGTAGGTGGTTGCCGTTTCCAGTTCACCCAGGTTCATGCGGATGCTGGCATCACCGTCGACATCGATCACCAGCCGGCCGGGCTTGGCAAACTGGGCGCCGATCGCCGCCGGCAGGCCGAATCCCATGGTGCCCATGCTGCCTGAGGTAAGCCACAGCCTGGGGCCGCGGAAATCAAAATACTGCGCGGCCCACATTTGATGCTGACCTACACCGGTTGAAATGATGGCCTCGCCGTGGGTTATGTCATTGATGGCCTCGATCACGGCATACGGCTGGATCAGTTCACATTCCCGGTCGTAATTGAGCTTGTAGGTGGCTTTGAGCGCCGCTATTTCCCGGTGCCAGGTGCTGAAATCGGGCGCAAAGCGCGCGCGCCGCCCATACTCTGTCAGGATGCGCAGGTCTTCGTTCAGCCGTCCCACGTGGCTCCAGTTCACCGGTTTCACTTTGCCGATTTCAGAGGGATCGATATCGAACTGTGCAATGTGACGGGCCCGCGGAGCAAACCTGGCCGGTACACCAGCGACGCGGTCATCGAAACGGGCGCCCACGGCGATCAGGAAATCGCAATCCTCGACCGCGTAATTGGCGCTGGCGGTGCCATGCATTCCCAGCATGTGCAGGGAAAGTGGCGCAGTGGTGTCCACCGCTCCGATACCCATCAGGGTGGTGGTCACCGGTATGCCGAAGGTATCGGCGAATTCACGCAGCGCCTCCGCGGCATCGCCGTTGATCACTCCGCCACCGGCATAGACCAGGGGCCGCTGGCTCTGCGCCAGCAGATCATAAAAGGCTTTGCAGCCCGCTTCTTGCAGCCGGTTCTCCGCCACTGCCCGCATGCGTTGGCGATAAGCCCGCACGGGTAACAGGCCCTTGCCCTGGAAAATACCCATCGAGTTCTGCACGTCCTTGGGCAAGTCCACCACCACCGGGCCTGGCCGGCCGCTGCGGGCGATTTCAAACGCGGTGCGCACGGTGGCTTCGAGCCGCTCCGGGTCGGTCACCAGGAAAGTATGCTTGGCCACGGGCCCCAGGCAGCTCGAAACGGGCGCTTCCTGGAAGGCATCGGTACCGATTGCATGGGTCGGCACCTGCCCGCAAATCACCACGATCGGGATGGAGTCCGCCATGCAGTCGCGCACCGGGGTCACGGTGTTGGTTGCGCCAGGTCCCGAGGTCACCATCACGACCCCCACTTTGCCACTGGCGCGCGCAAAGCCGGAGGCCATGAACCCCGCCCCCTGCTCATTGGCCGGCACAATCAGGGGCATGGGCTCGCTGCCATCGGCTCGCAGGTGTTCCCGGTTGTAACGGAAAACGGCATCGTAGGTCGGCAGGATGGCGCCGCCACTGTAACCGAAGATGATATCCACGCCTTCGTCAGCAAGCACCTGCACGATCATGTCAGATCCGCTCATAGCGCTACCTGCAAGAGGGTGGTTTACTGCAGCTGCGGCTTGCCTCTCTGTTTTCATATGAAGATCAGTGTCCTGTAATCAAAACTGCATTGCAATAGCCGGTAATCTGCGCCAACATTGAACGTCCACCGGGGTCCGGCTTACCGTTCCCGTCACTCAGTCCATTCTGACATCAGTTTCTGGCAGCCAACATGCGTCATATCATTTCCATCCTGTTGCAAAACGAAGCCGGGGCCCTGTCCCGCGTCGCCGCGCTGTTTACATCTCGCGGCTACAACATCGAATCGCTGAGCGTGGCGCCGACGGAACACGTCGAGCTGTCCCGACTCACGTTGGTTACCACGGGATCCGACGCTGTGATCGAGCAGATCAACAAGCAACTCGAAAAACTGGTCGATGTCGTGAGCATCGCTGACATGACCCGTGACGCGCATATCGAGCGGGAATTGCTGCTGATGAAAGTCAAAGTGACCGGCAGCGCCGGGCAGCAACTGGCGGACCTGGCCACCAGCGCCGGGGCACGCACCCTGGATGACAACCCCGAAACCTATACGCTGGAACTGACCGGGTCCAATGAACACATGGATGAATTCATCAAGCGGGTAGGCGCGTTAGCGGAAATCCTTGCCGTGGTGCGTAGCGGCGCCATGGCCATCGCGCGCGGCCAGAAAGTGTTGCGGTCAGGCTAACGAATTTGGGGTCAGAGTACATTTTCCCAGAAGGCCGTGAGCAGACCAAACGCCATTAAGGAAAATGTACTCTGACCCCAGGTTACAGATGCCGCCTTAACCAGGGAGTGGCGCGCCCGCCAGGCGCGGTTCCGGTCAGCGATTGCGCCAGGGCGGCAGCTTCGAGTAAACGGGCAAGCTCGATGCCGGTATCGTAGCCCATCTGCTCCAGCATCATCACGACGTCTTCGGTAGCAACATTACCTGTTGCGCCAGGGGCAAACGGGCAGCCGCCAAGCCCACCGATGGAGGCATCGAATTTGCGGATCCCGGATTCGAGCGCGGCAAACACGTTGGCCAGGCCCATGGCGCGGGTGTCGTGGAAATGGCAACTGAGCCGATCATTGCCGTGGCGGGCAACCAGCCTTGCGAGCAACTCACGGACCTGCCCGGGATGGGCCGCGCCGATTGTATCCGCTATGGAAATCTCGTCCGCGCCAAGCTGCAGGAACCGGGCAGCGATGCGCTCCACCTCCGCTGGATCGGTCGGACCATCAAACGGGCACTCGAATGCCACGGCAATGGCAGTGGCGATCCGGACCCCATCTTGCTGCGCGCGCAGCAGGATTTCTTCCGTCATTCGTTCAACCTGGCGCTTGCCCATGTTGACGTTGTTCTGCGCCATGCCCTTGCTGCCATACAGCACCATTGTCATGTTGCGTACTCCGGCTTCCCTGGCCAGCTCGTAACCTCTCATGTTCGGAATCAACACCGCGAAGCAGCTGTCATCATGTTGCTTGAGGCCGGCAATGACGTCAGCGGTCCCAGCCATGGCCGGTACGGCCCGGTCAGAAACAAAACTGCCAACCTCAATGTTTTTCAAGCCGGCGGCAATCAAGGCCGCAACCAATTCCAGGCGCTGCGTGCTTGTGAGCACCCTGGTCTGGTTCTGCAATCCATCACGCGGGCCCACATCATTAATGACTACCGTCTCACGCATCAGTCTTTCGCACCCAATTGTCGCAGTTTCTCGATTAGCCGGGATTCATGGCCAGGCAGCCCGGACAGGACCTGCCGTGTTTTTGGACGCGCAAGCGGCGCTGCACTGAATGATTCTTCATTTGGGCCCGACATAGGCTAGGATAGGCACAGCAGATTCCCGAATCAATCAGCACTTGCCAGGAGGTGAACCCCCATGAACATGATTGAACTGTTTCGTGACTGGAACGACGTGGTGGAATACCCCGCCAAGACCGTCATTTTTGCCGAGCGGGACCCGGCAGACGTCATGTACGTGATTCTTTCCGGCGAAGTCGAACTGACCTTGCGCGGCGAGCCGCTGGGTGCCGAAGCGGAGGGCGGGATGATCGGAGAAATGGCGATGATCAATTCAGCCACGCGCAGCGCCACTGCAACGACACTCAGCAAGGTAAGGTTGGCGAGGGTGGGCCGGGACGAGTTCAAAAGGCTGGTCAGTGGCAATACTGAATTTTCGCTGCATGTCATGGCGGTGTTGGCCAACCGGCTCCGGGCACTCGACAATTTCATCACCATACAGTTTGCCAGGCGTTGACAGACCCCAGCCGCATGGCGTCTGGCTAGCCTGTTGCCTCCAATGCAGGACCGGGCATATGAACCTGCTCGAAGTATTCAAGGATTCGGACTACCTGGTGGAGTTTCCCGCGGGCGCCGTGATCATCTCCGAAGGCCAAGTGGGCAATCACATGTACGTGGTCATGCAGGGCGAGGTGTCGATCTCGCTGAAGGACAAACCCCTGGCGACGGCATTGCCGGGCGAAATCGTAGGTGAAATGGCCCTGATCGACTCCGAAATCCGCAGCGCGACCGTAACGGCCAGGTCGGATTGCGTGTTGGCGTTGATTGACCAAACCAGTTTCATGTCCCTGCTCCGGCACGTGCCGGAATTCAAGTTCCACGTGATGCATGTCCTTGCCGAACGCTTGCAGAAAACCTACGAAATGATCGAACCGTGAGTCGAGACGTCGTCCGCGCCCAATACTTCAATCAGGTTGTAAATCGCTCGCCCCGGTACAGCCACAGCACACCGAAGGAGACACAAAACGGCCCCAGGCGCTCCAGCGCATCACCAGGGGTGTTGGGCAACAGATAAAAAACAACGGCCAGGGTGAAACCGGCCAGGACGGAAGCCAGGATGCCCCCGGGCCGCAGGCGAAAGCCGGTCAGCCGGAGGAATACGGTTGGCCCAAATGCGGCCCCAAGGGCAGTCCATGCAAACAGAACACGGCTGAAAATCCGTTCCGGCAGGTAAATCGCCACGACCACGGCCAAAACCACCAATCCTGCGATGGTGAGGCGTGAAATCAACAAGCCATGCTGTGCGTGAACACGGCCCAGGCCAAGATCGTGGCTGACCGCCGATGCCGCCACCAGCAACTGGCTGTCAGCGGTGGACATGATGGCTGATAACACGGCCGTCACCAGGACGGCCCCCAGCAACGGTGTGAACACGCTGTCGGTCAAGGCGAAAAGGATGTTCTCCGGGTTGTCGAGCGACGGATGCAGGACGCGTCCCACCAAACCCAGCAGGCACATGCCGCCGAACACCAAAAGGTACCAGGCAATCGTGATTACCCTGGCCTGGCCCAACGCCTTGGCGTCGCGCAAGGCCATGAAACGCACCAGCAAATGCGGTTGACCGTAAGTGCCGAAGCCAATGCTCAATCCGCCGAGAATCAAGCCCACCGCCACCAGACCGGCATTCCCGGCGGTCCAGCTCAGCTGCTCCGGGGTACTGGTCTGCTGCAAGCCGCTAATGAACTGCGTGATCCCGCCCACTTCACTCACGGCCACCCAGGGCAGCAAGACAGCGGCCAAGCCCATAAGTCCGCCCTGTGCGACATCGGTGACACTGACCGCCCAGAAACCACCCAGCAGGATGTAAACCAGGACGATGGCAGCGCCCAAGGCAATGCTGCCATTCATGGAAAAACCAAAACTGCTGGCGAAGGCACCGCCGGCGCCCTGGAACTGAGCGGCCACGTAGAAAATGAAGGAGAAGATGATGATGGCGGAGGCGGCCGAGACTATCCACCGCCGCATAGTGCCCTGTGTGCCCTCGAGCAGGAAATCGGTCAGCGTGATCTGGTTTTTCCGGCGGCTATGGCCGAACAACCGGGGAGCGATCCAGAACCAGGCCACCAGCATCCCGGTGAACGAGCCGGCCGCAATCCATACCACGGAAATGCCGAGCAGGTACGCCGCGCCACTGACGCCCAGCAGGGTCCAGGCCGAAGAGGCGCTGGCGGAGTAACTGATGGCGGCAACCACCGGCCCAAGGCCGCGCCCACCCAGGAAAAAATCTTCATCGGTTTTGGTCCGTGAACTGGCCCAGACCCCGATCATGATCAATAGCAACTGATAGCTCACCAGGGTGACGGCTACGACGGTGGATTTTTCCATCAGTGCTCCTTTGATCGCGCGCCAGGTGCGCTGCTCCACGGCCGTTCCGCCGGAGGTCGCGGGGATGGACAGGGTCAGCGTTCGATCATCATCGCCACGCCGGCGCCGGCCGCACCACTGGCGGCGACGATACCGCGACGCAGGTCTCGGCGCTCCATTTCGTCGAGCAGGGTTCCGAGCAGGATGGCCCCGGTAGCGCCCAGGGGGTGGCCCAGCGCGATGACCCCGCCATTTACATTCAGCTTATCATCCGGAATGTCGAGGTCACGCTGGCACTTGATGACGGTGGCGGCAAAAGCCTCGTGAATCTCGAACAAATCGACCTCTTGCGCTTTCAGGCCCTGTTGCCGCATTAACTTAGCGGTGGCGGCAACCGCCCCGGACAGCACCATCATGGGGTCGTCGCTGGCGTTGGCCGCGGCCACGATGCGGGCGCGTGCATCCATGGACAGCCGTTTGCCGACGCCTTCATTGCCGACCAGGACCAGGGCGGCGCCATCGGCCATTGCCGGTGAGTTCCCGGCCGTGTGCACGTGGCGGATTTCAGACAGTTGCGGAAAAGCTTTCAGCTGGTGGGCGTCCACGCCCATGGCGCCCAATTTGGCGAAAGACGGTTCCAGGCTGGCCAGGTCCTGCAGGGTGATGCCGGGCCGGATGCATTCGTCCTCACTGATGGTCTTTTGCTTGACGGGATTATGGACCGGAACGATCGATTTGAAATAGCCGGCCGCACGGGCGCGTGCGGCCCGGTGCTGGCTGTGCATGGCGATGGCATCGGCCTGTTCGCGCGAGATGTCGTACCGCGAGGCAATCAGGTCGGCG
>DATDPS010000129.1:0-2494 GCA_035292625.1 Lysobacterales bacterium | reverse complement strand
GGGCCGGTGGTGGCCTATGACGGCGCCAGGCTGGTCAGGGCGGACAACAGGCTGATCATCAGTATCCGCATTCCCACGCCGGAACCGGGTTCCTACAATTATCCGGGGGCCAATCCATTCAACCCGGCAGCCATCGAGGGCAACCCCGAGGCCTACTCGCTGTGGGGTTTCGTTTTTAACTACCCGGAAGAGTGCGCTGTCCCATTTGGTTGCCTGCCGTCAGACGTCGCGGGTAGTCCCGCTGCAGCGGGCGGCGCCTTCAATGTGGCCGGGCATCTGGTCAGCGGGCCAGTCTTGCAGTTGAGCGGTACTGTGACGTTCGAAAGCGAGCCCTTTGGCGGAAGTCCCTTGCTGGAGCCGCTCACCGCGGAGGTACATCTGGCGATCGCACCCCACGGTGGCATTCAGCCCGAGGCGCTGCCCGGCATGCTGCAAACACCCATCGGCAACCCCGCGTTCTGGTGGTTGGCCCTCTTTCCCAGCAATTGATTTGTTATCGCAGGAACAGGTTCCTTTGCCAGCAGTTGCTGGCAAAGGAACAAAATATGGATAGTCTGGATTCGAGCAGCAATTTGTGGAGTATCGCGGGGAGGTACGTATGGAAAGCAAAATGAAAAACAAGTTGGAATGCTCAGCAGTGGAAATATGGCAGGCCTTTATGGCCATCACCTGTGTCGTATTTACGCTGCTCCCGGCCGGTGCGCTGGCGGGTGAGGAACTGATCGGCGAACACGCGGTGATTACCCGGCACCTGGACCAACAGGCCATTGAAGCCGGCGAGTTCACCCTGGACGAGCTGGTGGGCGCCGGGCAACACCTGTTCGATGCCCGATTCAACATTCTCGACGGCCAGGGCCGGCCCGAATCCACCGGTACGGGCGCTCCCCGCGCACCGGGTCAACCCGCGTTCATCCGCACCTCCGGTCCGGACGCCACATCCTGTGCCGGGTGCCACTTCCAGCCCCGTTCCGGTGGCGCGGGTGATTTTGTTGCCAATGTCTTCGTCCTGGCCCAGGCCCTGGATCCTGTTACCGACTCCGTTGACGGTGCGTTCAGCAACGAGCGCAATACGCTGGGCATGTTCGGTGCCGGAGCGATTGAAATGCTGGCCCGGGAAATGTCAGAGGAACTCATTGCCATTCGTGAAAGTGCCCGCGCAGCCGCCGAGAATTCCGGCCAGCCTGAGTCCCGGCCGCTGATGGCCAAGGGTGTGTCATTTGGCGAGATCAGTGTGCTGCCGGATGGAAAAGTCGACCCCTCCGGCATCGAAGGCGTGGACTGGGATCTGATCGTCAAGCCATTTCACCAGAAAGGCGCCGTGGTTTCCCTGCGGGAATTCAGTAACAATGCCACGAATCATCACCACGGCATCCAGTCCGTGGAACGATTCGGCGCGGGCAACGACGCGGACAACGATGGCGTCAGCGACGAGCTGACCGTGGGCGACATCACTGCCGTGACCATTTTCCAGGCTGCGCTCCCGGCGCCGCGCACCGCATCGCCCTCCGGCCCCGCGATTGCGCAGGCGGTGAAGAAAGGCACCGCATTATTCACTGCCATCGGCTGTGGCCGTTGCCATCGGCCCGAGCTGGTCCTCGAGCAGCGCGAGTTCATCGAACCCAACCCGTTCAACCCGGCGGGAAATCTGCAGCCCGGGGATGTGGCCTACAGTTACGTATTTGACCTGGTCAAGACCTCGAAAAGCCCGTTGGTACACGCTACGGGCGGTGGCCGGGTCGCCGTGCGCGCTTTCACCGACCTCAAGCGGCACAATCTGAATGACGTCGATCTGGATCATTTCGACAACGAACAGGTGCCGCAGGGCAAGCTCAACGGTTTTGCCAGTCCGGCCGGATTCACGCAGGCGCCACCCCCACGCCCCACCGCAGAGTTCCTGACCCGCAAACTCTGGGACGCAGGTAACTCCGCACCTTACGGCCATCGCGGCGATCTGACCACGCTGACCGAAGCCATTTTTTTCCATGGCGGTGAAGCGCGCGCCGAACGCGACGCCTTTTTCGGCCTGACCGGGCAACAGCAGGCCGAACTGATCGAATTCCTCAAATCCATGATCGTTACTGATTGAGCGGCAACACTGAACTGGTGGTAACCGCCATTGCCGATGCGCGCCAGGCGGCCCTGTCCATGATCCAGTACCTGCAGATGCAGCAGCCGCAGTTGAAACGGGCTTAGCGCCTTTGCTAATGCACAGCTGAAGCCAACGCCCTGGATTCCAGAATTTGCCACGCAATTCTGGAATGACGGCGGGTGGGATTCAGACCGACGCAGTACATACCCTACCGTCATTCCAGACCGACGCAGTCGCGTCTGGAATCCAGGAGCGCGCCCAACAGCCCTGCCAATTTCAGGTTCTCCTGCATCGGTTGGATTTATGCCCAGTTAAAACCCGCGCTGGGCGCGCCTGTTGGTAAACTATGGCCATGTTTCAGATCACCCCAACATTGGCCTTGCCAGACGACGAAATCCAGCTCAG
>DATDPS010000128.1:0-3062 GCA_035292625.1 Lysobacterales bacterium | reverse complement strand
CGCCTGCGGTGCGGGGCGAGGGCGGAATCGTGCAATTCCGCAACGCCTGTCCTGGCGATCCCGACCTGCTTGGCTGGAGCGGCCTGGTGCTGGCCAGCCTGGGCCGCTGGGAGCAGGCGCTGTCTGAATTCACGCGGGCGCTCGATCTGCGGCCGCACAGCTGGCGTCTGGCCTGGTACTGCGCCGCGGCGCATTGCCGGGTGCATCATGGCCGGGTATCGGCAGAGAACCTGCTCGCCACTGCGCTTGAGCTGGCGGCAAGTGCCGGCCTGGAGCCAGCGGAATTCGCGCAACTGAACAGGCAGGCAGGCCAGCCTCAGCCGGAATTTTTTCCGCTTTAACCGGGAAAGTCCATCAGGAGTCGCGCGCGACGTCAATACTTGGGTTTTAATTAGGGTTTAACCGTGGCGGCGCCTGAGCGAGGCGCGCAAAATATCAAAAATCTCACCGCGGTTGATCCGCGCCTGGCGTGACAGGTTGCCGGCATGCAACCGTTTGCGCAACAAGACGTCGCTGCATTCCATGCCTTGAATACCCAGTTCGCGCAAGCGTTTGATCCAGGCCAAGTCGCAACCTATCGAGTAACGCCCCTCGAACAAACCGGCCAGGTCGAACACCTCGCGCCTGGCCAGCAAGGTTCCCGGCGTCGGCCCGGGTCTTGGCTGGTTGAGCATCTTCTCGGTGTAGCCGGGAGGCAGCGGGCCATCCGAGTCGGTAAAAAACTCCAGCCATCCCAGCGAATACAGCGCGCCAGGCCGGGCCCGCAGGGCGTCGAACTGCCGCTGCAGCTTGTCCGGGACCCACTCATCGTCGTGATCGAGGAAGGCAATCCAGTTGCTGTTCGCCGCCAGGATTCCGGCATTGCGCGCATCGGCCAGGCCGCTGCCCGGTTGTTGGATCATCCGCAGGCCGTCGAAGCCGCGCACGATTTCGGCCGTGCGGTCCGTCGATTCACCGTCGACGATGATCAGCTCTCCTACCGGGCAGCTTTGCGCGAGCACGCTCTGGATTGCCTGTGCGATATAGCGCTCGCCATTCCGCACGACAATGATCGCGCTGGCCAGTCCCGTAAGGGCGCTCACGCGCGACGCCGGTCCAGTGAGTGTTTCAAAATGCGCGCCCAGCATTTCAGGTGTTCGCGGCCGCGCTCGCTGGCTTTTATTGGCCCGGTCAGGCTGCCGCCGTGACGCCTGTAGTAAAGACAAACCGTTTCGATCAAGTGGCGTTTGATGCCGGTTTCAGCCATCCGCACCAGGAAATCGACATCTTCGCTGAACCGCAATTGCTCATCGAGCAGGCCGGTGCGATCAAAAATGCGGCGCCGGAATAACATGCTGCCCACATTGAAAGACAGGCGCGGTGGCCCAAAGAACATCGCGGGACCCTCATCGTCTTCGAGTTCAATCAAGTTGCGCAGCTGGCCATGAACCATATCAGCGCCTGCAGCCTGTTCGAGCGCTGTTGTACGAGCAGCGAGCGAACCTGCCGGCCACAGGTCGTCGGCATCCAGAAAGGCCACCAACTCACCTCGCGCCATGGAGATGCCACGGTTGCGGGCCGCCGAGGGTCCTTGTCGCGCCTGGCGCTGCAAGCGGATATCCAGGCTCAGGGAAAATTCTTCGATGGCCGCGCTAAAGTCTTCCTCTGAGCCGTCGTCGATGATGATCACTTCCAGGGCGTTCTCGTGCCGCACAGCGTCCTGCGACAGGACGCTGGCCAGCGCATCGCGCAGGTACGGCCCGGGGTTATACACCGGGATGACCACCGATACGAGGAGTCGGGTTGACGATCCTTCCCCCGGCAGCAATGCACCCAATTCCTCAGCCGCACGCGAAGGGTCTTGCGTGAGGTGCAATTTGAAGCATGGCCGTTCCCTGACCAGCCGCGCCAGCGCGCCCAAGGCCTGCGCCGAAGGCCTTGAGCTTTGGAAAACGGTGCTCGGTGCCAGGGCCCGCAGGGCCGCGGCAGCCGTCAGGGGCTGGCACCCCGCGCCGCCGCCACCCACGACCGGGCAGGCGATGGCCCGCACCGGCAACGGGCCTTTCAGCAGTTTATGGGGAAAGGCCTCGTGTACGAACAGCAGCGCTTTTTCCTCTTCGAGCCGGCCACTGTTGGTGATGGTGTTTTCCAGGAAGTCCAGGCGGCGCAGGCTTTCCCGGCCGACCTTGCCCGAATTGTAGATGCTATACGCACTCCAGCCTTGCGGGTCGAGCAGCAGGTAGTCGTCGGACAGATAGTTCAGCTTGGATTGCAGGGAAGACAGCGCGGTCGTCGATTTGCCCGCACCCCCGGGGCCGGCGAGAAGTATGGCACCGCGCTCGTCGCCAACGCCGGCGGCATGCACCAGCAACAGGCCGCGACTGGCAAACCACGCATCCAGCAGGAAGCGCATCGGCGCGCCCGCTTCCCAGTACGGCAGATCCGTTGCATCGCGAACCCAATAAAGCCCGCGCGAGGATTGCTGGTCGAGCATTTCCATTCCATTGGCCGCGAACATCCACGCAGCCTTGAAACGCTTGTCGGAGAGCGAGCGTATGCTTCCGTTCGGTCCCATGTTCCAGCTGCCGGCACCGGGTGACGGCGGCATTTCTCCGGGGCTCTCGCTGGCCCAGGCCAACACCGTCAGGTCCGCGGTAGCCGCGCCTCCATTTTCCACGTCGGAAAGACGCAAATGATCCAGTGCGCGCGTAAGCGGCCGGATCAAGTCCGAGCCGGCAAAGCAAACCCTGATCCGCAGTCCGGCGATACCATAGACCCGGCTGTGTTTTTCGGAGGCGCTCTCGGCGGTGTGGAACGAGTGCACCGCCAGTTCAAAAAAATCCTGGGGACTCACCGCCTTTTCCGCCGCTTCAGTGGCGGTGAGGCCAGCCCGTTTCGTCGACTTCGTGGATCGGGTCCAGCGTGAGCAGGTCCTGCATTTCGGAAAACTTCTCCACTACTGGCACACCAAAAGTCATGGCCGGCAACGCGGGGACAGCCGGCTTCCCCTGATGGGCTCGTGGCTCTGCTTGCACAATTTGTTCATCCATCAATTGGCGCAGGAAGGTGTCGACCGCAGTCGC
>DATDPS010000127.1:0-5745 GCA_035292625.1 Lysobacterales bacterium | reverse complement strand
CGCACCCGCCGGGTCGGTAAAAAGGTAGGGCTCCGCGGCCTGCTGCCCGGCAGGTGACTCGAGGTTGCGCACAATAGGATTGCTCTCCTTGTCGGAACAGGCGGTAGTCCCGGCCAGCAAAAGGGCGATCAAAATACTGTGCACTACTGTCTGGAGCATGGTCCATGCCTCATGTCGCTGGTGTAAGGTCAACCGGCAAATCCGGTGGGTTGAGGGACAGTTTACACTGCCCGGTGCCTTTCCCATTCGCCAGGTAAACGCAGCTGTAAACATTACAGTTTTGGCGCACAGACTTCGACCGATTCCCTGCGCTCGGGTACTCTCGTGCGGTCGCGTTGCCTTCCTGGAACGATGCCCTGCCGAATGCAATCGTGCTGTTGACCTGGGCTGAACCGGGGTCCTGCGTGGGATGTAAAGCAGGAAAGGGACGGCATTTGAAATCGCTCAATATCATCAGGTTTGATAAACATACTAATACTCATTAGACTGTGAGTATGAAAAAGCGCGACATCAGGAATCTGCTCTACGAGCAGGTGGCACGCATCGGCAAGGCGACCAGCAGTCCCAAGAGGTTGGAACTACTGGAATTGCTCGCTCAAGGGGAGAAGCCTGTTGAGGCGCTGGCGACCGAGCTGAACATCGACATGCGCCTTGCCAGCGCTCACCTCAAGGCGCTGCGCGAGGCGAGGCTCGTTATTGCAAGGCGTGAAGGCAAGCAGATGGTCTACCGTTTGAGCGGGGAGGATGTCGCCGGGCTCCTGGTGAAAATGCGTGAAGTGGCGCAGGAGCACCTGCTCGAATTGCGCTTTGCACTGGAGGGAATCTGGACAAGTCCGCAGCAGTTGACCGAGCTTGGACGTGCCGAATTGCTGGAACAGGCACGGCGTGGCGAGATCGTTGTCATCGACGTGCGTCCCGAAGGCGAATACCAGGTGGCCCATCTTCCCTTTGCGCGCTCGATGCCTTTGTCCGAGATCGAGAAACGGATGGATGAGCTGCCGCTTGATCGTGAAATAGTTGCTTACTGCCGCGGACCGTTTTGCCTGCTGTCGGAAGCGGCGGTGCAGTTACTGGCCGGGCATGGCTTCCGGGTCAGCAAGTTACAGGACGGCGTGAGCGAATGGCGGGCCGCAGGACTGCCCGTCGAGAACGCCATAGCCGTTTAAGCAGCGAACTCAATTGTGGAGGATATGGCAATGATCAACATGCTCTTCATTATCAATGACGCACCCTATGGCAACGAGCGGGCTTATAACGCCCTGCGCCTCGCGGGGGCCTTGGCCAGCAAGGAGGGTCTGCAGGTGCGCGTGTTCCTGATGGCCGACGCAGTTGCCTGCGCCAAGTCAGGTCAAAAAGTGCCGGAAGGCTACTACAACGTCCAGCTCATGCTTGGCAAGGTGGTGCGCAAGGGCGAGCTGGCTCTGTGCGGCACCTGTATGGATGCACGTGGGTTGAGTGAAGCCGACGTGGTCGATGGCGCGCGTCGATCCACTCTGGCACAACTGGCCGACTGGACAGTGGAAGCCGATAAGGTGCTTATTTTTTAACCGGAGGTCATTTATGTTTTTCAGGCAATTCCCCACCAAAGAAGCGTCCCTGTCTTACTTCTTCGGCTGTGCAGGCCACGGAGTGGCGGCCGCCGTGGACGTCGTGGCGGGTGACGAGGATTGGTTCATAGAACAGGCAAAATTGGCTGCAGTGCGCATTACGCACGTCATCGATACCCATGTGCACGCTGACCATTACTCGGGAGGACGGGAATTGGCCCGCCGTGTCAGCGCTCCCTATTGTCTGCATGAAGCGTCAAGGGACTTTCTGAAGTTCCCGTTCATGTCGCTCACCGATGGCCAGGTGTTGGACCTGGGCAACGTGAAGATCAAAGTACTACACACTCCAGGCCATACATTGGACAGCATGTGTCTGCTTGTGACCGATGCGCGCCGGGGTGAAGAGCCTTGGTTCGTCATCACCGGCGACACGCTTTTCGTAGGGGCCATCGGACGTCCGGATCTCGCTGGGCGCGAGCATGAGATGGCCGGGATGCTTTACGACAGTCTGCACGCCAAGCTGCTGAATCTACCTAATGATCTGGAGATCTACCCAGGCCACCAGGCGGGCAGCGTCTGCGGTGCGGGAATTTCTGCAAAGCCCTCGTCCACCATGGGGTTCGAGAAGCGGTGGAACGCTGCCTTGTCTCTGGAGCGGGATGCTTTCGTTCGCCATCTGACGGCTGACATCTCGCCGCGCCCGGCCGGGATGGACCGCATCGTTGCGACCAACACCGCGGCTTGAGCACGCCAAAGATGCAGCTGCAACACGGTATTCGCAACAACCTCGAGCAGTTTCTGCACCAGTTGCTGCAGGTGCTGCTGGTGGGCCTGACCATCGGGATGATGCGCACCGTGGTGCCGGCGCTGGCCGAGTCGGACTTCGGCGTACCGAAGAACTCATTCCTGCTGCTCAGCGCCTTCGTGGTGGCTTTCGGGCTGGTCAAAGGCGTTCTGAATTTTGTCGCCGGTCGCCTGTCCGAGCGTCTCGGCCGCAAGCGAGTCCTGCAACTGGGCTGGCTGGTGGCATTGCCCATTCCCTTGATGGTCTGGTATTCCCCGAACTGGAACTGGATCGTGGCCGCCACCGTATTGCTGGGCGTGAACCAGGGCCTGACCTGGTCGATGACCCAGACCGCGAAACTCGACATCACCCGGCTCGAGGAGCGCGGCCTGACGCTCGGCCTCAACGAGTTCGCGGGTTATCTCGGCGTGGCGCTGGCCGGCATAGTCACCGCGTACCTGGCCACACTGCTGGGTGCGCGCGAGGGGCTGCTACTGTTTGGTATGGTCGTGATACTGCTGGCATTGGTGCTCACGCAGGTTTGGGTCCGGGACACCTTGCCATGGGCCAGGGCCGAAGCAGCGCGCCATGCCGCCGGTCAGGTTGCGGGCGTGCAACCCCGCTATCCCAAGAACGTCTCCGCGCAACCGGGCACCTGGGAGATCTTCGCTCTGATGAGTTGGCGCGACAAACGCTTGTTGGCCCTGAGCCAGGCAGGTCTGGTGGAGAAGTTCGTCGATGCCCTGGTGTGGGTGTTCTACCCGGTATTTTTGTATCAGCGAGGTGTGAGCCTGCCCTCTGTTGGCTGGATTATCGGCGTCTATGGCTTTGTCTGGGGCGGCTCACAGTTATTCACCGGGCGCTTGTCGGACCGCATCGGCCGGCATCGTCCCAACGTCTGGGGCATGTGGATCTGTGGCGCCGGGGTCGCGCTGATGGTGTTGGGCGACGGGGTGCTCTGGTGGATGGCATCTGCTGCTACCTCTGGATTTGGCATGGCACTTTTGTATCCCAACCTGTCAGCGGCGGTGGCCGATATTGCCCACCCGAACTGGCGCGGGTCAGCCATTGGCATCTACCGGTTCTGGCGTGATCTCGGTTATGGCATCGGGGCCCTGGGCCTGGGCCTGACCGCGCACTTTTCCGGTCAGATGGAGACCGCCTTCTGGTTCGTGGCGTTGTCAATGTTCGCTTCCGGCGCGCTGCTCAGGTGGTGCGGGGAAGAAACCCATCCAAGGCTCAACCCGGCCGGCGCATGAACGCTCCAATTTACCTCGACTATAACGCAACCACGCCCGTCGCACCGGAGGTTGCGCAGACCATTCATGCCTGCGTGATGGAGGTGTTCGGTAACCCATCCTCCAGCCACGGGCGTGGTCAGCAGGCTGCGGAACTCATCCAGGGTGCCCGCCAGTCGGTGGCGCAACTGATAGGAGCCGCTGCGCACGAAATTGTCTTCACCGGCTGCGCTACCGAAGCCAACAACCTGGCGCTGCTCGGCGTGGCGCGGGCCTTGCGCACCACCCGTCGGCACCTGGTCATCAGTGCCATTGAACATCCCGCGGTGATGGAGCCGGCTTTACACCTGCAGCGCGAAGGCTGGGCGCTGACCCTTGTGCCGGTGGACAGTCATGGACGGGTCTCGCCCGCGGATGTCGGCGCAGCCCTGCGGCCGGATACCGCGCTGGTGTCGATCATGCACGCCAACAACGAAATCGGCACGCTGCAGCCTATTGCTGAAATCGCGCAGTTAACACGTACGCGGGATATAGTGCTGCACACTGATGCGGCGCAAACCGCCGGCAAGCTGCCGGTCAATGTCAATGATCTCGGTGTAGATCTGTTAAGCCTGGCCGGGCACAAGTTTTACGCCACCAAGGGCGTCGGCGCCTTGTATGTGCGCGCTGGAACGCCGGTGCTGAACATACTGTTTGGCGCCAGCCAGGAGCGTGGCATGCGTCCAGGGACCGAGAACGTCCCCACCATTGCCGGCTTTGGAACTGCCGCAATGCTAGCCCGGCAACGTCTACCCGATGCGACCATGCATCTCAGCCGGCTGCGCGACGCCCTGTACCAGCACCTGCAAGACGCTATCCCGGGCCTTGCACTTAACGGCCACCCCGTCGAGCGCCTGCCCAACACCTTGCACCTGTCGTTCCCCAAGGTCAGCGGACGTGAATTGCTGAAGCTGGTAAGCCCGGATGTGGAAGCCTCGGTCGGTTCAGCCTGCCACTCGGAACGCGATGTCGTCAGCGGGGTTCTGGCCGCGATGGGTCTCGATGCCGCACGCGCGATGGGTGCAGTCCGCTTGTCCACTGGATGGATGACCACCATGGCGGAGGTCGAGCGTGCGGCGGATGTCCTGATCGCGGGGTGGCGACGTTTGTCGTCTTCGTCCGTTGCCGCTTTTTAGGCTCGATCTGACCCCGGGCTTCGCCCTGGCTGGGGCAAGAGCTCATAAACCCAAAGCCCTGGCAATGTGCTCCACCTGTTCCTTGGTGGCATTGTCCATGCCAGCAACCCGGCCCCAGGTGCGATCGGTTTCAGCGGCGATTTTGTTCGTTGCGTCGATACCCATCTTGCCGCCCAGTCCAGGTTTGGGGCTGGCAAAATCCAGGTAATCAATGGGCGTGTTTTCCACCAGTACGGTGTCGCGGACGGGATCGGCACGGGTGGAAATGGCCCAGATCACTTCTTTCCAGTTGCGGATATCGATGTCGTCATCCGTGACGATGATGGTCTTGGTGTAAGTAAATTGCCGCAACCAGGACCAGATGCCAAACATGATCCGGCGCGCATGGCCGGGATAGTGCTTGTGGATGCTTACGATGGCTATGCGATAGGAGCAGGCTTCCGGTGGCAGGTAGAAATCCACCACTTCCGGAAATTGCGCCTGCAGCAGTGGAATGAACATCTCGTTCAGGGCCGAAGCCATGACCGAGGGCTCATCCTCGCCCGGCTTGCCCAGGTAGGTTGTCAGGTAGACCGGATGGTCACGGTGACTGATGCGTTCCACGGTGAAAACCGGGAAGTCCGCGGTGGCATTGTAATAGCCGGTGTGGTCAGCGAAAGGGCCTTCAGTAGCCATCTCCCCGGGATGGATGTGCCCTTCGAGCACGATTTCAGCACCGTGGGGTATAGGCAGCCCGGTCAAGGCAGACTCGACGATTCTGCTCCTGCGGCCGCGCAGCAAACCGGCAAACTGGTACTCGGACAGGGAGTCCGGAATCGGTGTAACGGCTGCCAGCAAGGTCGCGGGATCAGCGCCGATCACTACTGCAAGCGGGAAAGGCCTGCCTGGATTGGCTTGCTGAAACTCGCGAAAATCCTGCGCGCCACCGCGATGCGGCAGCCAGCGCATAATCAATTGGTTCCTGCCAATCAGCTGTTGGCGGTAGATGGCGAGGTTGATCC
>DATDPS010000126.1:0-27510 GCA_035292625.1 Lysobacterales bacterium | reverse complement strand
GACGCCGTCCTTCATGATGAAGGATACTGACTTCATCAGGGAAATATCCGCCAGCGGGTCGCCGCGAACAGCGACGAGATCCGCAAGTTTTGCCGGCTCAATCGAACCAAGCGAATTCTCGACTCTCAGCAGTTTTGCAGACTCTATGGTTGCGCTTTGAATGGCTTGCATCGGCGGCATTCCGGCATTCACCATGTAAACGAATTCATCCGCGTTCATGCCATGGGGGAAAACTCCGGAATCGGAGCCAAAGACGATCCACACGCCTTTCTTGTATGCCATCGCAAAGGTCTTATCGATGAGCTCACCCATATCGGCCATCTGTCCGCGAATGGACTCGGCGGTTTCTCTTTGTTCCCTTGCATTGCGTGACGACCATTTAATGGCAGTCATTGTCGGCACATAGGCAGTGCCGTGTTTCTTCATGAGCTCGGCAGTCTTTTCATCCATCAAGGTGCCATGTTCGATCGAAGTCACGCCTGCCAGTATTGCACGGATTATTCCATCTGCGCTGTGGGCATGTGCTGCGACGGTCATGTTGTAATCGGCAGCCGTTTCCACCACGGCGTTGAGTTCATCCTGCTGCCATTGTGGTCCAAGGCTGGTCCTGGATGGATTGATTGAGCCACCGGTGAGGTTTATCTTTATCAGGTCCGCTCCGTCCTTATAACGTTGCCGGACCGCTTGTCTGGCCGATAATGGCCCGTTGACCACCCCCTCCACCGGGCCCGGGCTGCCCATGAATTCGTGGCGCAGGCCGTTGGTTGGGTCCGCCAGGCCGCCAGTAGTCGCCAGGCCTTTCCCTGCGGTGTAAATTCGTGGACCATGAATGTAGTGTTGATCGATCGCCCGCCGCATGGCCGCAGCCAGGTTGCGGTCCTGGTCACCCATGTCGCGCACGGTAGTGAACCCGGCAAACAATGTGCGCTCGGCAAAGACTTTTGCGCGATAGGCATAGTCCGCCGATTCGAGCAGAAACTTCTCTGTGAACAGTTGTGGAGAAACTTCCGTAGTCAGATGTGTGTGCATGTCCATCAAGCCGGGCATGACCGTGTAAGCTTTTAAATCAATCAGTTTTTGGGAGTCGCCGGGCGCCCTGTAACCGGGGTCCACTGCCGTGATGCGGTTACCTTCGATGGTGATCGTCACATCCTGCAGCACTTTCCCGGCGACGACGTCTATCATCCGTCCCGCATGCAAGACATAGTCTTCACACAAAGCGGTGCTGCTCAAGGACAAAAACACCAGTGTCGTTATGGCTTTGATTTTCAACATTTCACCTTGCTCCCGGACATTTGCAGCTCAGGAATACCTGGGAAGCCGAAGCGTAATGAGTGCGGAAGCAAGCATTAAACCAATGCTCAACAGCAGCACCCAGATATACGTTCCCAGTGATTCATATGCCATAGCATAGCCGACTGGCCCCAGGGACGTGCCGATCAGGAACGAGGTGAAGAGAATACCGTATACCTGGCCGAAGTTTTCCACGCCAAAGTAACGCCCTGTCAGGAATGCCAGCATGTCGATCTCGGCGCCCATGCTGATTCCTATGAATGCGGCGGCCATGAAAGCCACGGCGCCAATGGACCCGGTGGCCAGCAGGCCGATGCCAATGATGCTCAGCAAAAAGCAGACCACAGCAACATACGGTGCGAAAAACCGGTCCATGGTATAACCAATGGCCACCCGCGATGCGACTACGGCCATGCCCAGGGTAGACTGAACGAGGGCTGCAGATCCTGGCGACATGCCACGATCGCGCAACATGGGTACGATATGTGACAGCACGCCATAGAGACTGAAGGACAACACGCAGAAAATCAGAAAAAGCTGCCACAGCAAGGGTCGCTTGAGCAGGACTGATAACGGTGTTTGTGTTGCGGACCCCGCGACGAATGATTTCTGTCGAAGCTCATCAACGCTCTTTTTGTCCGCTGTCGAAGGCGCCTCGCGCAGCACGAAATAAACCAGCGGCACTGCCACGAGCAGTGTCACGGCGGCCAGCATGAGGTAGGCCGAGCGCCAGCCGTTATGATCAATCATGTACTGCACCGCTGGCGGCATGTACACGTAACCCGTGGCGCTTCCTCCCATGGCAATTCCCATGGCCAAACCCCGGCGCCGGTCAAACCAGGCCGAGATCGTTCGCAAGTAAGGCAGGGCATTGGAGCCGGCACCCAGTGACCCAATCAGCGCAAAAAGCAGAAATAGAATCCACAATTGATCTGCAAGGAAAGGTACCAAAGCCAGCAAAACAGCGAAGATAATGAAGGATGGCAGCAGAATTTTCCGGCTGCCATGTTGATCGACCAGTTTACCAATATAGGGAATCGAAAAAGCCAGCGCTACAGTAAAGAAGGTTAACGCCAGGCTGACTTCCGTGCGGCTCCAGCCAAATTCCTCTCCCAGCGGAATGATGAACAGGCCAAGTGAGCCAAAGGCAAACTGACCCGGTCCGGTTGACATGCCAACGGCGGCCGTTGCTACGATCCACCAGCCATAATAAATCTTTGGCGAATTCGTTTCCTGATCAGTCATGTGCTTTCATCGGTCTGAAGTGGGCATTGAGATTCATCCCCGCAAGCCGCGTCTGCTAGCGGAAATAGGGAATGACTTTTTCACCGATCAGGCGAATCGCTTCAGCCGGGTCTGGTCCAAGCGGTCCGCCTATTGATACTTGCGTCACACCAGCTTCTGCCAGCATCTCGATTTTTGCGATCGCATCTTTCGGACTGCCCACAACGGCCAGTTTCATCATCTCGGGCGTTACGGCCGCCCGAGCGCCACGGTAGTCGCCTGCATCCACCATGCGTTGCGTCCCGGCGAAATGGGCCCGACTGAGCCCGACTGTAGCCAGAGCCTCCTCATCCAGGTAATGGCCGAAGTAGGCCAGAACGTCTTTCAGGGATTCGGTTTCCGTATTCTTGCCATTTTCAGAGATGGAAAACCAGGCGCAGCCACAGACGTCGAACTGATCGGTATTTTTGCCAGCTTTTCGCACGCCTTTCAACACACGTTCGGTCATCAACCTGGCGGATTCCGGCGGGGTGACCATGGGCAAGCTGCCGTCACCAATTTCACCACTAAGCTCGAGGTCATCATGGCCGAATCCAGACACGTAAATGGGTATCCGCTGGCGAAATGGCTGGAAGCGCAAATAACATTGGTCAGACCAGTGGTACACCTCACCATCAAACCTGGCGTTTTCTCCGCGCCATATCCGTCGCATCAGTTCCACGGCTTCCCTGATGCGCTGAAGTCTGTCGGAGGTGTCGTGACCCAGCCAATTCACCATCTTTTCCGTATGCATGCCGAAGCCAATGGCAACACGGCCCCGGCTCAAATGATCCAGGGTTGCCATGAATACGGCGATTTCGGCCGGGGATATCGCATAAGGCTCCGTGCCATTGGCGCCGACGATGATGTTGTCTGTGTTTTCGGCCAGTGCGGCAATCATCGACCAGGCGTTGTACATGAATTTATCACTGGGGAACCAAGCCTGATCGAAGCCGGCCTTGTCCGCGATTATTCCCAGGTTGACGATCTCTCGCGGACTGCCAAGGTGCTGGATGAGTCGCACACTGAATCGTATCCTTGAACTGCCAGGGGGGGGCCAAGCCTGAATGATCACTTCTTGCGTGAGCCCGGGGGAAGCGGCCAGTCACCAGCTTGGAAGAGGATTCGGGTCACGGTATCCATGGTGTCCGTTTTTTTTCTTATCCGTGGTAAAACGTTCCCGGAATTTTCCCCAAATGCGCAGCCGTAGCTAAGCAGCGTGCTGAATTGATCAAATTCATAGGCGGGATTGAATCCTTTCGCCCGGATGTCCTGGTATTCATCCAGGATTTCAGGGAATTTGTACATCACCCACCACATGACCTTGTGGCTGTCCTGAATTTCCTCATTTTCTTCCAACCAAAGAAAGATGCTCAATTCAGCTGCAATTCGTTCCGCTTCGGTTTTAAGAACATAATAATCTTCGGGGTAGAAAGGGGGGCTGAAGGCGCATTTCTTTGCTTCCGCGGCAACACACTCACCAAACGCCGTCATCATGCCAAGCATGAATGATCTCCGGTCGATGATTTTTTCAATATCCACACTGCTGCTGGATGGGTTCATTGCAGCAATCTCCCGGCACGCGTCGGTGCTATTTTTCGATCCGGAAAACAAACCCGGGGCACTTCGGCCCCGGGCTTGCTGAAAAATTGACTACTCAATACTCGTAGGTGATTTCCAGGCCAGCGATGCGTCCCTTGGCCAGCGGCGAAAAGGTACCGCCAGTTGGAACAGGACCAATCACGGCGGGCAACTGCGTGTCGCCTCCGTGGTTGACCTCATTCAGCAGATTTTGCCCGTACAATGAGAACACCCAATGGTTGCCGGTGCGAAAATCCAGCCCCGCATTCAGGATTTTTTGCGACAGCAGGTAGCCGAGGTTATTGTCGGTATAGAAGGAATCGTCCCTGAACGCATAACTGATTCGGCCGGTCAGTAAACCCGACGCGCCGATTTCCATGTCATGGTTCAGGCCAACGCTCCAGGTCCATTTGGCCGCGCGCGGAAGCCCCAGGTCCTCGTCGGCCTCGTTAATGGCTCCGTCACCGTTCAAATCAAAAAAGACTTTCGTATACTCTGGATCAACCCAGCCGACGCTTGCCATGAGCAATGTGCTGCTTCCAAGGGCAAACATGCCGTCGAGCTCGACGCCCCAGATATCGGCATCTGCCGTGTTCTTGATCACCTGCACGACCCCGGAAGCCGGGTCAGGCAGGTTGATTTCGCGCTGCATGTCCTGGACCTGGGTGAAGAATACCGCTGCATTCAAACGTCCGCGGCCGCTCAGTTCGGACTTGTAGCCCAGCTCGTAACTGTCGACGGTCTCCTCGTCGAACGGTCCGGGGGGGTTGTTGACGGTGTCGCCGGCGGTATTGCGCAGGTTATATCCGCCCGAACGCTGGCTGCGTGTCCAGTAACCGTAGATCCGCGCCTGATCGGAGACGTTATACGTCGCTCCCAGCTTGCCAGACCAGGCGTTCCAGCTGTCGTCATCCACGAAGTCCGGGGTGCAGGTACCCAGATCGACACGGCATCTACGGTCAATGCCGAATGGAAGTACAGAGATATTTCGAATCAGCGAAGCTATTTCTGCGCTCTTGTCTTCCGCTGTGTAGCGAAGCCCGCCAGTCAGGGTCCAAGCCTCATTCAGATCGTAATCAATCGACCCGAACCAAGCCAGCGAATCCACTTCATAGACCCCGCCGCCGTCCTGGATCTGAAAAGGGGCTACGTTACCAGGCGGGATGAGCGCGCCAAGCAGATTTCGTCTTTCGTGATAGATGATTTCATTTGTGAACCAGAAAACACCGGTAGTCACGTTGGCCTTTCCAAACCTGCCGTTGTAGCGCAATTCGTTAGAATACTGTTCCGCATAGTTCCAGGCATCCGCGTGAAATATCCAACGCGGCTGGGCATCGATGTCAGCCCTGCTCTGGGTTGAATAGTCCTTCCAGCCAAAAATGTTGGTGATGGTGCCGTCGCCAAAGGCCACGTCCCAATTGAGCTCCAGCGTCACCAGGTCGTTTTCGAAATCCGAGAAACCAGGTTCGTCGATGGAAAAGTCGAAACTGTCCCGGTCAAAGCTGGCGAAAAATCCGGGGCGCCCGGAGCCATTTGTGTGGTTCTGGGAAGCCGGGCCCTGTCCGTCCGATTCCATGTGCTCCCAGCGCAGGATGAGTTCAACTTCGTCGCTGGGCGCCCAACGCAGCACCGGCCGGAAAATCGTGGTCTCGGTTTCGCCGTGGTTTTCGCCGGTTGCCAGGTTTTCAAACCAGCCATCGTCCTTGTTGTAATAGGCGCTGAACCGGAAACTCAGGGTATCCCCGATCGGACCGGAAATACTGCCCATGGCGTATTTGCTGAGGCCGCCATCTCCATTCGGGTTGCCATCGGCCGCGGCGCGCACCGAGAATCCCAGTTCTTCGGTTGGCTTCTTGGTATTGATCAGGACCGCTCCACCCGTCACGTTGCGCCCGAACAAAGTCCCCTGTGGACCACGCAACACTTCGATGCTGTGGATATCGAACATATCCAGGAGAACGCCACTGTTGCCGCCCATGTAGACGCCATCGATAAAAACACCGACGGTAGGATCAATGGAGGGAATGGAACTGTTGATGCCCAAGCCGCGAATGGAGAAGTTTGCAAAGGCACGAAGCGTGCCGATGTCATCCAATGACACATTGGGCATGCTGACCGTCAGGTCCTCCAGATTGCGCACTTTGAGCGCCTCTAGTTGTTCGGCGTTATACGCTGTAATGGAAAGG
The DNA here is from genome assembly GCA_035292625.1 of Lysobacterales bacterium. Taxonomy (GTDB): domain Bacteria; phylum Pseudomonadota; class Gammaproteobacteria; order Xanthomonadales; family SZUA-36; genus SHZL01. The sequence goes on along the minus strand of DATDPS010000126.1, from coordinate 21,187 downwards.
GGAACATCTTGCGCCAACTCTTCGCGTTTGCGGGAGGTGACGACGATCTCTTCCAGCAGTGAGGCGGTTGTTCCTGCTTGTGCTTGCTCCTGTGCGCTGGCGGGCGAAGCGAGGGTTGCCGCCAGGAGCAAAGCGGCAATGCGCCGGGCGCCAATTCCTGTCGCAGCTTGTGCTACTGATTGGTACGATTGGTTTATGTCGAGGCGGTGGGTCATGGCAGGCTCTCCACTTTCTTGGCCATTTGCAGCATGGCTGTTAGGCGAAATGATGGATCGACTGGCGGGGAAGCTGATCATCCGGAAAGCCCACAAGGGGCCGCTAGGCCGGACGTTCAGTCCGCATCAAGATCGAGTCCCCGTTTTTTCTTTGCCCGAGGATAAGCGCGGGGCCCTGTGGTGTCAATGTGCAAAAACTGTTCCACACAGCCGGGCGCAGGGACTCAAAGCTGGGATACTCGCCTGAACCGGGGGTGGCGGTACCCATCTCTCGCTACCGCCGGCTGGTTCACCCATGAGCAGATTTCCCCCGCCAGTCGACGGCAGAAGGCTTTTTTCAGGCGCCACCCTGTTCCACGTCGTGATCGAAAGTCCGGGCCGCGAGCAGGTAATGCACGGTGCACCACATCCCGGCAATGGTCGTGACGATCAATAATGACCAGCGCAGCGACTGCAGGCCGTAGGCCGGTTGCAACAAGTCGCTGACAGCACCAACCGCGAGGGGTCCAAAACCCAGTCCGACCAGGTTGAGCACGAAAAACAGCACCGCTGAGCCTACTGCCTTGGCCCTGAATCCCACGAGCGCGTGGGTCGCGGCGATGGCCGGCCCCAGATACATGGTCTGCAGAAATGCTGGCGCGATATTGATCCCGAGCGCCAGGTGTGCGTTCGGAGCCAAAAGGACGGCAAACATCAACGGAACGACCAACAGGATCGACAGGGTCGGCACGAGCAGGTAGCCGCGGCGGTCCTTGCGGCCGAGCCGGTCTGCCATCCACCCTCCCAGGAAGGTGCCCAGAGCGCCTGCAATGCCCACGGTGAGGGCCAGCCACGTTCCCAACTCCCCGGTTCCCATTCCGTGTGCGCGGATCATGAACGACGGCAACCAGTTGATCACGCCATAACCGACGAAGGATTGCAGGCCGGTTCCCATCGCCAGATGGCGAAACGAAGGCTTGCGCCACAGCACGCCCAGAGTTTCTAAAAACCCCGGCGTAGCGCAGTCGTCCTGCGCACCCTCGCTGAACCCCTTGCGCGGCTCGGCCACGCTGAAGCGTACGACCAGAGCCAAAACCAGGCCCGGCAGGCCGATGATGATGAATGCCTCCCTCCAGCCGAGGATTTCGTTGATCCAGCCGCCGAGCAGAAAGCCGAAAAGAATGCCGACGTTGACCCCGGTCGAGTAAATTGAAAGCGCGGTGGCGCGCCGCGATGCAGGAAAAATGTCCGAGATGATGGAATGTGCCGGCGGGCTGCCACCCGCCTCGCCAATTCCGACCGCGGCTCGGGCTGCCAGCAGTTGGGGATAGCTGCTAACGAAACCGGTCAGGGCGGTCATGCCGCTCCATACTGCCAGTGATATTGCCAAGACGGAGCGGCGCACCCAGCGTTCCGCCAGTTGCGCAAGCGGCAGTCCGAATATCACGTAGACCATGGCAAAAGCCAGGCCGGTGAGCAGGCCAAGCTGGGTGTCGCTCAGGCCCAGCTCTTGTTTGATCGGCTCCTGTAGAATAACCAGCAATTGGCGATCGAGAAAATTGAAGATATACACCAGTGTCAGCACACCGAGTACGTAATTCCGATAGGATGGCCTTGCGTAGTCGGGTGCTTGCGCCATGGTTATTTATGTCCGGTTTTTTTTGGGGTGACCCGCTTAATGGTATCGCCGAACACGGCGGCACGCCATGCAGCGTTGACCGACCGTAAGGCTTCCTGTGCGGAGTCTATAAAAACCTGCTGGTAAAACTCTCTTAGTAATGGAGTGCCGCCTGCGGTTCGGTGTACGCTATGCACGCGGCGTTTCAGTGGCACCGCGCGGCGTGGTTTGACACTGGCGCCGTGTTGGCTGGTGATTGCTGCGGAGTTTGCGTCAACCCCAGTTCCGCTCTTGCAGGTCGCACTCGATTCGAGGCCGCCCGCACGTGGCGACAGCATGAGTAGCAACCTGGCTGTGAATCCATATCTTGTCATCGGTGTTATTGAGATCGCTTTGGCGCTGATCGTCGGTTGCCATGCCCTGCTCTACAAACGCGATGTCCGATCATCGACATTCTGGATACTGCTGATCCTGTTTGTCCCGTGGCTGGGTATGCTGTTGTACTTTCTGTTTGGCGTGAATCGTATCCAGCGCGAGGCGCCTCGCCTTTCCGGCACGGTCAATGCATGTCCGGAACCCGGAGGTGTCAGCGGAATGGATCAACTATTGCCTCCGCCGGCCGATTGCTGGCAGTTTGACGTTCTTGAAAATGGAGACGCGGCATATCCGCGAATGCTCGAAGCTATTGCCAACTCCAATACTGAAGTGATCCTTTCCACTTATATTTTTGCCAATGACCGGGCAGGCGCGGAGTTCATCGCGTACCTGAAGGCTGCGTGTGAGCGTGGCGTGGCTGTGTTTGTCCTGCTCGACGGAGTAGGGATCTGGTACTCATTTCCACCAGTCACCTGGGCTTTAAAGAAGGCCCGAGTGCCACACTCGGTTTTCCTGCCAACATTCGCGCCTTGGTCAACCCGATTCATGAATCTGCGGAATCACCGCAAGTTGCTGGTTGTGGATCGCCACCAGGTGTTTCTCGGGGGAATGAATATTCGCGAGGCGCACATGCATTCGCTGCAGCCAAAGTCACCCATCACCGATGTGCATTTTCATCTCACCGGTGAACTGGTGGCAACTCTGGTAGACCAGTTCACAAAGGCATGGAAATTCGCTAACCGCGGACGGTCGGTTACTCCTCACCCGGTGGAAAGGGTGGAACAGACCGAGCGGATGAGCAAGGCTCCAACAGCAATACGAACCAGGGTGATCGAGGATGGACCGGACTTGGCGGTTCCGCGGCTGGCAGCTCTGTTACTGGTCAAGCTTTCCGAGGCAAAGTCGCATATTCGAATTGTGGTTCCATACTTTTTGCCTGACAGGGTATATATTTCAGCATTGACTACTGCCGCCCTGCGTGGCGTCAGGATCGATGTGATTGTCCCGCGGAAAAACAATCTTCCCTGGATGAGCTGGGCCTTGCATGCGACAGCATGGCAGCTCCTGGAGCATGGCGTACGGATATTTGAAACGATTGGAGAATTTGACCATTCCAAAATTTTTGTCGTTGATAACTCATGTGCCATCGTCGGCTCGAGCAACTGGGATGCAAGAAGTTTCAGGCTGAACTTCGAGCTCAATCTCGAAGTCGCGTCACCAGATGTCATTCGAAGACTAAATACCCTGATCGACCGCAAACTTGCCGGCGCTCATGAATTGACGTGCCAGGATGTCAACGGACGATCACTTCCATGCCAGATTCGTGATGGGCTTGCGCGCCTTTTCCTGCCGGTGCTCTAAATCACCACTTTTACTCCGCTTTGCGTTGTACAGCGGAAATACTCCGTTCAGGGCAGTGAGCTTTCCAGGGCGCTTTTCTCCGGAAGTCAGCATTGCATTTTTTACCGGTTGGGTTATGCTCGGCCAACAGTGCCTTTGGCACTTCTGCAGAAATCAAGCGAATAGTAAACGGCCTGCAGCAGGTGATTGCATGGCGCCAATCGAGCTTTCCTGGACACATGCAGCTGCCGTACCCTGATGAACCAGAGAGGCCCGTGTTGAAAACGTCTGTCGACCGGGCGCACGTGCCCCAGGATGTAACATGATTCCGGTGTTCGGTTCCCAGGTGGGCCAGGATGAACTGGACGAAATTGCTGACTGCTTCAGCCGGCAGTGGCTCGGGAGCGGTCCGAAAACGGCAGCTTTCGAATCTGCGTTTGCACAACGCCTGGGACTTTCCAATCTCGTAGTTGTCAACAGCGGATCGGGCGGGCTCTACGTGGCAGCCGTGCTGCTTGATTTGCCACCCGGATCAGACATTATCGTGCCTGCATACACCTGGCTGGCATGTGCCCAGGCCGTGGTGCTGGCCGGCCACCGCCCGGTTTTTTGCGACGTCGATCTTGCAACAGGAAACGTCACGGCCGAAACCATAGCCGCGGCGCTGACCCCGGAGACGCGAGCCGTAATGGTTGTGCATTACGCAGGACTGCCGGCCAGGATGCAGCCCATTCTCGACCTCGGACTGCCTGTCATCGAAGATGCCGCGCACGCAGTGGATTCCAGGATCGGCAACAGGGCCTGCGGCAGTTTCGGGGACATCGGCGTATACAGTTTCGATGCGGTCAAGAACCTGACCATGGGAGAGGGCGGCGGCATCACCACCCGGAGCCTCGAATTGGCCGCGCGAGCGCGGATCCTTCGGCACAGCGGCATCGGAAGCGCCGGGTTCGAGGCGTCGATCCAGGGAACCGGCCGATGGTGGGAATACGATATCAAGGCGGTAAGCCAGCGCCTGCTGGTCTCTGATATGAACGCTGCTGTCGGCTTGGTCCAATTGCGCCGGCTCGACGCCCTGCAAGCAGAGCGTCGGCGCATTTGGCAAATCTACCAGGAGCAATTTTCTGATCTCGATTGGCTGGTCCGGCCAGCTGATGCCGATCCGGGCGATCGGCATTCGTATTTCACTTATGCAATCCGTATCCCCAACCGCGACCGGTCGGCGCAGGCCCTTTACCGGCAAGGAATTTACACCACGCTGCGCTACCACCCGCTGCACTTGAATCCCATTTTCAAGGCTGACGTCCGGCTTCCAAACAGCGAACGATTGAATCAGGAGGCTCTCAGCATCCCCTTGCACCCAAACCTGTCCGACGACGATGTCGAGACGGTTATTTCGGCGGTGAGGGCCCTTCCAGGCACATGCTGAGTTCGGTTCTCGAGCGAGTTGCGGCGGCGGTGTTGCTTGCAGCTGTTCCCTGGCCGGTCTTCGGTCCGGTCGTGAGCCGGCAATTCTGGCAGGTTTTCCCCAAAGCAGGGCAACTCCTCGCTGTCCTGCTGGCCGGCTACACGGCAGGACTGATCCTGATTGCCATTGCCGCACCGCAGTGGGGAATCCGCTTGCTTTGCGCGGTTGCAGTGGCCATGCTTGCGGCGACTCACTGGCACACAAGACAGGGCCGCGGCCGCCGGCGCCAATGGCCGCCAGGTTCACTGCGGCCATTCGCGTTAGAACCCTGGTTTGATCGCAATTTCTTCCTCAGGCAGTACCAGCATCTTGGTAGTCCTTTCAAGAGCGCCCAGTTCGTTCGGCCTATGGCATGCCTGGTTGGCCTTGATGAAGGCCTGGAGTTCTTCCGGGAGCACGAACCTTCGCTTAGCTCGCCACCGCTGCCTTTCGGACGGTTCATCCCCGGCGGATTCCTGCGGCACATGGCTCCCGAGAGACACACAACAACGAAAGCGATGTTTCGCAAAGCGCTGGTTGGCGAAGTGTATGAGCCGCTGGAGCATTTCATACGGGTTCACATCCGTGCGGAGCTCGCCAGCATGGCACAGGCTTCGATTGCATCGGGGACGGCCGGCATCCCTCCGCGGCGTCACCTGCAACGCCTGGTCTTTGTGCTCTGGGCCCGTCTTTTCTTCAACATTGAACCCGCCAGCAGTGATTTCAACAGGCTGCGGTCGCTTTTCAAGGTGATCGACATTCGCAACCCGACCGGCGCTTCCGACGCCACGATCAGAGCCGCTTTGGCGGGCATCAGGCAGCTGCTGCGCCAGCAGTTGACGGAACAGCACGCTGCAGACAGTGGTAGACCTCGCAGCTTTCTCGAGGCCCTGGACAGATATTGCCCCGGTTCTGTATATGACCCAATGGTCATCGGCAATCTCATCTACCTCATGCACACTACCTGGAGTGACATCTCTGGCCTTTTCCAGTGGCTGATGAGGATGCTGACCGAGAACCCCGCGTGGGCAGCGCGGCTGCGCCTCCCAGGCAACACCGCTGATACCGGGGAATCTACGCGGTTGCCGCTTCCAACCCGTGTTGTGATGGAGACACTCCGTCTCGAGCAGAGCGAATATTTGTATCGCGTGGTCATCCAGGATATCGCCCACAAGGATTTCGTAATTCCCCGCGGCTGGCTGGTTCGTCTTTGTGTACAGGAGAGCCACCGCGACCCTGCGGTATTCGACGATCCCCAGGCTTTCGATCCAGATCGCTTTCTCAACCGCATATTTACCCGGCGTCAGTATTCACCCTTCGGGGCTGGGCTGCGCCATACCTGCCTGGGCGAAAAGCTGACGATGACCGTCGGCCGGATTTTTGTCGAGGAACTCACCGTGGGCTACAAGTGGAAAACCATGGCCGACGGCCCGCATGAATTCAGTGGCTGGCGGCACTGGCGGCCCAGTTCCCGCTGGCGTGTGCTGCTGGAACCCGTTTCATGAGCATGGAATTGCCAGGCACGAGTCCGCCGCGCGTCAGTGTTGTGGTGACCACCTTTAATGCCGCGCTGTTTATCGAGGCCACGCTCGACAGTGTGCTCCGCCAAACCTTTGTCGACTTTGAGATTATCGTCGTAGACGATGGCTCGACGGATGGGACAGCCTCTGCAGTCCGGCGGGTCATGGACTCCGATCCGCGTTGCCACATGATCATCCAGGACAATCGCGGCCCGAGTGCAGCCCGCAACCGTGGGATCGCTGAGGCATCGGGTGAATTAATTGCGTTCCTCGACCACGATGATGTATGGCACGCCGATAAACTGGCGATGCAGGTTGCGTTTCTCGACTTACAACCGGATGCAGGTGTCGCCACCTGTTTTTCCGCAGTGATTGACGAGCACGGCGGTTGCCTCGGTTGGAGGTTGGGCGGCCATGCCGCCGGAAACGTCTACACCGAGTTGCTCGAGTGGGACATGGTATCTGGCGGCAGTGTTGTGGTGGTTCGCCGGCGGGCGCTGCTTATGATCGGACCATTCGACGAAACGCTGCGCTTTCGGGAGGATTGGGACATGTGGATCCGGCTGGCGCGCCGGGTTTCATTCGCGACGGTGCCGCGCGCCTTGGTGGGCTATACGCGTCGCCCGCGCAACTCGTCCCGCGAATATGAGCAGATGGCCAGGGAGGGCGCGCTGGTGCTCCAGAAGGCCCGAGCTGACGATCCAACCATTGGCCAGGCGCGGCTGCGCTTTTATGCTGCACGAGACCTGTTCGCCATAGCCTGCTTTTGTGCCATGGACGAGAAGCACGAACTCGCCTGGGGGTATTTGGCCCGCTCGTGGTCCATCACGCCTGCGCCGATGCTGCGCTCACCAAGGCGGTGGGCCTTTGTGGCTGTCCTCACCTTGCAATCGATGCTGCCGAAGCCGGCTTACCGCTTGATATTCGGCCTGCTCGGCCGCGTGTCATTCCAGCTGAAGCGGGGCCGGCCATTCCTTGCGAGTGAAGCGGCAGAGTTATGAACCCGACACTGCAGCCCGAACTGTCCATCCTGCTGGTGGCCGATTCCACAGCGGAGGTCATGTCGACACTCCGGGGTTACGGTGAAGGTATTGACAAGGCCCGGCTTGAAGTTGTGATCGTCTCCCGGTACAGCCAGGCTCTTTCAGCCGAGCCGGTCCAGTCCGAGGGATTCACTCAGCTGCAAATGCTCTCGGTCGAAGGCGACAGTTTCGCTCGTGCAGAAGCACGGGGCGTGCGTGCGGCAACGGCGCCATACGTCGTATTTGGACTACCCAATGGCGCGCCAGGCCCCGGCTACGTCGACGCCATACGGGCTGCCCAAATGTCCGGGGACTGGAGTGTCATCGGGCCCACCCTGGTGAATGCCGGACCTCTGAACGCGCTGAGCTGGGCGGTAACGTGGATCTTCAATGGCCCGTGGTTGCACGACCCGCCACGCGGCGCCATGAGCAGTGTGCCGGGACATCACAGCGCCTACCGCCGTGAGGCGCTGCTCGCGCTAGGCGATGAACTCGATGCCTCACTCGTGGCGGGTGAACATCTTCTCGTCGCGCTGCGCAATCGCGGACATCGGTTCCTGCTCGAGCCGGCAGCCGTGGTGAACGTCACCACCGCGTCACGGCCCGGTGAATTCATCACGTGCCTGTTTCAGAATGCGCGACTGTATGCTGCGCTGCGAATGCGGCATTGGTCCATGCTCCGGCGGTTCGGCTATGTGGCGGGTTCACCGTTGATTCCACTGGTGCGGATCCCGCGAATTTTCAAACACGTTCGTCGTGCCGGGCAGCAGCGCATGGCCCTGTCACGGGCCCCAATCCTGTTGGCCGGGCTCGCGATCAGTGCAGCGGGGGAAATGGCGGGTTATCTCCTGGGGCCTGGCGCTCCATGGAGGTTTGAGCGCCGTACGCCGTGAATTTCACGCCACCCATTGTATGTGGTGACCATCCTCTTGGTACGCCGTGTGGTGCATTTGTTTTGCTTTTACCAAAGCTGGAGGAGCAGGCGCCAAAACAATAGAATGATCCGTCCACGAGGAAAATCCGTCCATGACCATTGAACAACCCATGACCGCTGACGAGCTCGCGACGCTGCGCCGTCGGCTGGATGCCATCGACGACAGCATCGTTGACTTGATTGCCGAACGGCAGACCCTGGTCAGTATCATCGGTGAGCACAAATTGAAGACCGGCGCCCCGCTGCGGCACTTTGCCCGCGAGCGAGAGGTCATTGAGCGTGGCATGGCACGGGCAGAATCACTGGGCGTCTCCGACAGGCTGGCGCGGGATATTCTTGAAATCCTGATCCATCACTCCCTTGGCCGGCAGGAGACAAGCCAGCTGGTTCGCTCCGAACACGGCCAGGGGCGGCGCGCCCTGGTGATTGGTGGTCTCGGCCGCATGGGTGACTGGATGTGCCGTTACCTGGACATGGTGGGCTACCAGGTCGAGATTGCAGACCCGGCGCAAAGGGAGTCACGCTTCCACCGGGTTACGGACTGGGAAGACTGCGTGGATGACTACGAGGTAATCGTGGTCGCCGTCACCCTGAGACCGACCAATGCCATATTACACCGGCTGGCGGAATTGAGACCCAACGGGCTGGTATTCGACATCGGCTCACTGAAAAGCCCGATGCGCAGCGGCCTGGCCGCACTGCGGCAGTCCGGGTGCCGTGTTTGCTCCGTGCATCCGATGTTCGGCCCCAATGAAATAGGTTTGTCCGGACGTCACATCCTGTTCGTAGATGTGGGGCACGCCGGGGCTCTGGCTGATGCGCGGGCCATGTTCGCCCACACGGCGGCAGAGTGTGTCGATCTCAGCCTGGAAGAACACGACGAAGTCATGGCCTGGGTGCTCGGGCTTTCACACCTGGTTAATATCGCGTTCGCCAGCGCATTGGCGCAGAGCGGCGAGGCCGTGCCCTTGTTGCGGCGGATTTCAAGCAGCACGTTCAATGCCCAACTCAAGGTTGCCGCACAGGTTGTTTCTGAAAATCCTCATCTCTATTACGAAATCCAGCAAGGTAACAGCAAAACTCCCGAAGTGGTCGCGCGCTTCCGCTCCGTGTTTGATGGCTTGCATCGCGCGGTGCAGGAGCAGGACGAACCGACCTGGACCGAGGCCATGGAGCTGGCCAATCTGCGTATCAGTTCCGACAAGAACGGGCCAGAACGCAGGTAAAAACTTACCGGAGGTTTCCTGGCCTTGCTCTGTCATGAAGGCGTGTAGGTCATGTCCCCTTGCTTCGCTGAACTCGTATTTCACAAGGGTCCTATTTCCGGGCTTTCTTGCTCAATGGCTTCTTCACGCTTTTTGGACCGGGCCGCTTCGGCGCAGCTGGCGCCTTGCCGCGCCGTTTCCCAGCCGCTGCCCTGATGATGCGGAATTCCTTGCCGATCAGGTCAGCCAGGTACTGGACATCGGGGGCGATTTCCGGTGTCGATAGCAGGCCGTACTGCAACTCACCGGCATAGGAAATCATGGTTATATTGAGCCCCTGCGCATGGATCAGGACCGACATGGGGTAGAGGGCTTTTAATTGAGCGCCCATCAGGTAGCGCGGCTCGCGCATGCCCGGTACATTGGAAATGACCAGGCCGGTAGCGGGCGGTAGTATTTCCGCCAGTCCGACCTGGCCCAGGGCGGCTTGAGTTCCCTGGGCCATCAGGGTCATGGTGTTGATCACGGCCCGGGACAGGTTGGCCTGGTCGTGCTTGGCGTCCTTGGCTGATTCGCTGATTGCGGCAACGCGCTTGAGCGGGCTGGTGATGTCGGGATGCAGGGCTACTACGATGTAGGCAATGGCATTGTTGCCGCCTTCCCGGGCCATGGCCACTGGCACACCGGCCGAAAAGTCGGCATCCGGCGGGTCGCCTTTCTCCGTCATGTATTTGCACAAGGCGCCAGCGCAGGCGGACAGGAAGATGTCATTTATCGTGGCATCGAGTGAATTGCCGACCGTTTTGACTTCTTCCAGCGACAAGCTGCCAATGCCAAAAATTCGGCTGGCGTTGATACGTTTATTGAACATGCTTTTACCGCCACGGAATGGTTTGCCGGCGGCAGTTTTCTTCAGGCCGATGCTGGGGGCGAAAATGGCATATGCAGCCTGGGGAATTGCCAGCGCCTGTTTCAGCACGGAACCGGAGGCCGATACCAAAAGACGTTGCAAACCGGGCCATTCTTCGGCCGATTTTGCTTTCCGTGGCAGATTCCACCAGGCGAGTACGTGATTGGAGTCGGGCTCCAGGGTCAGGCCGTTTTCCAGCATTTCCATGCCGCCGGCGCCATCGATGATGGAATGGTGCATCTTGAAGTAGGTGGCAAATCGATTGCCTTTCAAACCTTCGATGAGGTAGCACTCCCACAGCGGCCGCGCGCGGTCCAGCAAGCGGGCATGCAAGCGTGACACCAGTTCCATCAGATCGTGCATTGTCCCGGGTTTTGGCAGTCCGCTGTGGCGGACGTGAAAAGCCAGGTCGAGGTTGACATCTTCCTGCCATTCATACCATCCCGGCAACAAACCCTGGGGCTTTACCCGCAGATTGAATGGCGGCGATACATCGGGATGTTCCAGCAAACGGACACGCAGGTCGCGGACAAAATTTCCCGGGTATCCAGGTGGTATGTCGAAGATGGCCAGAGAAGCCACGTGGGCCGGGTTTTCTACCGTTTCCATGCGCAGAAACAGGTAGTCGAGTGGACTTAGTTTCATATTGATCAGAGGTTCCTTTGTGTTACTTTAGCAGACCGGACCGGCAGGTACTGGCCCCGCCTGGATTGCTGTTCTCGGCTAGAGTGGTCTGCATGATAGTTAAATCCCTGAAATTGGTAGTCCGGCATCTCGCGCGAACCCTGGCCTACGGGATTACCGGTGGCCTGGTGGTACTGGTCATCATGGGCGTGTCGGTGCTCAATAAAAAGCCTGATCTGAAAGTGTGGCACACGACCATTCTGGATGAAGAATACAGGTCGGATTCTGGCATTGAGACACTGGACCAGTACCTGGCGCTGGAAGATCGTTTGTTTGCGCAGCTGGAGCAACAGGTGTACGGGCGCATCGAACCGGGTGACGCGCGCGAAATCAACCGTTACTTCAGCGGCAGCTTGACCGACCCGGCTCAAGCCGCAACGAATTGGAATCGCACATTCGAATGGCCGCAGAAGCAGCCGAAAGCGGGCATTGTCTTGCTGCACGGCATGTCCGATTCGCCCTACAGCCTGCGTTCCGTCGCCCAGGGACTCCACGAGCGCGGGGCATGGGTAGTGGGCTTACGCATTCCAGGACACGGCCAGGCCCCATCGGGACTGGTCAACGTCAAATGGCAGGACATGGCCGGAGCCGTGCGTATCGCAGTCCGCCATGTCCATGAAAGAGTGAATGGCCAACCCGTGTATATCGTGGGTTATTCCAATGGGGGTGCTTTGGCAGTGCATTATGCACTTGATTCGCTGGACGATCAGGGCCTGCCGGTGGTGAGTGGCCTGATCCTCCTGTCGCCGGAAATTGGTCTTTCCAAACTCGCTGCGCTGGCCCAAACGCAAGAGCGCCTGGGGCTTTTGCTTGGTTTGCAAAAGCTGGCCTGGACCGATGTGCTGCCGGAGTACGATCCGTGGAAGTACAACTCCTTCGCCACGAATGCCGCCAGGCAGGCTTATCTCATCACGCAGGAAATCCAGAAACAACTCAGCGCATTGACCGGGAGCGGCAAACTGGCCGGCATGCCTCCCATCCTGGCGTTCCAGTCGGCGGTCGACGCAACGGTCACTGCCCCTGCCCTGGTGAGTCACCTGTTCCAGCGATTGCCTGCACCGGGTTTGTCCGATGAGCGTGGCTGGAATGAGTTGGTGCTGTTTGACCTCAACCGCTATGCCGCGATCGAAGCACTGCTGAATGAAGATCCCCTGACCTGGATGCAGCCCATGCTGGACAACCCGGGCCTTACATTCTTGCTTACGCTGATTACCAACCGTGGCGACGCGGAAGTAGAACTCGCCGCGGTCGTGCGTGTGCCGGGTTCCGGTGAGCAGCAGGTGTGCGACATCGGCCTGCAATGGCCTCCAGCCACTTATTCCCTCTCGCATGTCGCATTGCCCTTTCCTCCTGATGACCCCTACTACGGTGGAGAGGCAAGCGCCAAACACCCGGTCATGCGCCTGGGGCAACTGGCGTGGCGCGGCGAAAGGGATGTTTTGCAGGTGTCAGCGGCTGCCATGTTGCGGCTGCGTTGGAACCCGTTTCACGCTTACTTGATGGAGCGCATCGATGCGTTTACGGGGCTGGGTGTTGGTCCAGCCCAATCGTGTGCCACAATCGAATTGCCTGCCGGGCAATGAGGTGTGCGTACCGGTCCTGTTCGGCAGAAGTGGTGTGGTACCGTGGGACTTGGGATAATATCGCCCCCATGCAGGGAGTGCCCTGATGTGTGCAGTTTGAAAGTATTTGTTATGTTAGCCCTGCTGTTGATCAGCAGTCAGGCGTTTGCACAGGAGCTTGAACCCCGGCGCTGGTCCTGGTTACCGGACGGTGCGAGTTTCCTGGGCCTTGCGGCGGGCAACAGCACGGGAGACGTCTTGTTCGACCCGGTGCTGCAGCTGCGGGAAGTCACGCTTGATTATGCGACGCTCGGTGCATCCTACATCCATAGCTTCGGTTTTTTCGGCAAGCCCGCGCGCGTCGACATCAACGTTCCTTACGCCAGCGCCCGCTGGGAAGGCTTGCTCAATGATGTGCCCGCCTCCACCCGGCGTCGCGGCTTCATCGACCCCTACCTGCGCCTGTCAATCAACCTGTATGGAGCACCCGTCCTCAAAGGCAGGGCCTTCCAGCAGTTCATGGCTGAGCATCCGATCAACACGACCATTGGCGCCGCCATTGGGGTGATTTCCCCCTGGGGCGAGTACCGTAGCGACAAGCTGATCAACCTGGGCAATAACCGCTGGGCCTTACGGCCCCAGTTGGGAGTTTTGCACGCGCACAACAAGTGGCAGTTCGAAACGACCGCTGCCGTTTTTCTATATGCGGATAACAAGGAATTTATTCCGGGCAGCCAGGTTCGCGAACAGGATCCTTTGTGGTCGATCCAGGGACATGTCATTTACACGTTCAGGCCGGGTTTGTGGACCAGCGTGAGTGGCGGTTTTGCGTGGGGCGGAGAGTCCACGGTGGGGGGACATGCCCAGGGGGATGAGAGCCGCATGCCCGTCTGGGCCTTGAGCCTGGGTATTCCAATCACGCCCAGGCAAGGCTTGAAAATTGCGTATGTCATCAGCCGTACCAACACCGATACGGGCTCGGACCTGGGCACCTACCAACTTGTTTGGAGCACCATGCTGGGCCATTGAACCAAGGCACCGCCGATGATTTATTATGCACCCGTGCATAATGGAACGAAGGTCCGCTGTGGTTTGCGTTCCATACACCGCGGAATCATCGTGAGCGTGTGGCACCGGAAACGTCCAGGCTGGCCGTCAGGATAAAGGTAAATTCCCTGCCGCTGCTGGAGATGTGCGCCAGCCCATAGCCCGCCTGGCGCAATCTGTCTATGGTGTGCAGCGTGCCAGCCACAGTCAAACCGGGAAAGCGGTGATGGAATTCAAGCAACAGCTGGGTAGGGCGTAGCGGTGAATTCAGCATACCCTCAAGCACCTCATACTCTGCGCCTTCAATATCCATTTTAAGGATATCGACCAGTTCATGACCCAGGCTGGCCATGATAGATGGCAAGGACCTGGCTGTGACTTCGATGCCATCGTCACGCGCCTCCGGCTCCGCCACAATCGTGTACATCACACGTGATGGGCTGCCATCGCCCTTGATGCGGGGATAAAGAAACAGGCAACCGTCCCGCTCCGCCACCGCCCATGGGAAAAAATGAAATTGGACTGGAAGCTCCTGGGTCTGCAGCCAGGCAATTGAATTGGGAGTGGGATCGAAGGCAAACACATCGACTTTCCTGGCCTGGATCAGCGCGAGATCAAAACCAACGTCTTCACCCACTCCAAATGAATAGGCCCTTTGGCCTTCCCGCACCAGTTCCAGGCAGAGCCACCAGTCGCCAAGACGCTCCATGGGTACATCCAGATCCGGCTTAAGGCGGGGTTCCCGGCCAACAAGCCGCTTCCACGCCAGTTTGGCCCGGCGCCAGCTGTCGCTTTTTCGCAAGGGCTTTTTCACTGGCAAAGTTACCGGACACCTTGTGGCATGGGCACAATTCAGAGCGCCCTTGTGCAGCCTGTTTTCGGGCAGCGTGTATGGAGTATGCGGTGCATTGCCCTCTCCAGTTTGTCAGCTTGAACGGAATGTTCTACCTTAGCCTGATGAACCCCTTCTGGCTATATCTCCGTGCTGGCCCTGAAAGGCTTTGGCAGTTGTCCGCCCTGTTTTGTTTCCTGTTGATCTGCCCCGCGGTCAACGCCGGGCCTCTGGTATTCCTGTCGGACTTTGGGCTCAGGGATGGTGCCGTTGCCAGCATGAAGGGTGTCGCGGTTTCCGTCGACCCCACCCTGATAATTTATGACATTACCCACGAGATTCCCGGCTACAACATATGGGAAGCGGCGTTGAGGCTGGACCAGGCCGCTGGGTACTGGCCCAGCGGCACGGTTTTTGTCTCCGTGGTCGATCCCGGGGTTGGTACCGAACGCCGATCGGTCGTCCTGAAAACCCATTCCGGACATTATTTCGTCACGCCCGATAATGGCACCCTGACTTTCGTTGCCGAGTCGCTGGGCGTTGAGCAAGTGCGTGCGATCGATGAAGCCACGAACCGGCTCAAGCATTCCGGCGAATCCTATACTTTTCACGGCCGTGATGTGTATGCCTATACCGGGGCCCGCCTTGCAGCCGGGCTCATCACCTTCGAGCAGGTCGGCCAGGACCGGGGGCAGGAGGTGGTGCGCATCCCCTATCAACGGCCAGCGGAAGTAAATGGGATCGTATCCGGCGGTATTCCGATACTTGATATTCAATATGGCAACGTGTGGACCAATATTGACCGGGCTACCTTCCAAAAACTGGGTATTGAATCCGGTGGTAGCGTGGCAGTGCGGATTTTTAAAGGCGAGGCGAGGGTGATCAGCCTGAAACTCAACTACGCCGATACGTTTGCCGGGGTTGCAAAGGGGCAGCCATTGCTCTACATCAACAGCCTGGGCAATGCTGCATTGGCCATCAACCAGGGCAGTTTTGCGCAGCGATTCAGGGTTGCTTCAGGGCCTGAGTGGAGCATCCAGCTCAGCCGGCCGGATAGCAGCGCGGGTGGGCTGAAACGGCCAAGGGATTGAGCAGGATGCCAACTTTTGCGGCTGAATGAACCGTGTTTAAAGCCGCCCCAATGGCAGCAAATAAAGTGATACTCCGGGCCGGGGTTTAGCTGCTAGACTACTCCGCTCAAAAACAGCTTTGACGATTTTGTTTTGGCAAGTCAGGAGCAAGCATGGCATTCAAGGTGACAATTTCAGTTCTTTCGGAAGCCCAGGAAGGGGATATTGGTGACGATTGGAGATTTGAGCTGAATGTGAAAGTATTCAATGAAGGCCTGGCGGGTGAAGGAGTTATCAAGGTCAAGAAACACAACCTGCCTGCAGGAGCAGTGCAGGATCCCCCGGGGCCGCCCGAACCCCTGGTGCTGCCGGGGGGTGATGGGCAGGACCACATACTGATTCGCCTCAATTTGAAAGCTACCGAAGTTGATCTGTTCCAGAACGACACGGGGATAGTAGAAACTGACCTGAATTACCCTTGCCCCAGCACAGAAGACCGGATATCTGCTCACCAGACCGATCTCTCGGTCGGTGTCCGCGAATCTCCGGGTTTCCTCAACCAGGTTGCCATTTTTACGCTCAAGCTTCGCATCGTCATCGAGCACGTCTGAACCGCTGCTCGGGGATTGATGCGCTGCCCAGTGCACGCCGCCGGCAGGACCCGTGGCCCTTGAAGTTTTTATGCTGATCAGAGGCTCCTTAATGAGTGAATCAGTTGTTTTGACCATTGTCAGCGATGACCACCCGGGGATCGTGGAGAGCCTTTCCCGGGTGCTGTCAAACCATGGGGGCAACTGGATCGAAAGCAGCATGCTCTCTCTGGCCGGGAAGTTTGCCGGAATTTTACTGGCCAGTGTTCCAAAAGAGCAGCTTGATGGTTTCCTGTCCGCTCTCCAGGCGCTGGACTCCCAAGGGATGCACATCGTGGCCCAGACCAGCTCGGAGCCACCCCCGGCAGGCAAGATGCGGGAATTCGAGTTGGAATTGGTCGGACAGGACCGCCCCGGCATTGTCCATGACATTTCTGAAATCCTCACGCGCCACCAGGTCAACGTGCATGAACTGGAAACGGAATGCCAAAGCGCATCCATGTCTGGTGAGTTGCTGTTCCTCGCCCGGGCACGGATGCAGATGCCGGCAAGCGCATCCATGGAGAACCTGCGACGTGACCTGGAAAACCTGGCCAATGAACTGATGGTCGATATCAAGCTACAAGAGTAATTCCCTACTTTCTGTTGCATCCACCTGCGCACCACCCAATCAGCCCACCGGTCCCCGGCGCAGAATCCACTGGTGCGCCTTGAACTCGTTCTGCTTAATAGTTCTATATACCAATTTGTTTTTATATATATAATAAATTGATTTATATGAAATTAAAATATAGTCTTGACTATAATCTATAAATCTATAGAATTCTCTCCACTTAACGCAAGGCGTAAACGTGGAGCAAACAAAAGACCATTCGAGGTACCAGCAGCAACGGCTCGAAGCGACCCGTTCCGCGGCGGCTGAATTCGCGGAAAAGGGTTTTCACGGCGCCAGCACGGCTGATATCGCCCGCCGCATGGGAATCAAGCAAGGCAGCCTGTACTACTACTTCAAGTCGAAAGAAGAGGCGCTGTATGAAGTCTGCATGCTGGGAATCCACGACTACCTGCGCCGCATGGAAGTCATTGCCGCCAGTGGCCAGCCTTTTGAGGCCAAGTTGCTCGCAACGGTTGGCTCCCACCTATCGGGTTATCGCGAGAAAAACGAGGCTCTGAAGGTTTACAACGCGGAGCGGCTCTACCTGCCGGAACTGGAGCGAAAAGACCTGAAGAAAGAGGGGAGCCGCTACCGGAAATTGCTCGAAGAAATATTTGAGCAAGGCCAGCGTGATGGCATCGTGCGTGACTCGGTCGACTGCCACTTTGCGGCGCTGGCAGTGATCGGTCTGTGCAACTCGTGGGGGGAGTGGATCGTGCGCGACCACGAACTTGACCTATTCAGCATCGTACAAAAGTGCACCGACTTGCTGTTGAACGGATTTTCTGACAAGGACCGCAAGGTCAATCACTGAGGACATACTCCATGGGTGCATTCAAGGAAGCGCACGGCGGTAAATTAAAAGAACTTTTCCTGAGCGAAAACCAGGCAGATGAAGCAAAGGAACAGGCCAGGGACTATGCCTCATGGGACCTCACGCCCCGCCAGGTATGCGACCTCGACCTGTTGATGAATGGCGCGTTCTCCCCACTCGAAGGCTTCCTCGGCAAGAAGGACTACGAGTCCGTTTGCCAGGAAATGCGGCTCACCACAGGAATTTTGTGGCCCATACCCGTCACGCTGGATGTGACAGAACAGTTTGCAGCCAAGCTGAAGCCCGGTGACCGAATCGCCCTGCGCGATCACGAAGGCGTACTGCTGGCGGCCATGGAAGTCGAGGACATCTGGACTCCCGACAAACAGCACGAAGCGCAAAGTGTATTCGGCACCACGGACGACTTGCATCCAGGCGTTAATTATCTGCTGAACATCGCCCACTCCGTTTACCTGGGCGGCCGCGTTCGCGGTGTGGAACCCCCAACCTATTATGATTACAAACTGCTGCGCGACACACCGTCCGAGTTGCGCGGCCGTTTCCGCAAGATGGGTTGGCGCAAGATCGTTGCGTTCCAGACCCGCAACCCCCTGCACCGTGCACACCAGGAGCTGACCTTTCGCGCCGCGCGTGAGGCAGAAGCCAACTTGCTGATTCATCCGGTGGTAGGCATGACCAAGCCGGGTGATATTGACCATTTCACCCGGGTGCGTTGCTATGAGCACGTGCTCGAGCAGTACCCGGAACAAACTACCCAACTGAGTTTGCTCAACCTGGCCATGCGCATGGCCGGCCCGCGGGAAGCCCTGTGGCACGCCATCATTCGCAAGAACTATGGTTGCACGCACTTCATTGTCGGCCGGGATCATGCCGGGCCCGGCAACGATCGCTCGGGTAAGCCTTTTTATGGCCCTTACGACGCCCAGGACTTGTACCGCCAACATGAGCAAGAACTCGATATTACCCTGGTGCCGTTCAAGAACATGGTTTATGTCGAAAACAAGGCCGAGTACCTGGCCGATGATGAAACAGAACCGGGTGACGTTGTGCTGAATTTATCAGGCACCGAATTCCGCCGCCGTTTGCAGGAAGGCCTGGAAATCCCCGAATGGTTTTCATACCCGAAAGTGGTGGAAGAGTTGCGCCGTGCACACCCACCCCGGCATGAGCAGGGCTTCACCCTGTTTTTCACCGGCCTTTCCGGTTCTGGAAAATCAACGGTGGCCAATGCGTTGATGGTCAAGTTGCTGGAGGACGGATCACGGCCGGTGACGCTGCTCGATGGCGATATCGTGCGCAAGAACCTGTCCAGCGAACTGAGTTTTTCCAAGGAGCACCGCGATCTCAATATTCTGCGGATCGGGTTTGTCGCCAGTGAAATCACCAAGAATGGCGGCGTCGCGATTTGTGCGCCGATCGCGCCTTATGCTGCGACCCGTCGCCAGGTGCGCGAGATGATTTCCCGGCTGGGTGGTTTTATCGAGATTTACGTGGCAACACCGATTGAGACGTGCGAAGCAAGAGACCGGAAAGGGTTATACGCCAAAGCTCGTGCTGGCCTGCTGAAGGGTTTCACGGGAATAGATGATCCTTACGAGGTACCTGAAAACGCGGAGGTCGTTATCAATACGGCCGAACTGACCCCTGATCTTGCGGCGCACCGCATTCTGATTACGCTCGAGAAACTGGGCTATATCAGGTAGCCGGGAAAATCGATGGAACAGGGAGTCCGCGTCAGCAACCTGGGTCTTCCAGTACTTTGGCCAGGGCCGCGACAAAATAGTCGATATTGCCTGCATTGAACGAAGCGATGTTAACGCGTGCCGAATCCACCGTGTAGATGGAAAATTCCTGGCGCAGCCGGCGTACCTGCTCCACGTTCAGTCCCAGGAAAGAAAACATGCCCGTCTGGCGCTGCAGAAATGAAAATTCGCGGTTGATGCCGCGCGCACGGATTTTTTGTACCAATTCGTCGCGCAGGCCATTGATGCGCCGGCACATGGCTTGAACTTCAGTACGCCAAAGCGCCGTCAATTCTGCCGAGTGCAGCAGGATGTCAATCACGGCCGGACCATGGGCAGGCGGCATTGAGTAATTCCTGCGCGTCAGGGCATGAATGACGGTTTCAATATCCGCCGCCTTGCGGGCATCGCCTGCCACCACCGAGATGGCCCCGACACGATCGCGGTAGACGGCGAAATTTTTCGAACAGGAGCTGGTGACAATGAGTTCCTGGCATTTCTGCGCAAACAGGCGCACGGCGAGGTTATCTTCATCAATGCTGCGCTCGAAACCCTGGTAGGCAAAATCGACAAGTGGCAGGAAGCCACGCTCGGCTGCGACCTCAGAGATGCTTTCCCACTGAGCTGGTGTGGGGCTCACGCCGCATGGGTTATGGCAGCAGGCGTGAAAAAGCACGGTGTCACCCGGACCTCTCAATCGCAACGCGGCCAGCATGTCGTCAAAGCACAGACTGCTGCTGGCCGGGTCAAAGTAAGGATAGCTTTCCATGACCAGTCCCGGTGCCGGAAAGATGGCCAGGTGGTTGGGCCAGGTGGGTGAACTGGCCCAAACTCGCGCAGTGGGGTTTGCCGCCTTGATCAGCTCCGCGGCCAGCCGCAGGGCGCCCGTACCGCCCGGCGTTTGCACCGTGCGAATCCGCCCCTGTGCCAGTGTTTCGCTGGCTTCTCCGAAGATCAGGTTTGACATGGCGCTGTTGAAACCTGGAACCCCGGAGGGGCCGAGGTAGGACTTGGTATTTTGCCGGGCAATCATCTGCTTTTCCGCCTCGATGACGGATCGCAACATGGGGGTGTGGCCATGCTCGTCGCGGTAGACCCCGATGCCCAGATCGATTTTTAGCGGGTTTGAATCCTGCGCAAAGGCCGCCAGGATGCCCAGGATCGGATCAGGTGGTATAGCCTTCAATTGCCCAAGCATTTGCCGTGTTCCTTGTTTGCAATCTGAGACATTGACTTTACCGCACCAATGATCTTGAGCATTAAAGCCATTTCGGAGCTTATAACCCTATAATTTCACAAACCAGTCAGCCATTCACACATTGCGCCCAATATCTGCCTTCTGCAAAACTGGGACGTCCAGCCAACAAGGTTGTTTTTACAAAACGGGATTGTGATGCAAGCCCATTCTATACCGCAACTGACAGGAAAGTTTTAAAAAGGAAGGTATAATCCGCAGCCTGCCTTGGTAGCCTTAAACACAGAAGAGGTCGATCCGGGCGGCATTTACCTGGCCAACCCGATTGCGCGACGAGTGTCGGGAATAGGAGCACTGGCAATTGAAGAGAAATCGCCAATGGGTATCCCTGTCACTACTGCTGATGATT
>DATDPS010000125.1:0-18675 GCA_035292625.1 Lysobacterales bacterium | reverse complement strand
CCTCGCCGGCCGCCAGCAGCCGCGCCAGCGTAACCGGATCGTACCGGGCGTGATTCGCAGCATCGCCGAGGTACCGTTCGTGGTACGCGTACCCCTCCGCAAGCAGGACCCTGAAGTCCGGCGTCGCCGGCAGCGTCACCTCGCGCGCGCTGGCAGTCAGATCGCCCAGCACACCCAGCGCCGCCTCGATCGCGCTCGCAACGTCGGCATGGAGGTCGTTGTAGTACGGCGTTCGCGGAATGCCGATGCGCAGGCCCGCAGGGCTGTGCAGAACCGCGCTCGCGTAGACCGGCAGCTCGGCGCACACGCTCATCGGATCCCGGGGATCAAAGCCGGCGATCGCCTGCAGGACAAGCGCTGCATCTACCACGGTGCGGGCCAACGGACCGACATGATCCAGCGACTCGGCGACCGGAATGATGCCGCGGATGCTCGCCAGGCCGTGCGTCGCCTTCAGGCCCACCACGCCGCAGTAGGCAGCCGGCAGCCGGATTGAAGCCAGCGTGTCAGTGCCCAGCGCTGCGCAACAGAGCCGGGCGGCGACGGCTGCTGCCGAGCCGCCTGATGATCCCCCCGGAATATGATCCAGGTTCCATGGGTTGCGGACCGGGCCGAAATGCGAGATCGAGGAAGTGCCCCCGTAGGCGAACTCGTGCAGGTTTAGCTTGCCGAGCAATACGGCGCCAGCCTCTTCCAGCCGGCGATGGACTTCCGCGTCCTCGGCAGGCACCCGATCAGCGAGCATCGCGCTCGCCGCCGTAGTGCGGATTCCCGCCGTGTCAATGTTGTCCTTAAGTGCGATGGGAATGCCATGCAGCGGCCCGCGCCACCTTCCTGCCATCAGCTCCGCTTCCAGCCTTCGGGCCTGCTCGAGTGCGCGGTCGCCGGTGACCGTGATGTAAGCGTTGACTTTTGAATTCAGGCGCTCGATGCGGGCCAGGTAAGCTTGCGTGAGCTCGAGCGGGGAGATCCTTCGGCCGCGCATGGCCAAGGATGCCTCCTCGAGCGTAAGCCCCGTCGGATCAGCGGTCCGATCGGTAATACTTGCCTGAAACGAGCAGCACATACTCTATTGTACCCATCCGCGCTGAGGAAATTCGCCATGACGCAGGTTTCGGCGAAGGTTGCGGTCATCACCTGCATCCCTGTAGGCAACTCGTACGCTTCATAGTGAAGCAGCTGAGTGACCCCATTTATCTTGATGCACCATACGGGCAAAAACGTTATCCTTGCGCCTCACGCAAAAAGACAGTTTTACTTCGACGGAATTCAGGCAGGCAATGGAACGCACGGACACTTCGAATCCGGATTATTTTCACCAGGTGGTGGACTGCCAGTGGGGCTGTCCCGCGCACACGGATGTTCCTGAATACATTCGCCTTATTGCCCAGGGCCGCTTCACCGACGCCTATATGGTCAACCGCGAAAGCAACGTGTTTCCGGGCATTCTTGGCCGGGTCTGTGACCGTCCCTGCGAACCCGCCTGCCGCCGTGGCCGCATGGATGAGAAACCCGTTGCCATCTGCCGCCTCAAACGCGTTGCGGCCGATCACAAGGATGACATCCGTGATCGTCTGCCGCTTACTCCCAAAAAGAAAAACGGCAAGAAAGTAGCCCTCGTCGGCGCTGGTTGCGCCTCGCTCACGGTCGCCAATGACCTGATGCCGCTGGGCTACCAGTGCACGATTTTCGAAGCACAGGCTGTGGCCGGCGGACTGATGCGTTACAACATCCCCTCCTTCCGCTTGCCGGTCGAGGTATTGCAGGAGGAGATCGGCTACGTCGTCGACATGGGCGTCGAAGTGCACTACAACCACCGCGTGGAAAGCCTCAAAGCCCTGCTCGATGAAGGCTTCGATGCGGTATTCGTGGGCACCGGCGCGCCGCGTGGCAAGGAACTGAAACTGCCCGGCCGCTATGACACGGAAAACATCTACATCGGCATCGACTGGCTGGAATCGGTGGCTTTTGGCCACATCGATTCCATTGGCGCGAACGTGCTGATCATCGGTGTTGGCAATACCGCCATGGACTGTTGCCGCACCTCGCTGCGGCTGGGCGCGAAAAGCGTCAAGGTCATGGCGCGCAAGCCGCGCGAATTCTTCAAGGCCTCCGCCTGGGAGCTTGAAGACGCGGAAGAGGAAAACGTCGAAATCATCGTCAATCACTCGCCCCGGGAGTTCGTGGTCGAGAACGGCAAGCTCAAGGGGATGACCTTCGAACTGATGGAATACGTGATCGAGAACGGCCGGATCACCAGTGAGAAGATCACCGGTGAAACCTTCATCCCCTGCGACGACGTGGTGCTGGCCATCGGCCAGGAGAACGCGTTTCCCTGGATCGAGCGCGACCTCGGCATCGAACTCAATAAATGGGAAGAACCTGTTGTCGACAAGGTGACGTTTGAATCCACCCGCAAGGGCGTGTTCTTCGGCGGCGACTCCGCTTTCGGCCCCAAAAACATCATCTGGGCGGTGGAGCAGGGTCACCAGGCGGCCATTTCCATCCACCAGCACTGCCAGGGCGAGTCATTGAGCGACCGTCTGCCTGATTTACTCAACCTTGGCAGCCGCAAGATGGGCATGCATGAGTGGAGTTATTCCAACGATTTCGATCCGGCCGCACGCCGCAAGATGATGCATGTGCCGCTGCTGGCCCGCTTCGAGGAACTGGGACGCGAAGTGGAGCTTGGTTTTGATGCGGAACAGGCAGCCCGCGAAGTCGAGCGCTGCCTGAATTGCGATATCCAGACGGTGTTCTTCGATTCGCTGTGCATCGAATGCGATGCCTGCCTGGACATCTGCCCGACCCAGTGCCTGACGATCACGGTTAACGGCGAAAAAGAAGACCTGGTCCAGCGCCTGAAAGCCCCGCGACTCGAAGCCGGGCAACCCCTGTTTGTTTCTGACGCGCTCAAGCAGACCGGCCGCGTCATGGTTAAAGATGAAAACTTCTGTATACACTGTGGCCTCTGTGCCGAGCGCTGCCCCACGGCAGCCTGGGATATGCAAAAGTCCTTCCTGGAATTTCCCATGGCCGCCGATTACGGCGGCCACAGCAGCGGTGAGAGCCCATGTCAGCAACGCAAAGCCGGGTAAACGACTTTGTTCTGAAAATCGCCACGGTGAATGGAACAGGCTCAGCCAGCGCCAACGGCATGCTGATGAAAGCCCTTTTCCGCATGGGCATCCCGGTCGCCGGCAAGAACATGTTTCCGTCCAATATCCAGGGGCTGCCCACCTGGTATGAAATCCGCGCCAACCGCGACGGCTACATGTCGCGCGCCGGCCGCGTCGACATCATGGTGGCGATGAACGCCCAGACCTACAAGAAGGACCTGGCTGAAGTCAGCCCTGGCGGTTTCCTGGTGTACGACTCGACCTGGCCGCGCGAGCGCGACCTGAAGCGGGATGACATCACCGTCCTCGGCGTGCCTCTGTCGAAATTGTGCAACGAGCATTTCAGCGTGGCGCGCCTGCGCATCCTGATGAAGAATGTCGCTTACGTCGGCGCGGTGGCGGCCTTGCTGGACATCGATCTCGACATCGTACGCACCCTGCTGGAAGAAAGTTTCGCCGCCAAGCCCAAGCTGGTGGAAGGCAACCTGCAAGCCATCATGCTGGGCTACGACTACGCCAGGGAGAATTTCACCTGCCCGCTGCCGGTGCGTGCCGAAGCCATGAACGGCAATGCGGGCCAGATCCTGATCGACGGCAATGCGGCGATTGGACTCGGTTGCGTTTATGCCGGTGCGACCGTGGGGGCCTGGTACCCGATCACCCCGTCCACATCGGTCATGGATGCATTCACCCATTATTGCGAGGTGTTCCGCCACGACCCGGAAACGGGTGAGAAGCGGTATTGTATCGTGCAGGCCGAAGATGAACTGGCCGCCGCCGGAATCGTACTGGGCGCCAACTGGGTCGGCGCGCGCGCCTTTACACCCACCTCCGGACCGGGCATCTCGCTGATGAGTGAATTCATCGGTTTTGCCTACTACGCCGAGATTCCCTCGGTATTTGTCGATATCCAGCGGGTCGGCCCGTCCACCGGCATGCCAACCCGCACACAACAGTGCGACGTGATGTTGTGCGCCTATGCCTCGCACGGCGACACGCGCCACCCCATGCTGTTCCCGGCCAATCCGGCGGAGTGTTTCGACTTGTCGGTCAAGGCCTTCGACCTGGCCGAGCGCCTGCAAACCCCGGTATTCCTGCTGTCCGATCTTGATATCGGCATGAATGACTGGAGGGTGCCGGAGCTCAGCTGGGACAACAGTTACCGGCCGGATCGCGGCAAGGTGCTGGGCCCGGCCGACCTGGACAAGATGGAAAAGTTTGTGCGCTATACCGATACGGATGGTGATGGCATCACCTACCGCACCCTGCCGGGTGAAGACCCCAGGGGCGCTTATTTTGTGCGCGGCTCCGGCCACAACAGCAAGGGCGTTTACACCGAAGACGCGGTGGAATACCAGGAGGTCATGGAGCGTTTGCTGGTCAAGTGGGATACGGCGAAAAAGTTGGTTCCGCCGGCTGTCATCAGCCGTGCAAAAAAGCCCACCAGGCTGGGTATTGTGGCCTATGGCAGCTCTGATGGGGCGGTCGTCGAGGCGCGGGACAAACTGATGGCGCAGGGCATCCCCACCAATTACCTGCGTTTGCGGGGTTTTCCATTCGGCGCGGAAGTGCTCGACTTCCTGCACCAGCACGACACGGTATTCGTGGTGGAGCAGAACCGCGATGGGCAGATGAAATCCCTGCTCAAGCTGGAAACCAATAACGTGGCCGACAAGCTGGTCTCCATCCTGCATTTCAACGGCCTGCCGATTCCCGCCGCCTGCGTCGTGGACGGCATCAGCCAACATTTGGCATCCGAGGTCGCTGCATGACGTACATCGCCAAGCCGAAAATCAACCTGCCCGGCCAGAAGCGCAATGCACTGGGCCTGTTGCAGCGGGATTACGAAGGCAGCCTGTCCACCCTGTGCGCCGGTTGCGGGCACGATTCCATCACCGCGGCGCTGGTGCAGGCCTTGTGGGAGCTGGCCATTGCCCCGGAAAAGCTGGTCAAGCTGTCCGGCATCGGCTGTTCGTCGAAAACACCGGCGTATTTCGTCAGCGGTGCGCACGGCTTCAACTCGGTCCATGGCCGCATGCCCTCGGTAGCCACCGGCGCCCACGCAGGCAACCGCGACCTGATCTGCATCGGGGTTTCCGGCGACGGCGACTCCCTGTCGATCGGCTTCGGCCAGTTCGGCCACGCCATCCGCCGCAACCTCAACATGCTCTACCTGATCGAGAACAACGGTGTCTATGGCCTGACCAAGGGGCAATTCTCCGCTTCCGCCGATCCCGGCAGCACGGCCAGGAAGGGCGCGGCCAACCAGATGCAAAGCATCAACCCGGTGGCCACGGCGATTGCCATGGGCGCCAGCTTTGTCGGTCGCAGTTTTTCCGGTGACCGCGATCAACTGGTCGCCCTGATCAAGGCCGGCATCGCCCATCCCGGTTGCGCTTTGTTGGATGTCATTTCGCCCTGCGTCACCTTCAACGACCACGTCGGCTCCACCAAAAGCTACGCCTATACTCGCGAGCACAAGCATGAGGCCACCGCCACCGACTATGTGCCGCTGGCCAGCGAAATCACCACACAGTACGCGGCAGGCGAAGTGGTCAGTGTGCAGCTGCACGACGGCTCCCACATCGTGTTGAAAAAAGCCGATGCAGACTTCGACCCCACCAAGCGCAGCTCGGCCTTGCGTTATATTGAAAAACACCGCGACAGGGGTGAAATCCCCACCGGTTTGCTATTTATCGATGAGCACTGGCCCGAAATGCATGCCATTGCCGGCACGGCCAAAAGACCCCTTAAGGAGTTTGCCTTCGAGGAGCTCAATCCGGGGCGCGAAGCGTTGGAAAGACTGCAGCGGAGCATGCGCTGACTGCCTGTGCCGTCCGCGGCACCTGGCGGACGTCCCGAGGTAGTCGGGGAACTCGACGCATTTTTCAGTTGGTCGAGAACTCCCAATAAGTGCCGTCCGGTCCGGGATACACCTCCACCGGAACTCCCGGGTGAGGGCTCAGCTGTGACGCATTATTGTAGTTTTCGATATACAACCGGTATTTGCCAGGGTTTGCGTGCAGCAGGCAAGACCAGTTCTTGTCCAGCACGCAGGCTACCGTCTGGCTCACATCGGTTTCGCGAACCGCGATCGCCAGCGCTCCTAGCGGTGACTCGGTTGTGTCTGTCCGCACCAGGACGACCAACAACCCGCCATTGCCCGTCGACTTGGTCCAATCATCTTCGCGCACACAGGTAACACTGGCAAAACTGTCGCAGTGCGCTTCGTCGCAGATCTGGCCGGTGCCGATGACGACGGTGGGCGATTCGGCGCCGACATCCGGGTCCGGTTCCCACCGAGTCACCCGGTCAAACCCCAGGGACTTACAGTACACATCCGCGGCTTCCCCAGCGCACTCCATGCCCCAATGCAGGCAGAGGTCAATGCGATGTTGACCATCACTCGGGTAATGAATCTGGGTTTCGACCGCACCAGCGGTTGCGAAATATGCACTGAACAGTGCGCCCGCAAGCAAGCGTGAGAACTTTGTTGTGGCATCCGCTCGTGTAGTCATTTTTCCGCTCACCTCTTCACTCGCCATATCAATTGGAAGATTTTACGCAAGCACCCGCACTCGAGTTGCACATGTATCCGGACCCGCAGTCGCCGTTGCTTACGCAAACGTTGCGGCAGGAACCGCCAAGACATTTGTAGGGAAGACAGGATTGTGTTTGGCCATTGGGCATTTTTACAGTGGATGCGTCCGCGCACCTGGCTGAAACCATCGCACACATTCCCGTCGATGTGTCGCACTGACTGCCCTGGGCACAGTCCATGTCCGATTGGCATAACTGCCGGCACAAGCCGGCTGCCTCGTCACAGTCGTAAGGAGTGCAGGCGAAGCGAAACCAGGCCTGGCAGTTGCCTCCATCATCCTTGCGGTAGACGGTTGCCACGTTGCCCAAACAGGTCGAGTTGCAATCCGGGCCTGGTGACTTGGCACCGCCGCTGGCAGGTCCTCCGCCGGGTGCGCTTGCCGAGTCTTGCAATGTGGCAGAAGCTACCACTGATTGTGTCAGTGTGGCCCTGGACCGGGTGCTGGCTGACGAGCTGGCGCCACGGCCTTGTGTTGCCGGCGACGCTGCTATCGCAGGCACAACTTCTATGCGGTCAATTCCCACCAGGTAGTTTGTTGATGCCTGTTCCTTTCCAAATACAGTCAGGACCAATTGGTTCGAGCCTGAGGTGAGGATTTGCTGCCCGAGGGGGAATGGTCGAAGGCTAACGCCCGTTGCATAGCCCACATAGTTACCGGCTTCTTTGCCTGCAATGAATACGCGAACGTTGCCAAAGTCGGGCGCTGCCGTAAAATACAGCGTGGTGTCGTAGCTGCCATCTGCCGCAACCTGGAGGGGAAGAGTCAGGCTGGGCCCGCTCCTCATCAGCGTGTCAACCGGAGCGGGCACATGCCAGAACAATTGGCTGCCCTGACCCCACTGTGAGCCGAACCCGCTCATGTTCTGCACGGTGAGCTCGCCGGCGCTGACCTTGGCCTGGCTGAGCAAGGATTCCGCTTCGATCACATTACCGGGTTTCGACATAACCCGGGAGGAGGTCACCTGCGCCTGAACCTGTACTGTCAACATGCCCAGCGGCAGGGCCAGCATCAAACTGCGTATAACACTGCTCATGCTCATGCTCCTGTCTCGCGTCGATCAGCCTTCAACGTTTACCTCAATGCGCACAGCGGATCATCGCGAATCCGTCGCAGTATGCCTCTGAACACAATTTTCCGTCGCCCATCACCAGGGTCGGCGATTCGGCGCCAATGTCTTCCGCAACCGTGAATTCCGCTGCCTTGGCAAAACCCTCTTTCTGGCAAAACGCATCCGCCGCGACTTGGCCGCAACCGCTACCCCAGTTCAAACAGATATCAACCCGTTTGCCGTCGCTGAAGGGCGGCTCAAAAACACCAGCGGGTGGTGCCATCCGGCCGATTTCCGTAGCGCCCCTGTTTGCTACCGCCGCGTTGGGTGCGGCTCGGCCCGTTTCCCTGATGCCTTGGTTTGCCGCTGCCCCGCCTGGGAGCACCAACTGACCCTCGAACACTTGTCCCGGCAGGCTATCAGAGTCGCTTTTGTACAGTCGTGGTACGAGACAGGGGGTGTCCGCGCCATCCTGATTGGGATCCGGCGGGCAGGCGGGCAGGGTGATTTCGGGGTGCGCCTGGAACGGCGCTTTTGACCTGCAGTCGATGGCCAGCGGGTCCCAGGTCAATTTGCACAGCCTGCCGCCCATGGCCGTCGGCGCTTCAAGTCTTCCACCTTGGGAACCCGGTGATTCGCGCTCCTCTTTCTTTCCTCCGTTCAGTACCCACAGGGTCTCCTCGGCCTGCTTGGCCGCCATAATGAAAGCAGCCACCGCCATGCTGTCGCTCCTGCACTGCACCTGGCTCAATGGGGCCGAACTACCGAGCACCTGGGCGAGCATGGCTTTGCAGTTAGCGACTTTCCATGGCCGGCGACAGACGATTTCCGACCCGGAAACCTGGCAGCGCCTGGTGCCGAGCTGCGCCATCAGGGTGTTTATCACTTTCTGGTCCGCGGCGACCCGGTTGAGTGCGCAGTGCTGCTGCTCGGCGCCGTGGCTGAGGATGGACAGGCAGGCCTGGTAGATTGGGTAATTGGTGCATTCCAAGTGGATGGAGTCCGTCCCGGTGTTTCCGCCGGGTATCAGGCAGCCACCCAGCACCAGTTCGCCGAGACGCTTGCCGAGATAGTCCTTTTCCTGCTGGAACAGAACCTGGAACCTGTCCGCAGCCGGTGCGCAGGCGGCGCTCCAGGCGGTTGGCGAAGGCCACTGTTTGTCCATGTTCGCCAGGCACAGGGTGTAGATTTGTTCTGCCAGCGGCTTCAAAAGTAGATTCTTTTTGAAAGAGCTCTTAATGACCTCACAGGCGTATTCATTGGGTTCAGCAAAAGGGAATTTCTTGATCAACCGGGTCTCGCAGTTGAGCTGGAAAAACACCTTTGGCTGTGACTGGTTTTTCACGTAGTCCGAAACGGCCAGGGTCTGCGCGACCGGCCACAGCGTATCGACGTGAATCTCGGCTTCGACTTTCATGCGCGCGGCAAATTCCTTGACCCGCGAGTCGAACTTCGCGACAAAGTTACCGCAGGTCTTCCTGGCCGTACTCCGGTACTGGTCGTGGGAATCGAAATAATCGACGCAGGGGCCCTTGATGGAGGCATTGAGATCGCCGAGTCCGGCGCAGTTCTGGCTGACACACAGCCAGGTGCCGTAGTGATACCAGGGTTCCCAGTACAGGGCAAAATACTTGTCATAGGGCATGTGGCTGTCATCGCCAAGAAACGCTTCTTCAAGGGCATCGGCGCCCTGCTCGCCCAACGCCACGACACTCTTGGCAAAATCGCTGGCCGCGGTGAGGAGTTCACCGATGAGGCTGCAGCCGATGTCCTTGAGTGCGCCCAGGGAGCCGAACTGCTCGCTGGGCAACAGGGTGCAGACCACGTCCGGACTGAAGGCCAAGAGCAGGATTTTCGCCAGTCCCGGCCAGTCTGGCTTGACCAGGGCCGCATATCCTGCCCCCAGCACCTGCTTCTGGTGGTCGATGACGTAGCCCGTGACGGGGCAGCCGACCGTTTTAACGCCCGGCGGCAGGAGCGCACAGACCATCGTTTTCGCGGCAACGCTGCCGGCCCGGTCGATCACGCCGAGCCAGTCGTTCTTCTGCACGAGGTTGAAGATGTCGAATATCTCCTGGATGCGGCTGTCGTGCGGATCGAACGGAAGCTGCTTCGCGGCTTCCTGCTTGGCTTCGCCGGAAAAGGCACTTAACTGTTTCTGGGCGCAATCATTGAGGCTGGCCCCATCCGCCATGCACACGATCATGGGTTTGGCGGGAGCGAGACCGGGGTCGACCGCCTGGATGACGATATCGACCATGGCGTCGGCCGCACCGCTGAGGGCGTGTACCGGGGTTGGCAGGGCGAACAGGAGCAAGACGATCGCTCTGCGCATCAGGCGCGAGCGGGTCGAGGGTGCGAGCACCCCGCTAACTGCAGCGCGCAACCACCAGCTGTTCACTGCCTATTCCATTCGCGCAAGCGCTTTTTCGGCCAAGGTCCGTGCCGGCTCAAGGGTCTCGAACAGGCTGAGTGTCAGCAACTTGCCATCCACCAGCATCTCGATCCCGAACATCCCTTCAAAGCCATTCTGGATGGCTGGCACCCCCAGTCCTTCCACCGGCAATACCAGCGGATCCAGATCTTTATAGGCATCCCCTGAATACTGTTCCAGGCGCCATGCAGCCATGGCGTCCGAACTGCCCAGGTCCGGCGCTCCGTAACCAACGACAACCGAAAGTTGCTGTAAACCTGCTGACGAATAAGGGGTCGCGCTCGCATAGGTGCATGTTCCGGTGGCGCCATAGGACTTGCTTTCCGCTGTGTCAACCTTCCAGCCGAGAGCGGCTTCGATTTCTTCGCTGGTGAGCAAAGCGCAGGGATCCATGCTGGCCTCCTGCGCGGCGGCCTGCCCGGATGGAATAGCGCCTGCCGTTTCTCCATTGCCACAGGCGGTGGGCAGTAACGCCAGCATGCCCGCCAGGAGCCAATTCAGAGCATTCCATTTCATACACTCACCTCCACGATCAGCCAGTATCCTCCTGGCAATCTGGCCCCGTCCTGTGATAAGTCATTTAAATGGCGCATATTTTTGCCTGAAGCGCTTGGCTCAGCGCGCTTAAGCCCTTAATATTGAACGTTCGGTCTGGTGGTTGTCGCGCGCGGCAACCACCCGCCGGAGTGATGCCGAGGTGCTGATACAGCAGAGGCTCCCCAAGAGAGTCCACCTCCCAGATAACCCGATAAGGATACGAGGACGCCCCATGTGCTCGATTTTCGGCGTATTGGAGCTACGCCAGGACGTATCGTCCGTCCGCAAAATGGCTTTGCAGCAATCCCGCCTGCTGCGGCACCGCGGGCCGGACTGGAGTGGCAGCTATACTTCCGCCAGGGCGGTGCTGGTCCATGAACGCCTGGCCATCGTCGACGTCAATACCGGCGCCCAGCCGCTGCTCAGCCCGGATGGCAAGCAGGCGCTGGCGGTCAATGGCGAGATTTACAATCACCAGGAGATTCGCCACGCGCTGAAGCATTCCTACGCTTTTCGCACCGAATCCGATTGCGAAGTCATGCTGCCGCTCTACCTTGAGCATGGTGCCGATTTTCTTGACCAGTTGCGCGGCATGTTTGCCTTTTGTCTGTATGACGAAGCCAGGGATTTCTGGATGATCGCCCGCGACCCGATCGGCATCATTCCCCTGTACTACGGACATGACCAGCACGGCCAGCTGTTTGTCGCGTCGGAAATGAAAGCCCTGATGGACGTGTGCAACCAGGTGCATGAATTTCCGCCGGGTCACTTGTGGACCAGCGGCCAGGCGGAACCGCAGCGCTGGTACCACCGTGACTGGGAAAGCTTTGAGAATGTGGCCGACGCCGTCACCGACAAGGCGGCCTTGCGCGCCGGGCTGGACGACGCGGTCAAGAGCCACCTGATGACCGACGTGCCCTACGGCGTTCTCCTGTCCGGCGGGCTGGATTCATCGATTACCGCTGCATTGGCAGCGCGTCATGCCGCCATGCGGGTGGAAGATCAGGAGCGCAGCCCGGCCTGGTGGCCGCGCCTGCACTCTTTCGCCATCGGGCTGGAAAACTCACCCGACCTCGTGGCTGCGCGCAAAGCCGCGGACCATATCGGCACGGTGCACCACGGCTTTACCTTCACCATCCAGGAGGGCCTGGATGCGCTGGACGAGGTGATCTATCACCTGGAAACCTACGACGTGACCAGTATCCGTGCGGCGACGCCGATGTACCTTATGGCCCGGAAGATCCACGCCATGGGCATCAAGATGGTCCTTTCCGGCGAAGGCGCGGACGAGATTTTTGGCGGCTACCTGTATTTTCACAAGGCGCCCAATCCGCAGGCTTTCCACGAGGAAACGGTGCGTAAATTGTCCCGCCTGCACAGCTACGACTGCCTGCGTGCCAACAAGGCCATGGCCGCCTGGGGTGTCGAAGCCCGCGTGCCTTTCCTCGACACCCGCTTCCTTGACGTGGCCATGAGCATCAACCCGGCCGATAAGATGACCGGGCCTGGCAAGATCGAGAAACACATCCTGCGCGAGGCGTTCTGCGACATGCTGCCGGCGGAGATCGCCTGGCGTCAGAAGGAGCAGTTCTCCGATGGCGTGGGTTATGGCTGGATCGATGCGGTGAAGGACCATGCGCAGGCGCATGTCAGCGACGCCGACATGGGCCGCGCAGCCGGCCGCTTCCCGTTCAACACGCCAGTGTCCAAGGAAGCTTATTATTTTCGCGGCATCTTTGAGCAGCATTTTCCCCTTGCCTCGGCGGCCCAGACCGTGCCCGGCGGCCCGACCGTGGCCTGCAGTACGCCGGAAGCCATTTTGTGGGACAAGTCCCTGCAGGAAATGAATGATCCCTCGGGCCGGGCGATGCGTTCGGTGCACCATGACGCCTACGCCGGGGTGAAAGTGCCGTGAGCGCAGACAAGTCATTGCCAGAAGGATCATTATTAGTGCAGAAGTTCGGCGGCACTTCGCTGGCCGACTTTGCCGGCTTTAGCGCCAGCGCGGACGTTATCCGGAAGCATGGCGGTGACGGCCAGCTGATCGTGGTCCTGTCAGCGGTCAAGGGGGTGACCGATCTGCTGGTGGCGGCCATCGACCGGGCAGCGCTCGGCGAAAGTGGCCAGGCCGAGATCGGCGAAGCGCTGGCGCGCGAACGTAAAATTGTTGACGACATGGCGAAAGCCGGCATGCAGGCGCCGCTGGGGGCTGCTTTCCTCGAGGAGCAGACCGAACTGCTGGCTCGGCGCATCGAAGGCGTGCGCATGCTGGGACAATGCCCTGATCGTATCCGCGCCCTCATGCTGGCGACCGGGGAAGGTTTCTGCAGCCGCCTGATGGTGGATTTCCTGCAGCAGCGCGGCGTGGATGCGGCCTGGTCCGACGCCGATGTCCTGCCGCTGGCCAATGATGACTGGCTGGATTCGCTGGTGGATATCGAAGCGGCCGCGCCCCTGCTCAAGGCGCGGTTGGCGGAAGGCCACAGGGTGCTGGTCCTGCCGGGTTTTTATGGCCGCAATGCGAACGGAGAAGTCCAGTTGCTGGGGCGCAATGGCACGGATTATTCCGCCGCCGCCATAGCCGCCGCCGCCGGGGCCGGACGTTGCCAGATATGGAAGGACGTGGACGGCTTTTTCACCGCCGACCCGCGCATCGTGTCCAATGCCCGTTGTCTCGATGAAGTCAGCTACGAAGAAGCCATGGAGCTGAGCTATTTTGGCGCCAAGGTGATCTCGGCCAAGGCGCTGACGCCGCTGGCTGCCAAGGGCATCCTCTGCGAAATTCGCAATACCTACGACCCGGACGGCCCCGGCACCCTGATCCATCGCGAGGCGCAGCGCAGGCACGTGGTGCGCGGCATTTCCCACCTGGAACAGGTCGCCTCCATCACGCTGCAGGGCGGTGGTCTGCGCGGCCGCGTCGGCATTGCGCGCCGCGTGATGGATGCGCTGGCCAGCAGGTCCATCTCCATCCTGCTGATCGTGCAGTCCTCATCCGAGTACAGCATTACCCTGTGCGTGCGCCAGGCGGAAGCGGAAAATGCCCGCAAGGCGCTGGAAGAGGAGTTTCACTTCGAACGCCTGCACGGCCTGATCGGCGACATAACCGTGCAGGGCAAGCGGGCGGTAATTTCGCTGGTCGGGGAGGGCATGAAACATTATCGCGGCATCGCCGCGCGCTTCCTCATGGCGATTTCCTCCGCCGGGGTCAATGTCGAGGTCATTGCCCAGGGTTCCACCGAGTGCGCCATCGCGGTGGTGGTCAACGGCGAGGACGCCCAGTCGGCCACCCGTGCCTGCCACACGGCTTTTTTCAGCCACGGCAATCACGTCGACGTGATCCTGCTGGGCTGCGGCAATGTCGGCGGCGAGTTGCTGCGGCAGTTTCAGCGCCAGGCCGACAGCCTGATGAAACACGACACCGAGCTGCGCGTGCGCGCCATCGCGAACAGCAGCAAACTCTGTGTGGCCGAAGACGTAATCGACCTGGACCACTGGGCCGCGCTGCTGGACAGTAAAGGCCGGGCCTGGAGCGTGGCTGACGTGATCGCCATTCGTGATCGCCTGGGCCTGCTCAATCCGACCATCGTCGATTGCAGCACCGATGCGGCGCTGGCGGCAGAGTATGTCCGGTTCCTGGAATCCGGCTTCAACGTGGTGGCGGCGAACAAGAAGGGCAACACGGCCTCGATGGCTTATTACCGCGCTTTGCGCCAGGCGGCCAACCGCAATTTGCGCAAATTCCTGTATGAGACCAATGTCGGCGCCGGCTTGCCGGTGATCGACACCCTGCAGGCCCTGATCCGCTCGGGCGATGAGCTCATCAGCTTCGACGGCATCCTGTCCGGATCCCTGTCGATGATATTCGGCCTCCTGGAAGACGGCATGGCCATGTCCGCGGCGGTGGCCAGGGCAATGGAGCTGGGTTACACCGAGCCGGATCCGCGCGACGATCTGTCCGGCATGGACGTGGCGCGCAAGCTGCTGATCATCGCGCGCGAAGTGGGCCTGGAGCTGGAGCTGGCTGACGTCGAAGTCGAACCAGCGGTGCCGATGGAAGCCATAGCCGGCCTGGACAAGTCCAATCTCATCGCGGCCCTGCAGTCGCTGGATGCGGCCATGGCGGAGAAAGTAGGCCAGGCGAACAAACAGCAAAAAGTCTTGCGCTACGTTGCGCGCATCGCCGGTGGACATTGCCGCGTTGCGGTTGAAGCAGTGCCGCGCGACAAACCGCTCGGCGCCATCCGCGATGGCGAGAACGCGCTGGTATTGCACACCCGATACTATCAGCCCATTCCGATGGTATTGCGCGGTTATGGCGCGGGCGCGCAAGTGACTGCTGCCGGCGTGTTCGCCGATTTGCTGCGCACCGTCTGGCGCCCGCTGGATCCGGGCGCATGAGGCCGGGAACCGCCCCCGGGACGCTCAGCGTGGCACGCACGGAACCGCTGACCGTGTTTGCGCCCGCCTCGATTGGTAACGTATCGGTGGGTTTTGACGCGCTCGGCCTGGCCCTGGCCCCGGTGGATGGAACTCTGCTGGGTGATACCGTGCAGGTTCAACCCGGCGCACAGGACGACTGGAAACTCAGTCTCGGCGGGCCATTCGCCGACAGGCTGCCAAGGGACACGGAGGACAACATCGTGCTGCAGTGCTGCCGCCTGTATCAGCGAGTCCTGCAGCAACGCGGCATGGGGATCAGCCCCCTGCGCCTCGCGCTGGACAAGCGCCTGCCCATCGGCAGCGGGCTGGGTTCCAGCGCCAGCTCGGTAGTCGCCACGCTCGAAGCGCTGAATCGCTGGCACGACCACCCACTGGCATCGCGTGAACTGTTTCGCCTGATGGCCCAGGTCGAGGGCGGGGTCAGCGGCGAAATCCACCTCGACAACATCGCCCCGTGCCTTTACGGTGGCTTGCGGCTGTGCCCGCCGGGCGGTCAGTCCGAGTATGCGTTGCCCTGGCCAGCGCGCTGGCAGGTGGTGGTCTGCTGGCCGGGTACCGAGCTGGTCACGCGCGAAGCCCGGGCCGTCCTGCCGGATAAGCTGCTCCGGGCCGTCGCGGTTCAGCACGGCGCCCAGTTCGCACAGTTCGTTTATGCGCTGTA
Organism: Lysobacterales bacterium; assembly: GCA_035292625.1. Lineage (GTDB taxonomy): Bacteria > Pseudomonadota > Gammaproteobacteria > Xanthomonadales > SZUA-36 > SHZL01. The sequence goes on along the minus strand of DATDPS010000125.1, from coordinate 2,831 downwards.
CACGGGAAAAACCGGCCTGGCGGCAGCCTCACTGGTCGACCTGATTGCCGAGCCGTACCGTCGTCACCTGCTGCCGGGTTTTGACCGCGCCCGCGAGGAATTGACCGAGGCGGGCGTTTTGGCCATAGGCATTTCCGGTTCCGGGCCCACCGTCTTTGCCGTGGTCGATGAACCGCAACTGGCGGAAACGGCGGCGGATTGGCTGGCCGCGCACTACCAGAAAAACGCCAGCGGCTTTGTCCACATTTGCCGCGCTGATCTTGGCGGCGCGCGCAGTATCAACCAAACAACCCGGTAAGCGGCCTCCGACAGCCACAAACATCGATGGACCTGATCAACATCAAGCATCCGCAGGAACGAGTCAGTTTTCGCCGCGCGGTGCTGACCGGGCTGGGTCGCGACCAGGGCTTGTACTTTCCGCGCCATTTCGAATCCATGGACGATATTCCGGGGCTGCTCGAACTGGACTTCGTGCCGCGCAGCGCGGCAATCCTGCAGCACCTGACCCAGGGTGAGGTTGCCGAAAAAACCATGTCTGCCATGGTCGCCTCGGCGTTCGACTTTCCCGTCCGGCTCACTACCCTGGATGACAGGGAGCGGGCGCTTGAGTTGTTTCATGGCCCCTCGCTGGCGTTCAAGGATTTCGGTGCGCGCTTCATGGCCCGCTGCCTGGCCGAGTTTCATGCAGGCGGGCCGATGACCATCCTTACCGCCACCTCGGGTGATACCGGCGCCGCGGTGGCCCAAGCCTACCATGGCCAGCCCGGCATCGAGGTCGTGGTGCTTTATCCCAGGGGACGAATCTCGCCCTTGCAGGAGAAGTTATTCTGCACCCTCGGCGGAAATGTCCACACCGTGGCGGTTGAAGGCGATTTCGATACCTGCCAAAGCCTGGTCAAGCAGGCATTTGATGATGAAGAGCTGAAACGTGGCCTGGGGCTCAATTCGGCCAACTCCATCAACATTGCGCGTTTGCTGGCCCAGGTCTGCTACTACTTCGAAGCTGCGAAGGGCGCAATGCAGGTGGAAAACCTGGTGTTCAGCGTGCCCAGCGGCAATTTCGGCAACGTGACCGCCGGGCTCATGGCCCAGGCCATCGGTTTGCCTTACAAGCGGATAATCGCCGCCACCAATGCCAACGACACGGTACCCCGTTTCCTGGCTTCGGGTCACTGGGATCCTCGCGTCACGGTGGCCACCATCACCAACGCCATGGACATTGCCAGTCCGAACAATTTTCCGCGGATCCTGGAGCTGGACTGGCGCCATGGCTTGCCGCTGGAGCGCCTTCTCTCTTCATTTCCGCTCGATGATGATGAAACCCGCTCGGCGATACGCAGCCTGTGGCAACGCGGTTACCTGGCGGATCCTCACAGTGCGCTGGCCTGGGCCGCCCTCAACCGTTCGCTGCAGGCCGGTGAAGAAGGTGTGTTTCTCTGCACCGCGCATCCAGCCAAGTTTCTCGAAGTGATGGAAAAGACCCTTGGAATCAAAATTTCACTGCCGCCAGAACTGCAAGCGGTGCAGGATAAGGAAATTCTATCCAGTACCATTCCGGGCAAATTCAAGTCCCTGAGAAAGTACCTGCTTGAACAAAAATGAAAATTCCGATCATCAGGAAGGCGATGGCCAGCTTGATGGCCAGGGCAAGCATCATGCCCAGCCAGGCGCCCATGCCGGCTTTGCCTGACTCGGCCAGGCTGCGCCCGCTGCTGATTTCGCCCAACACCGCGCCGATGAACGGGCCCAGCAGCAGGCCCGGCAAGCCAAAGAAAATGCCCACAACGGCGCCGATGGTCGCACCCCAGAAGGCCCGCACACCGGCGCCGGCGTAGCGTACGCCGAAGGCACTGGCAAGGAAGTCCACCACCTGTGCGAGGACGGTCAGCAGCGCGAACAGGCCCAGCGTGAGCCAGCCCACCGCGGCAAAATCCCCGATCCAGGCACCGATGAAAAGACCTGCCATGACCAGGGGAACCCCCGGTAATGCCGGTGCCACGGTTCCTGCCAGGCCTGCGAGGACCAGCAAGCCGGCGAGCACCCACCATAAAATCGTCCAGTCCATCAGGCTTTTCCAGTGGCAAAAATTCAGGCAAACACTATCCGGAGTGATGACTTAGCGGGATCAGACATGCGGCCAGAGATTGAGGCGCTTCTCCTTGCCCAGTACTTGTGCGGGTGAGCCGACAATCAGCGGGTCGGGGTTGGCCACGACGGCCAGGTCCTTGTCCGGGTAATCCAGTTTGCTGAGGAAATGCCGCATGCAGTTGAGGCGGGCGCGCGCCTTGTCATCCGATTTAACGATGGTCCATGGCGCGTCAGCGGTGTCGGTATAAAAAAACATGGCTTCCTTGGCGGCTTTGTATTCTTCCCAGAGCTCAACGGCCGCCAGGTCGATGGTGCTCATTTTCCATTGCTTGAGCGGATCATTGGCGCGAAGGGCAAAACGGGCCTTCTGCTCCTTGCGGGTAACGGAGATGTAGTACTTGAACAGGCGAATGCCGGAGTTGACCAGCATCCGTTCGAACTCCGGGCATTGGCGCATGAATTCCATGTATTCCATGGAGTTGCAAAAACCCATTACGCGTTCGACCCCGGCGCGGTTATACCAGGAGCGGTCGAGGAACAGGATTTCGCCTCGGGTGGGTAAATGGACCACGTAACGCTGGAAATACCACTGTCCGCGCTCACGCTCGGTGGGTTTTTCCAGAGCTGCCACCTTGGCGGCCCGGGGGTTGAGGTGTTCCATGAAGCGCTTGATGGTTCCGCCTTTGCCAGCCGCATCGCGGCCTTCAAATACGACGACGAGTTTTTCTCCCTCGCTCTTTACC
>DATDPS010000124.1:0-2622 GCA_035292625.1 Lysobacterales bacterium | reverse complement strand
GGTCGATGCGGGCCTGTCGCTGGAGAAGATCCGGTTTCGCTACGCGATCACCGGCAGCAATCCACCCTGGAAGCCGCTGCGCGCCTTCGACGATGGCGAGAAGGTCTATATCCAGTTTCCCGGTGGCATCGCGCAGGGCGAGCTACCGCCGCTGTTCGTGATCGGCGCACAGGGGGACGGCCAGCTCGTGAACTACCGTTTCCGCTCGCCGTATTACATCGTGGACCGGCTGTTCGGCGCAGCCGAACTGCGCCTGGGCGCGGACAAGGGCGATGTGGTGCGTATTGAACGCACGGATGGGATTGCGAGCGGGACGCGGAGGAACTGACCATGAGCCAAGCGAACAACGCCCCTGATACTTCGGTGCCAGACGTGCCGCCCAAGGTGGCCCCAGAAAACGTGACACTGCGCTCCCAGCCGCGTCCAGTTACGCGCCTGAACCGGCGCATGCTGGCCGTCCTCGCTGGCGGACTGGCGACCGCCGTACTCGGCGGCACCATCTGGTCGTTGCAGTCGACGCAGCGCCGTGGCGCTGGCGACCAGAAGGAGTTGTACAACGTCGATCGCGTGTCGCGCTCGGAAGGACTTGATCGACTGCCAGCGGATTATTCCAAGCTGCCGCCGACCTTGCCAACCGCAGTGCCGCAACTCGGCGCACCGCTGCCGGGCGACCTGGGTGGCCCGATCCACAAGGCCGAGCAACGGGCGCAGGGTTATGGCGACCAGCAGCCCGGCCACGACCCGGCCGAGGTCGAGCGCTTGGCGCGTTTGAAGCAGGCCGAAGAAGCGGCGGCTTCTTCGGTGTTCTTCCGTTCGGGTGGTCAAAAGGTGGCCGCTGCACCGCAGCCGCAGGCCTTGCCTTCGGCCACAGCGCTGGCCGCGAATGCCGCCTTTGATCCGATGGCCGCTGGCCCGGCCTCGACAGCAGCGCAGCCCGTCGATCCCACGACGGTACAGAACCGGCAAGACCAGAAGGAGGCGTTTCTGTCCAAAGCCGGTTCTACGGAAACCCGTAATTCCGGCTCCCTGCAAATGCCCGCATCGCCGTATCAAGTCATGGCCGGTACAGTGATCGCCGCTGCGCTGGTCACGGGCATCAAGTCCGACCTGCCGGGCGATGTGATCGCCACGGTGACCGAGCCGGTCTACGACACGGCCACCGGCAAGTACGTGCTGATCCCGCAAGGCTCGCGCTTGCTGGGCAAATACAACAGCCAGGTCAGCTATGGGCAAAGCCGCGTGCAGGTCGTGTGGAATCGGGTGATCCTCCCTGATACGTCCTCGTTCCAGCTCGATAAACTGGTCGGCACCGATCCAGCCGGCTATGCGGGTCTGGAAGATGGGGTGGATTGGCACTGGGATCGCGTGTTCGCTGGCGCCGCGCTGACCACCCTGCTGGGCATCGGCGCCGAGCTGGCCGCACCGGAGAATCGCAATGGTGGCGACCGCGTGGTCATCGCCGGACGCAACAGCCTGCAGGACTCTGTGAACCAGGTGGGCCAGGAGATGACCCGGCGCAACATGAACATGCAGCCGACGCTGACCGAGCGACCCGGCCTGCCGGTGCGCGTCATCGTCAACCGGGATCTGGTGCTGCGGCCGTATCAACCGCTGTTCTTCAATCGGGGGACTTCGCGATGACCACCACGCGCAAGCTGCGGCTGGGGCCGCTGCCCAAGACTGAGAGTGTCAAGCTGACCTTCACGTGCCCGGCCACGCTCAAGGCCGACCTCGATCGCTACGCGGCGCTGCACGCACAGACCTATGGCGAGACGGTCGATACGGCAACGCTGATCCCGCATATGCTGGAGGCGTTCATGGCGGGAGATCGAGGGTTCAGGAAGGGGGGCAGCGCAAGTAATCGAGCAACTGGCCCAGCCTCACGGTAAACTGGGCGCGCCAATCACGAAGAGGAAGCATTGGAGCGAGAAGACCGATAGTTCAATCAGCCTGACGTATCAACAGATTCAGAAGACAGAGCGAACCGTCCGATTGCTGGGTGAGATTCCCACTAACAACAAGCACCGTACCCTAACCAACGCACAACAAACCAAGGAGGTAACTATGAAGGAAACAAACTTCAAATTTAATTTCGTGGCAAGTTGGGCTGTGGCACTGTCGGTCTTCGTTGGCGCTGGAGGGGCACAGTACATCTGTGCTCGATCCAATGCTTCTTCGAGTTGATGCCAAGGGGCCAAGGCCGCATACAAGGCAGCCGATCCTGTCAAGAACGCGCAGCCCACGAGTTGCGCGTTCTTGTTTGGGGTGGGAATTTTGCAGAGATGATAGTCGGCAAGCGGGGTCTTGCCGTGCACAATCTATTCGCTGTGGCGCTCCTGGGTTTGCTACCGCGATGCTCCTATGTGGCTCCCAGTCCACAAATTACTAGTGGGCTGAAGTCCCCAGGAAATACCCTAAACTGTTGCTTTATATAGGGTTTTCTCGTCATGCCCGCCACCAAAAAAGGCTTGACAGCGGACATTTTTTATGCCCTGTTGAGGCGACCGAAAAAGCAGAAGACGCTATTTGGGCAGGCAGATGACGCTATTCGGGTAGGTAGAAGGCGCTATTTTGTAGGCCATAGGCCGATATTCCGAACACCAAAGGCAACGGTTTACGAAG
>DATDPS010000123.1:0-2061 GCA_035292625.1 Lysobacterales bacterium | reverse complement strand
CGTGACGGGTAACGAAAACTGACCTCATTGGAGCGAATTGCCCCGGCAGCCCGCGCGGGCAAGTGCAAGGGGCTGTCCGGCGCTGCGATGTCCGACCTGGCCTGCAGCAGTTCCGCCAGCCGCTCCATCGCCCCCGCGGCCCGCTGGATTTCACCCCACAAGCCGCCCAGCGTGGTGGCGGCGACACCGACGAACAGGGCATACATCAGGAACTGGCCCAATTGTCCGCCGCTCATGGTGCCGGCCAGGACCGCGCGTGAACCCAGCCACAGGATCAGCGTAATGACGCCGAAAACCAGGGTTGATGACAGGGCGGTCAGCCAGGCGTTCATGCGCAGGCGGCGCACCGCCGTGCGAAAGCTGAGCAGTACCGCGGTGTTATAGCGCTCGGCCTGCAGGTCCTCCAGCGTGAAGGCCTGCACGGTTTGCATGGCATTGAGGGTTTCGCCGGCCAGGGCGCTGGTATCGGCCAGGCGGTCTTGCGACTGGCGAGAGAGTTTGCGGATTTTCCGCCCCACCACCAATACCGGCAGGACCACCACCGGGATGCCGAGCAGGATCCAGGCCGCCAGTTGCGGGCTGGTCAGCACCAGCAACGCCAGGCCGCCGACCAGGTTGAGCGAGGAGCGCAGAGCCATCGACAGGCCCACGCCGGAAATGCTCTGCACCAGGGTGGTGTCGGTGGTCAGGCGCGACAGCACTTCGCCGGTACGGGTTACCTCGAAAAACGCCGGGTCCATGCGAATCACGTTGCGGTACACCGCATCGCGCACATCGGCCACCACCCGTTCGCCCAGCCAGGTAACGAGGTAATAGCGCAAGGCGGCAAAGACGCTGAACACCAGCGCGGCCAGCAGGAACCAGCCAAAGTAGCGATTGACGGTGCCGACGTCCTGCGCGATGAAACCGTTGTCGATCAGAAAGCGCAGCGCCACCGGAATCAGCAGCATGGCACCGGAAGCGATGAGCAAGGCGGCGATAGCAGCCAGCAGCGTGCGCCGGTACCGGCCGATGAACGGCAACAGCGAGCGCAGGGGTTTTAGCGATTTGGCCCTGGGGCGTTCGCTGTTGGTGGTTTCAGCCAATGCATGGACTCCTCATGTTTCACCACATGGGGACGTCCGCATGGGGATGAAAGGGCCTGCTGCCTCGCTTGAGCCCCTGCCGTTTCAGTCCTTCAAGGCCCTGCGCAAGCGCTTGTAACCCTGCTTGAGTTCCTCGCCCAGCAATACCAACGCGTTTCCAACCGAATCGGCGGTGTCCTCGAGGCGGGCGCGGCTGGAGAATGACTGCCATTTGCCTTCCAGCTCCGCCCACTCCTGTTTTGCTTCCAGCGAAGCCAGGTGCATCTTCAGATCCAATTCTTCACGCAGGGTCTTCAGGTCCCGCTTCAAATCATGTATGTCGACCATTTAATTCTCCCGCCAGGTGACGTGGGTTGATACCATGCTAGTTTAAATGCAAAACGCAGGTATGACATACGTCACGCCATCTTGACCACCACACCCGACAGAGCTGTTTTACATATCCTCGCCGCAGACATCGGCGGCACCCACGCGCGTTTTGCCTCGGTCCGGGTGGATGGGCCATGCCGCAGCCAGCTTGGCCCGGTATTCCAGATGGATACGCAGCAGAGCGGCGTGGGTAATTTTACGGACTTCTGGCGTGTCTTCCGCCGTGATGCGCCGGCGGAGCTGGCGGATGTCGAGTCCTTTGATGCGGTCGCCCTCGCCCTGGCCGGCTCGGTTTCGGGCCAGTCGGCCGTGCTACCGAATATCGACTGGAACATCGACCCGGCGGAAGTCCGGTCCTTCGCTCACTTATACCTGCTCAATGATTTCATCGCCCAGGGCCATGCGCTGACGGTTGCCGGCGCGCTCGAGGCGCTGGAACGGGTACGGGATGGTCAGCCATCGGGGCGGGGGAGCATTGCCCTGGTGGGCGCAGGTACCGGGCTGGGTCACTGCGTGCTGTATCCGCCGGATGCAAACACGGCCCCGCATTGCTGGCGGGTGGCCGGCTCGGAAGCCGGGCATTGCAGTTTTGCCTTCCAGGGTGAGC
>DATDPS010000122.1:0-4498 GCA_035292625.1 Lysobacterales bacterium | reverse complement strand
CGTGCAATTGCTCGTTTTCAGTGAGCCACTGGCTTACCGGCAAACGGATGCCAAACTGCCCTTCCATGGCTGCCTCCAGACCCGGCAGGTCCCATTGTTCATCGATACTGCCTGGCGGAATAAACCTATCGATCACTTCGCTGAATACGCTGTTGCGAATTTCCGCGATGGTCTCACCGATCTCTTCGGCTTCCATCAATTCATTGCGTTGCTGGTACACGACGCGCCTCTGGTCGTTGGCGACGTTGTCGTAGTCCAGCAGGTGTTTGCGCACATCGAAGTTGTGCGCCTCCACCTTGCGTTGGGCATTCTCGATGGCGCGGTTGAGCATGCCGGCCTCGATCGCCTCATCTTCCTTCATGCCAAAACGCTGCATCATCGAAGACATGCGATCAGAGGCGAAAATGCGCATCAGGCTGTCTTCCAGCGACAGGTAGAATCTTGATGAGCCGGGGTCGCCCTGGCGCCCGGAACGGCCGCGCAACTGGTTGTCGATGCGGCGCGACTCGTGGCGCTCGGTGCCGATGATGTGCAGCCCCCCTGCCGCCAGCACTTTCTCGCGTTCGGCAACACAGGCTGCACGGTGGCGTTCCAGTGCTACTTTATACGCTTCGGTTGTCAGGTCGCAGGCGCCTGGCACGCAGGCCAGTTCCTCGCCATAGACCTCGACCCGCGCGGCAAACTCGGGATTTCCGCCGAGCACGATGTCCGTGCCACGACCGGCCATGTTGGTAGCGATGGTGACCGCGCCGGGGCGCCCTGCCTGGGCGACGATCGCCGCCTCGCGGGCATGTTGCTTGGCGTTCAGCACTTCATGCGCGATGTGTTCTTTTTTCAGCATCCCGGAAATCAATTCGGAAATTTCTATCGAGGTGGTGCCGACCAGCGTCGGCTGGTCGCGCTGCACACAATCCTTGATGCCTTCGATGATGGCTTCGTACTTGACCTCGGCCTTGAGAAATACCAGGTCATCATGATCCTTGCGAATCATCGGCATGTGGGTGGGAATGACCACCACTTCCAGCCCATAAATCGACTGGAATTCGTATGCTTCGGTGTCAGCGGTGCCGGTCATGCCCGCCAGCTTGGTATACAGGCGGAAGTAGTTCTGGAAGGTAATGGAGGCCAGCGTCTGGTTTTCTCTCTGGATGGGCACGCCCTCCTTGGCTTCCACGGCCTGGTGCAAGCCTTCGGACCAGCGTCGCCCGGCCAGTGTGCGCCCGGTGAATTCATCGACGATGACCACTTCGCCATCCTTGACGATATAGTCCACATCTTTGCTGTACAGGTGGTGGGCCCGCAGCGCGGCGTTGAGGTGATGCACCAGGTTGAGGTTGTGCGCGTTATACAGGCTGTCATCACCCTTGAGCAGGCCCGCACGCACCATCAGCTGCTCGACCTTGCCCATGCCGTCTTCGGTAAGGTAGACCTGTTTTTGTTTCTCATCGATGGTGAAGTCACCCTCACCGTCTTCGGAACTCTCATCCTTGGCGGCTTCGGCGCGCTGCAGACTTGGGATCAGCTGGTTGATGCGAACATACAGTTGCGGGGTTTCATCAGCCGCGCCAGAGATGATCAATGGCGTGCGCGCTTCGTCGATCAGGATGGAATCCACTTCGTCGACAATGGCGAAATAATGGTCGCGCTGGGCTTTCTGTTCCACCGTGAAAGCCATATTGTCACGCAGGTAGTCGAATCCCAATTCGTTGTTGGTGGCGTAGACCACATCACAGGCATAGGCAGCGCGCTTGGCCGCCGGCGTCATGCCCGGAACCACAATGCCCACGGTAATGTCCAGGGCGTCATATACCGGGCGCATCCACTCGGCATCGCGGCGAGCCAGATAATCGTTGACCGTGACCACGTGCACGCCCCTGCCGGTCAGGGAGTTGAGGTAGACCGCCAGCGTGGCCATGAGCGTCTTGCCTTCACCGGTTTTCATTTCTGAAATCATGCCGCGGTGCAGGACCATGCCGCCGATCATCTGCACATCGAAATGCCGCAAGCCCAGTGAGCGCCGGGAAGCCTCCCGCACCAGCGCAAAAGCCTCGGGTAAAAGACGGTCCAGGGCTTCACCATCAACGTGGCGTTGCCGCAGTTCACCCGTTCGGGCCTTGAGTTCAGCGTCACCCAACAGCTGCATTGCGGGTTCCAGATTATTGATCTGACCCACGGCTTTGCCCATTTTTTTGACCAGCCGCTCATTACGGCTGCCCAGTATTTTTGTAAACAGCTTGTTCAGCATTGGATGTCTGTACCGGAAGCAGAAAAAATTAAAATTTTGACCCGACCCGCTGCCGCTTAGGCAAGCTCTGAATTTGGGGTCATTCCCGCGTGATACAAGATCAGGGAACTTGTGATTGAGCTGCGCCCTGGTTTCAGCGCGGAATGATCGGCATTAGCTTCGTGCTAGCGCAGTTGGCCAACAAAATTCGCGGGATTGATGGGCGAGCCGTTTTGCAGCACTTCAAAATGCACATGCGGTGTCGAGGCGCGGCCGGTTTTACCCAACTTGGCGATCAACTGGCCCGCTGTCACCTGGGTGCCTGGGTCGACTTCTATGCTGTCACAATGCGCGTAGCGGGTTTGATAGCCGTTGCCGTGGTCAATTTCCACTGTCTGTCCATAACCAGAGCGAACATCGGCCCATACAACCACTCCGGCCGCCACACTCAATACATCACTGCCGCGCGAGCCAACAAAATCCAGGCCCTCGTGCCGTGTCCGCTGCCCCGTGAAAGGATCAGTTCGCTCGCCATAGCGCGATGAAATCCAGCCTTTACGCACCGGCCAACCGGCAGGGGTCAGGTCCTCATCCATTTGCCGGTTCAGCATCAGGTATTGCAACGCATCGAGTTGTGCGGCCTGGCGGCGCAATTTGTCCCCCAGCTGTTCAGTCGAATTGCGCAAATCGCCCTCGGCCGTGGCTACCAGGTTGGCGGGATCAGCCGGACCACCCAGCGCGGCGGGTTGGCTGAAATCGAATTCATCAAGCGACAGTTGACCCATCTGCGTGAGCCGTTCGCCCAGCGCGTCCAGCCGCGTGGAAGCCGCCTGAAGTTCGGCCAACCGCACCGCCAATGCATTGATATTATTGCGATTATCTTGAGTCAAGCGGTCAACTTCGCGTTGCTGCTGCAGGATTTCCACTTGCATCCCGGCCAAAGCTCGACTGACTTCGATGGGAGCGTTAAGCGACTGGCGGCCGGTCTGAAACGACAGGCTCGAAACCAGGACCAGCAGGGCCACGATCATCAGGGCGGGGTGTTTCACCACCTGGACCAGAAGGATTTCATACAGTTTGCGACTGGCAATCACGGCCTGGCTTGAAGTACGCTTCATTTATGGTCCGACCTCCTGAAAACCAGCATCCCGGCGCCCATGTCGATGAAGTCATCGCCAATGCGGACGCCGCGCTTGCGGTCCTTTTCCAGCAGGCCAATCAACTGGCCCGCGCTGAATCCCTGCTTGCCGGCCATTGTGGGCCGGAATTGGCAGCCCAGTTCCAGGTAGCCGCCATGCGTCAGGACCGGTTGGTCCTGTTGACACCCACCGCAGCGTGGGCCACCCGCCTGCGCATGCAAGCCGGGCACATGTTGCTTTTCCTGCAGGCAGCCGGCTATCAGCACCTGCGTCATATCGACATTCGCGTTGCCCCGCTCTGCCGGGCAATGCCCGAAGAGAAGATCCGCAAACCCCTGTCGCCGGCGGCGCAACTGGCTTTGAACCAGATGGCCCGTCTCACCGGCAGCCCTCCACCCGATGACCAGGACGGCGCCGAAGCTTAACCAACCAAGGGCGGAAAGTCGCCCCTCACCGGCATCCTGCCGGAAATCAACCATCCAGAATTTCAGAGAATCAGCAGTTTTTCACGCAGCTTCGGCCGGGTGTGCATAGGACACCGGAATGCTGTCTTTCTCGTCAAACGTAACCTCTTCCCAACTGCCGGCGCGCTCCAGCAGTTCCCTCAATAGCAGGTTATTCAACTCGTGCCCGGATTTATAACCGGAAAACGAGCCAATCAAGCCATGTCCCAACAGATACAGGTCGCCAATGGCATCCAGCACCTTGTGCTTTACAAACTCGTCTTCGTAACGCAAGCCATCTTCATTCAGGATCCTGTAATCATCCAGCACCACGGCGTTATCCATGCTGCCACCGAGCACCAGCTTTCGATCCCGCAGCATTTCGATGTCGCGCATGAAACCAAAAGTACGCGCCCGGGCGACTTCTTTGAGGTATGAAGTCGTCGAAAAATCTACGCTGGCAAATGATTGGTGGGATTTGAAAACGGGGTGGTTGAAGTCGATCTTGAAGGAAACACGGAAGCCAGCGTGGGGGTCGAATCTTGCCCACTTGTCGTCTTTTCGCACCTCGACCGATTGCAGGATACGAATGAAACGCTTGGCCGCGGATTGCTCCTCGATCCCGGCAGACTGGATCAGGAAAACAAAGGGCCCGGCGCTGCCATCCATGATGGGCACTTCGGCATTGCTCA
>DATDPS010000121.1:0-11042 GCA_035292625.1 Lysobacterales bacterium | reverse complement strand
CGATGCGGCGCTCGGCGGCGACGATGTCGGCGGAATACGGTTCGATCGCCTCGGGAATGTGGAACTGGCTGGCCACCGCACCGCTCTCGCGCACGAACAGGTTTTCGCCCACCACTGGCTTCCAGCCATCGACCGAATAAGCTCCCGCCTGGCGAACCAGTTGCGAAACCTCCCGCGCCCGGCTGAGGTCCAGTTCGACCGGCATGTTGTAGAGGCACTTGAGGGCCAGCGCCACCTCGCAGATGTCGGCGTTGCCGGCGCGCTCACCCATGCCGTTGATGGTGCCCTGGATCCAGGCAGCGCCGCCGCGCACCGCGGCAATGGCCGAAGCCGTCGCCAGGCCAAAGTCGTTGTGGCCGTGCCAGTGGATGGGCACATCCGGACCAACGTGGCGCGCGATGTCGCGGATCATCCGCTCCACCGCTTCTGGCGCCAGCGCGCCGATGGTATCGACCACTGAAATTTCCTCGGCGCCGAGTTCGATGGCCCGCGAGTAGACGTCTTTCAGGAACGGCTGGTCGGAGCGCGTCGCATCCACGGCGAAGAAGTTCACCCGCATGCCGTGATCGCGTGCGTGCCGCACTGCGTTGCCGACTCGTTCCAGCACGCTCTTGCGCGTGAAGCCGTAGGCCTGCATCTTCACTTCGCTGGTGGAGATCTCGATCAGCACCTGCTGGGTACCGAGTTCTATGTGGGCGTCGAGGTCAGCGATCACACAGCGTGCGAAGCCCCAGATTTCGGACGACAGGCCGGCCGCCAGCATACGCCGCACCGCTTCGGTATCCTCTTCTGAAACGCGTGGGAAACCGGATTCGATGCGGCCGACGCCGAGCTCGGCGAGCTTGCAGGCGATGGCAACTTTCTCGTCCGCGGTGAAAACGACGCCAATCGCCTGTTCGCCGTCGCGCAGCGTCGTGTCGTAAAAGCGCACGGTGCGGCTGCGATCGAATCCGCCCTGCACGTCCTCGTGCTCGTTCAGCGGGCTGATCCAGATCTGGTCTTCGCGTATCTTGCTGTTCATTTCATGCTCCATCGGGACCAGCTGCGGTAAACCAGTCATAAATTTGTTCTGCGGTCGTGAACCACACGCCCTCGTGGCCCAGCATATAGTCGATCGCTTCTTCGAAATAGCGGATCCGGTGCGGCTGGCCGGTGATGTACGGATGTACGCTCATCGACAGGGCGCGCGGTTGCTTGCCGCCTTCCAGATAAAGCCGGTCGAACTGGTCCTTTGCCCGCTGCAGCCATGCAGGGGATTCGTGCTGGTGCACGACCATCATCGGCAGATCGCTCACTTCCATGTTGTAGGGCATCGCGACGATCGAGCCACCGCGGGTTTTCATCCTCACCGGGTGCTCGTCCATCGGCCAGTCACAGACGTAACGGAATCCCGCTTCGGAGAGATAATCCAGCGTCTCCAGCGTCTCGTGCAGGCCAGGACCCAACCACCCCTTGGGCGCCCGGCCGGTGTAATCGCTCAGCACCTTGAAAGAATCCTGGATCACCTGCTGCTGGTTCTCCACGGTGTGCAGTGCGGCCTGGGCATAGCTGTGGCCGACGAATTCCCAGCCCGCGTTGAGCATGGCCCGGGCGACCGGCTCACCGGCGCCGAGGCAGACCCGTGCGTTGATCGCCGCACTGGCCTTGAGGCCGCGTGAGCCGAGGGCTTCCATCAGGCGCCAAATGCCGACGCGCATGCCGTACTCGTGCCAGGCCCAGTTGGGAATGTTGGGGACGGTCACGACTCCGGCTGGCGGCGGCAGGTACTCACGCGCCACCGGTTTGCCTATGTCCCACTCCTCCACGCTGACCATCGGAAATACGGCGATACGTGCGCCGTCGGGCAGCTCCCAGCGGGGGCGCTGCGTTATGGCCGAGTACTCGAATCGCGCTTCGGGCCGGGTCATGCAAGAAATGGGTTCATTGGGCCGCCGCCGCGAGCCGTTGCGTCCAGACCGGTTCATAGCGGTTGTTTCGTTGCAGGGGCGAGCGGCCGGCCATGCGGATCAGCGTTTCCATCGCCTCTGGCAACATTTCCTGGCCGTGTGCTGCGCCTGCGGCGCGGCTGATGCTCTCGTTCATCAGCGTGCCGCCCAGGTCATTGGCGCCGGCCGCGAGGCAGGTCATGGCGCCATCGTGGCCCATTTTGGTCCAGGAAGTCTGGATGTTGCGGAAATGCGGGTGCAGCACCAGCCGGGCGACGGCATGCATCAGCACCGACTCGCGGAAAGTCGGGCCACGCCGGGCGCGTCCCTGGCGGTAGATCGGGGCCTGCATGTGCACGAAGGGCAGCGGCACCAGTTCCGTGAAGCCACCGGTTTCTTCCTGCAGCGCGCGCAGCCGGTTCAGGTGGCGTGCCCAGTGGATGGGCCGGTCGACGTGGCCGAACATGATGGTGGCGGTGGTGGTCAGGCCAACCGAGTGCGCGGTGCGCACCACGTCCAGCCATTGCTGAGTGTTGAGCTTGTCGGGGCAGATCACCTGCCGGACCTCGTCGTCCAGGATCTCGGCGGCCGTGCCCGGGAGCGAACCCAGCCCCGCCGATTTGAGCTCGCGCAGCATGGACTCTACCGTGATGCCCAGCGTATGCGCGCCCTGCTGGATTTCCAGCGGCGAGAAGGCATGGATGTGAATCCCCGCTTGCGCCTGCTTGATCGCGGTGCAGATGTCGATGTAGGTCTGGCCCGTGTAGTGCGGGTGAATGCCGCCCTGCAGGCAGACTTCTACCGCACCTCGTTGCCAGGCCTCATGGACGCGCTGCTGGATTTCGGACAAGGGCAGGTCGTAGGCGGCTTCGCGCAGCTCGCGGGGTCCGTGGCCCTTGGAAAAGGCGCAAAAACCGCATTTGAAGCCGCAGATGTTGGTGTAGTTGATGTTGCGGGTGATGATGTAGCTGACCGTTTCGCCAGTGACCTCGGCGCGCAGTTCGTTCGCGGCCGCGCAGAGCAATTGCTGCTCACTACCACGAGCTTCGAACAGCGTGACAACCTCACGCTCGGTCAGCGCGTGGCCGTGTGCGGCACGATCAGCCAGACGGTAGACCGGGCTCGCGCGGCCGGCCGCGCGATCGACGCGCACGGTCCCGGTCAACGGAAACTCAGGAATCGGTGACACCGCACCCGGGCACCAGTCGTCGCTGCGACCATAAGCGGTGGCATCGATGCGGCGTAACACCGCGGTGTGGAGTTGCGGGTCAACCCAGTGACCGAGCCGGTCGATGTATTCCGGGTAGACCGCCAGCCGCGGCAGCAGCACCTTGCCTTCGGCCGCGGTTGCGGCCGAGAGCCGCGCCACTTCCGGCCACGGCGCTTCCGGGTTCACATGATCGGGCGTGACCGGTGACACGCCACCCCAGTCATTGATGCCGGCCTGTAATATGCGCGCCAGCGCAGTGGGCGAAAGGTTGGGCGGCGCCTGGATATTGGCGCTGGCGCCCAGCACCAAACGGGCGACGGCTATGGTCCAGAGCAGTTCTTCTTCTGACGGCTCCGCTGCCTGCGCCATCTTCGTTCCGGGTTTGCGGCGGAAATTCTGGATGATGGTTTCCTGCAAATGGCCGTGTTCTTCGTGCAGCCTGCGCAGTTGCAGCAAGGATTCGATGCGTTCCCGCCGCGTCTCCCCGATGCCGATCAGTATGCCGCTGGTGAACGGAATGCCAAGACTGCCGGCTTCGGCGATGGTTGCCAGCCGCGCGTCCGGATCTTTATCCGGGGAGCCATGGTGCGCTGCGCCGGGTTCGAGCAGGCGGCGCGAACTGCTTTCCAGCATCAGCCCCTGGGATACCGAAACCTTGCGCAGCGCCAGGAGATCCTCGCGACCCATGACGCCGGCATTCAGGTGCGGCAGGAGGCCGGTTTCATCGAGCACGAGCCTGGCCATGCTGGCGAGGTAGGACAGCGTGGTGGCATGGCCCAGGGAGGCCAGCGCGGACCGTGCGGCCGAGTAACGCAGTTCCGGCTTGTCGCCCAGCGTGAACAGGGCCTCGTGGCAGCCCGCCGCTGCGCCCGCCCGCGCAATCTCCAGCACCTGATCGGCGCTGAGAAAAGGGCTGGCGAGGCGTCGCGGCGTGCGCGCGAAGGTGCAGTAATGGCACACATCGCGGCACAGTTGGGTTAGCGGTATGAAAACCTTGGGCGAATAAGTCACGAGGTCGCCATGCGCCTGGTCGCGCAGGCTCGCGGCCGCGGCCATTAGCCCGGGCAGATCATCGCAGGCCGCCAGCTCCAGGGCCTGGGCCTCATCCATCCGTGCGCCCATTGGCATCCATTTTCCGCCTTGCCAGGTTTCCTTCATGCGCGTGGCGAGGCCTTTAGTCCGCGACTCCGCAGAGCTGCAACAGCACTTCGATGTAAACCCGGGTGATGTCGACCATGTCGCCGATGTGCACGTGCTCGCCCTGGTGGGTGGAGAAACCGCCACCGCCGGTGCGGATGCGCCCGGCTGAGCCGTAGTTCACCGTGGGAATGCCGTAGCGGTTCATGTGGGCGGCGTCGCTGTACCAGGTTTCAACGCCCATCAGAGGCGGCTTGCCGAGCTGGTTGCTGTGGGCGGAGATGATGCTCTGCACCAGCGCATGGTCGTCTGGAATGGAGGTGCCCGGCGCCGATACGAAGACCTCGACCTTGGTGCCTTCGAGCTGCGGGTGCGCGCGCACTGTGGCGTTCACCATCTCGCGCACCTCGTTGTAGGCATCCAGCGGCCGCTCGTCCGGCAGTGTACGCACGTCCATGTAGATGCAACAGCCGTCGGGCGTGCGTGCTCCCCGCCAGGGCCAGCCGCCTTCAATGGCGGATACGTTCACGCGCGGGCTGAAATCGCCCAGGCTGTGATTTTTCACGTACTGCGGAATCCATTCGTGGATGGCGTCCAGGATCAGCCGGCTCTTGTTGATGGCGTTCTTGCCGACGTCGGACCAGGCGGTGTGGATGAGGTGGCCGGGCACGGTGATCTTGACCCAGGTCGTGCCGCAGTGGCGGGGAATCAACATCATGTTGGTCGGTTCACCAAGAATGCAGAAATCCGCCACCGCGCCGTGGGTGATGGCGTACTTGGTGCCTACGCCGTAACCCTGGTACTGGCGCCCGTCGAAATTATTCACTGGCGCCTTCTCGATCTCGCCGGCGACACCGGCGATCACGATGTCGCCCCCCAGGCGAATGCCGGCCTTGCGGATCGACTCCACCGCGGTGACGTAGGTCGCCATCGCGCTTTTCATATTGAAGCTGCCCATGCCATAGATCCACTCATCGTCGATCACGGTGCCGCGGCACTCGTAACCGATGCCGCGATGGGCCTGTTCGGGGCCGAAAGAGGTATCGAGGTGGCCGTTGAACATCAGCGATGAGCCACCACCCTGGCCCTGCAGCCGGCCGATGGCGTTATAACGCTCATCGCCGATGGGTTGCAGGGTTGCATCAAAACCGGCCGAGGCCAGCACTTCGTGCACGGCACGGGCCATGTCGCCCTCGGAACCGGTCGGGCTGGGGATGTTGGTCAGGTCAACCGTCAGTTGCACCAGGCGGTCGCGGTCGATCTGGTCGACGGCCCGGGCCAGCTTATCGGATTGGGTCTTTTTGCTCATCGTTTCTGCTCGTGTTGGTTGATGGGTCTGCGACTAGACGATGTGGGTCGTCAGCGTGCCCAGCTTCTCCACCGTGGCGTCTATCCGGTCGCCGGGTTTCAGGTAGACGGGGTCGCGCATGCCGGCAATGACGCCCGGCGGGCTGCCGGAAGTCAGGACGTCACCCGGTTCCAGCGTCGTATTAGACCACCAGGCCACCATGTCCGCGATCTTGTAGACCATGTTCGCAGTGCTCGAGACCTGGCGCTCCTCGCCGTTCAGCTTCAGGACCATTTTCAGGCCATTGGGGTTGCCGATCTCGTCCATGGTCACGAGATAGGGCCCGAGCGGGCAGGAACCATCGAAGCTTTTGCCCAGCAGGACAACGTTGTTCGCGTGCTCGCGGGCCTGGATGTCACGGGCCGACAGGTCGTTGAAAATCGTCAGGCCGGCGACATAGTCCAGGGCTTCTTCCGGGTTGACGCGGAACGCGGTCCGGCCAATGATGACGCCCACCTCGATCTCGTAGTCCAATTGCTTGGTGAAGTGCGGCACGGAAACGCGGGCGCCGTGCGGCACTACGGAGGATGGCGCCTCGAGAAATCCGGTCGGATGCTCAAAATGGAATTCATCCCACTTGTGCTCCTTCCAGCCAGGAGCCTGCCAGGTGGTCAATTCGTCCAGGTGGGCGGAGAAATTACACGATGTGTGCATGATCTTGCCGGGCCGGGGAACCGGGGCCTGAAGTTCGATCTGATCCGGCTTGAGCAGCGGACCGGCGGCTTTAATCGCGAGCTCGCGCGCCTGGTCCATGGCTGCCGGGCCAAGCTCCAGAAAAGCGATCATCGAAGCCGGCAGCTTGCCCCCGCTGGCGGCGTGGAGGTCGAGTATTCCCTTGTCGAGCACGACACCGATGGACGACGCGCCCGAGGATTTCAGTTTGAAGCTTGCGAGTTTCATGGTTACCTGCTCAATGTGCTGCAGAAGGGCCGGCTTTCAACCGGGGAACGACGTGCTCGCCCATCAGCCGGATGGTTTCGAGGTTGTCGGTCTCGCTGGCTCCGACCACTTCAAGCAGCGGCAGGTTTAAACCGGAATCGACCAGCTCCTGGGTGATTTCCAGGCAGTCAGCCGGGTCGCCCGAGATCACCGTGAAGCGGCGCATCATTTCATCGGTGACGAGGTGCGTGACATGATCCTCGGTGCCTTCTGCGATGGCCTTTTTGAACGGATCCCAGGTCGAGTCGGGCAAGCCGGCGCCGCCGAGGATGATGTCGTTCTTGATGTTGCGGATCTTGTTGATGACGTAGGTGCCGGTATAGCTGCGCGTGGCTTCGCGCGCCTTGTCGCCGTCTTTGGAGCAGGAGCACAGGATGACACCACCGACCGGGAAGTCGTCCGGCAGGGTACGTTCCACTGCCTCGGCTCCCTTCTGCATGTTGTCGATGGCGTAGCGGACGAAATGTGGCGCGGTCAGGCCCGCCAGCAGCATGCCATCGCTTTCCTTGCCTGCGAACTGCTGCATGAATGGGCCGGTTGCCCCGACGTAGATCGGAATTTCGGTCGCCAGGCCGGCAGCTGCCCGGTCGAAGGCTGGCATGCTGGATTTGAAGAACTTGCCTGCGTAGTCAAACGCCTCGCCGGACCAGACCTTGCGCATGATTTCCATCGATTCGCGATGCACCGGTACCGGCTTCATGACCTCGGTGTCGTACTCGAGATACTCGATGCCGACCTTGCCGGCTCCGATGCCCATGATAAAACGGCCGTTCGACAATTCGTCTATCGCAGCAGCTTCGTTGGCCTGGATGGTGGGATGCCGCATGTACGGCGAGGTGATGCCCAGGCCGATGGGGATTTTTTTGGTGGCCATGGACACCGCCGCCAGCGTGGTGAAGCAGCCGCGTGATTCCAGGCCGTATTTGCGGAACCAGTGGTAGGCCTCGGCGATCCAGAAGCCCCCGCTCATGCCCGAAGCTTCGGTCTGGGCGGCGTACTTCTGCATCGAAGACAGGGGTTCATAGGACTTGAAAATGACCCCTACTTTGGGTTTGACGGTGGTGCTCATCGACTTCTCCTACAGGTGATATTTCGTGCCGCCGCGGTTCAGCGGCTGGGGCGGCATCGCGAGACTTGAATTCCATTACCATCCTATTGGCCTGTGGCGTCGGGTTCTTGTCCGTCCACGAATTGCCAGTTGACTGCAAGCGCAGGGCCATTGCGGTCGTTCCGCGGCCGCTCTGCCTTGACAGCTCTGACCACTGCTCTTATCGTTGTTCTGGCAGAACCGTAACCGAGACGCCACTGGAACCGCTCGATGTCAAACCCAACGCGCACCGGAGGGCGCGCGCAGACGGCTGGCGGCGCTTCCCCCACCACTGAACCGCACCAGGAACTCAAGTCCCTGCTGGATATCGCATCGAGCGCGATCTTCCAGATTTTGCCACAACCCATCACCGGGGAGTTCGAACATTACTCGATTACGCGCCACCGCCTGGCGCAACTGTCGATTTACCTGTCCGAAAGCGACCCGTTCACCGTTAACCGGCGCGGCCAGGACATCGAAGACGACTCGGCCTTCGACTACCTGGTGCTGGTGCAGCTCGAGGGCGGGGCGGAAATCGAGCAGCGCGGGGCCAGTTTCACCGTTTACCCGGATTCACTGGCCATCATTCCCGGCGGCCTGCCATACCGCCTGTCCTTCCCGGAAACCGGCCGCCGGCTGTTGCTGCGAGTGCCCCTGCGGGTTTTCCACGAGCGTATCCTGGGACGGCAGGTGCGCGATTTTGGCGCGCACGTGTTCAGCGGGGCAGGCCTGGTCCAGATCACCATCGACCTGCTCAAGTCGCTGGTGATGCAGGCCAGCAGCCTGAACGAGACCGAGCAGTACACGGTGGCGGAGGTCACGCTGGACCTGATTGGAGCCGTCGTCCACGCGGAAACGAATACCGGCCAGAGCCAGCACGGCAGCTCGCAGGTGGCGCGCATGAGCCGCATCCTGTCCTACCTCGAGGAACATTTCGCCGATCACGACCTGACCCCGGCCAGGGTCGCCGAGGCCAACGCGGTATCGACCCGGCATTTGCACAACCTGTTCCAGCATTCCGGCATGACGGTGACCAAGTGGATCTGGGAGCGGCGGCTGAAGGCGGCCCGCGAAGACCTGCTCAATCCGGCGCTTTTCGAGCGCAGTATTACCGAAATCGCCTATGGCCGCGGCTTCAACGACTCGGCCCATTTCAGCCGCAGTTTCAAGGCGCGCTTCCAGATCGCGCCCAGCCAGTTGCGCAGGAAAGTGCAGGACGAGGGGGTAAGTTCCGCATTCTGACACCGCTTGCGCTGCACCGGCAGACAAGCCGGGCTGCGTTTTCAAGCAAGTGCCCGCGGTGCGCTTGCTTTAGGCTCACCAGATTGCATCCGCCCGCTCCGCGGTCGAGCCGTGACGAGCCAGTGAACGCCACAAAGAACCAGCCAGCATGAGAGAAATCAAGCGGATTTGCGTCGCCGGCGCCGGCACGATAGGCAGCCTGTTTGCCGGACACCTGGCTACGGTCGCTGAATCCACCGTGCTGGTGCGCCGCCGCGAGCATGCCGATGACCTCAATGCCAGCGGGCTGAAAGTCAGCGGCAAGTCCCAAATCCAGTCCAGGATCATCGCATCCACCAACCCTGCCGACCTTGGCGACGTGGGTTTGGTGATCATCGCCACCAAGGCCACCGCGGTGGAAGCCAGCGCGCAGGCCTTGCAGGGCCATTTCCCCAATGCGATCGTGATGACGGTCCAGAACGGCCTCGGTTGCGAGGACGTGGTTGCCCGCTACGGCGACTGGCCAGTTCTCTCCGCCGTCACGTTCATGAGCGGCAGGCGCCATTCCGACACGCATGTCGAGTACGAGCTGGATACGGCAACCTGGCTGGGCCCCTGGGCCGGCAGCAGCGCAACTTTTGCGCAGGCCCAGGCCGTCGAGTCGCTGCTGCGGCGCGGTGGGCTGAAAGCTCAGGCTTTTCCCGACCTGCTGCCAGCGCAATGGTCCAAGCTGATTTTCAATGCGGTGATCAACACCGTCGCCGCATTGTCGGATTTGCCGCATGTAAAGGCGTTCGCCCTGGAAAATGATCCAACTGACCTGGGGCACCTGGTACGGGCGGCGATGGCAGAAGGCAAGCGCGTGGCCGCGGCCTGCGGTGTTGAACTGTATGAGGACCCCTGGGAGATGAACCTCGAAGCGACCAGCCACGGCCAGACCGGCAATGAGGATTACGCGCACGCGCCTTCGATGCTGGAGGACGTGCGGGCCCGGCGCGCGACGGAAGTCGACTGGATCACCGGCGCCATCGTTCGCGCGGCGGCCCAGGCCGGTGTTCCGGCGCCGATCAACGAAACGCTCTACCGGCTGGTCAAGGCGCGCGAAGCCAGCTGGAAACTCAAACATCCAACTTAATCGAGGCAAGACAGACATGAAGGTATGCATCATCGGCTGTGGAGCTATTGGCAGCCTGTTCGCGGCGCATCTGGGCAGACTGGATGACGTCGAGGTTTGGGCCTACGACCCCGACCAGGCCCACGTCAATGCCATCAACCAGAACGGCCTGCGCCTGACCGGGCTTTCCGACATCGTCGTGCGGATCAAAGCCAGCAACGACGCCAGCGCGATACCCCCATGCGAATTCGGCATCATCGCGGTCAAGACCATGCACACACGCGCGGCGATGCAGGCCACGGCGGCGATTTTCCGCGACGGGGCGGTCTGCTCGGTACAAAACGGCATCGGCAACGAAGAAATCATCGCCGAGTATGTGCCGCGGGTGATCCTGGGAACGACGTTTCCGGCCGGCCACATCACTGCGCCCGGCGTAGTCAACCACGATACCGGCGGCAAGACCAAGATGAGCCCCTTCCCGCCAAAGCCCGCCAGCATGGAGGAAGTGCGGCTGCTGGCGGACACCCTGATCCGCGGCGGCGCCGACATCGAAGCGATGGAAGATGCACGCGGAGCACTCTGGACCAAGGTTATTTTCAATTCCGCCTCAAACGCGATGGGTGCGCTCACCCGTCTGCCGCACGGTGTCGCCTGCGACCAGCCTGGCGTGCGCCGTGTGATGCGGGAGCTTGTGGCTGAAGGCAAAGCCGTGGCGCAAGCCCTCGGCATCACGCTGGATAGCGATCCCGATGCCCTGATCGATTACGGCCGCGAGAAAGCCTATCAGCACCCGCCCAGCATGCTGAGTGATGTGCTCAACAAGCGGCCGACCGAGGTCGATGCCCTGAACGGCGGCATTGCTGCGTTCGGCCGGCAAACCGGAGTGCCGACGCCGCTGAACGCGGCAATCACGGACATCATCAAGGGCCTGGAATATTCCTGGCGCGAAGCCGAGTGGAGGAACCTCAAGCCATGACCCAGAAAGAACAAAAAGAGTACATCAACCGCTTCCGCCCCAGCCCGGCGGAGATCGAGCGACGCTATGCGAATACGCGCCGGGC
>DATDPS010000120.1:0-18442 GCA_035292625.1 Lysobacterales bacterium | reverse complement strand
GGTATTTATGCGGGTATGCGCCTAGATTTTTGGAATAGAGTTACTTATAGAACAAAGGGATAGGTTCAAAATGATACTGATGATCGACAACTACGATTCCTTCACCTACAACCTGGTGCAATACCTGGGCGAGTTGGGGGCAGAAGTCGTCACGGTGCGCAACGATGCGGTGACGGTGGATGACATCGTCGGCATGAAGCCGGAGGGCATCGTCATCTCTCCCGGGCCTTGCACCCCGAACGAAGCGGGAATCAGCGTCGAAGTGATACAGGCCATGGGGCCGGTTACTCCGATTCTCGGTGTCTGCCTGGGCCACCAATGCATCGGCCAGGCCTTCGGCGCAAAAGTGGTGCGCGCCAGGCGCATCATGCATGGCAAGACCTCGATGATCTATCACCGCAGCCAGGGCGTGTTTGCCGGATTGCCACAGCCTTTCGAAGCCACCCGCTACCACTCGCTGGAGGTGGAGAACAGCAATATTCCCGAAAGCCTGTCGGTGATGGCGTGGACGGATTATGCGGGCGACCATGAGATCATGGGTTTGAGGCACCGGCATTACCCGGTCCAGGGTGTGCAGTTTCACCCTGAGTCCATCCTGACCCGTTGCGGCCATGACCTGCTGCGGAATTTCCTGCAGTCGATCAGTAAAAGTTATTGAGGAGTAGAACGAACCTATGTCCTTTGTCTTTCCGCCCGGGGACACTCCGCGGGCAGCCATTCACGGCAGCGAGCAGTGGTTTCCGGTGCACCGGATTTACTGTGTCGGCCAAAATTATGCCAGCCATGCCCGGGAAATGGGGGATGACCCGGACCGGGAACCTCCATTCTTTTTTTCCAAACCGGCCGACGCGGTGGTGCTTGCGCCCGCCGCAGGCGCCAGGCCGGGACGGGTGCCCTATCCGACCTGCACGAAAAATCTCCACCATGAAATCGAACTGGTGGCGGCGCTCGGCCAGGGCGGCCGCGACATCAGGCCGGAGGATGCCTGGTCGCATGTATTCGGTCTGGCTGTGGGTCTGGATCTGACGCGCCGCGACTTGCAGCAGGCGGCCAAAGACCAGGGCCGGCCCTGGGACACGGCCAAGGGCTTCGACCAGTCCGCGCCGATCAGCCCGATTCGGCTGATCCGGGAAACCGGATGCGTGAGTTCCGGCGCCATCTGGCTCGACGTGAACGGGGAGCGGCGGCAAACGGGCGACATCGCGGACATGATCTGGAACATTGCTGAACTGCTGGCCGGCTTGTCCACGCTGTACCAACTGCTGCCGGGTGACCTGGTGTTTACCGGAACCCCCGCCGGGGTGGGCGCCGTGCAGCGGGGTGATCTGCTGGAGGGTGGGGTGGATGGCGTCGCCACGCTGGCCATCAGGGTTGAATGAGCCATGATGAAACTGTATTCCTTCTGGCGCAGTTCCGCCGCCTACCGGGTGCGCATTGCCCTGAACCTGAAAGGCATTGCTCATGAGCTCGTTAGCACGCAGCTGAGCAAAGGCGCGCATCGCAGTACCTCCTACCTCGCGGCCAACCCCCAGGGACTGATTCCCGCGCTGGAGCACCAGGGGCACATATTCACCCAATCACTGGCCATCATCGAATACCTCGACAGCGTGGTGGCCACGCCACGCCTGCTGCCCGCGGATGCGGTTGCCCGCGCCCGGGTTGCCGCCATGGCCCAGGCCGTCGCCTGTGATATTCACCCGCTCAATAACCTGCGCGTGATGAACTACCTGCGGCAGGAGTTGGGCCAGGACGATGCCGCGGTGCAGGCCTGGTATGCGCACTGGATAGAGGAAGGATTCCGTGCACTTGAAACCTGGGCGGGGCAGTATTCGACCGCCGGCTGCTTCCTGCACGGCGACACCATTTCGCTCGCTGATGTCTGTCTGGTGCCGCAGGTCTACAACGCCCGCCGCTTCAAGGTCAGCCTGGATGCTTTTCCGCGCCTGGTGGCCATCGATGCGCACGTGCGTGGCTTGCCTGCCGTCCATGCCGCCAGTCCGGAATGCCAGCCCGACGCAGAGTAGTTAATGGAGATCAAGCAGGCCATCAGCAACATCGTTGACCGCATCGACCTCAGCGCCGAGGACATGCGCGCGCTGATGCAGCAGATCATGAGCGGCGCTGCCACCCCGATCCAGATCGGCGGCATTCTCGCTGGCTTGCGCACCAAGGGCGAAACGGTGGATGAAATTGTCGCGGCTGCCCAGGTCATGCGCGAACTGGCCCTGCGCATCGAAGTTTCGCCCGAGCACCTGGTGGATACCTGCGGCACCGGGGGCGACAGCAGCAGCACCTTCAATGTTTCCACCGCCAGCGCCTTCGTGGTTGCGGCGGCAGGCGGGCGTGTGGCCAAACACGGCAACCGCTCCATGTCATCACGCTCGGGCAGCGCGGATGTGCTGGAGGCGCTGGGCGTGAACCTGGACATCCCGCCGGAACGGGTTGCGGCTTGCATCGAAGCAATCAACCTGGGCTTTCTGTTTGCGCCCGCGTATCACAGCGCGACGCGCTTCGCCGCGGCGCCGCGCCTGGAACTGGGCACACGAACGCTGTTCAACCTGCTGGGTCCACTGACCAATCCGGCCGGCGCACCGCACCAGTTGCTGGGTGTGTTCGCACGGCGCTGGGTGGAACCGCTGGCCAGGGTGCTGTGTAAGCTGGGCAGCAAACACGTGTTGGTGGTGCACGCCGACGATGGGCTGGATGAACTGAGCATCAATGCCCCCACCCAGGTGGCCGAACTGCTGGACGGACAGGTACACAGCTTCGTGCTCTGCCCGGAAGACGTAGGCATCGCGCGGCAGCCGCTGGACACCATCCGGGTGGAAAACCCGCAACAGTCGGCGCAGTTGATCCGCGCCATTTTCGCCGGGCAGAGCGGGCCGGGTGCTGACATGGTGGCGCTCAATGCCGGTGCTGCGCTGTATGCCGCTGATGTGGCCACATCCATTGCGGAAGGCGTGTCGCTGGCGCGCGCGGCCCTGGAAAGCGGCGCGGCCGAGGCGACCCTGCGCCGCCTGGCGGAGCTGACAGCGTGAGTGACATCCTGCAGAAAATCCTCGCCACCAAGGCAGGGGAAGTGGCTGAGGGCAAGCGCCGGCTGCCGCTGCAGGAACTCTCTGCCCGGGCACTGGACATACCCGCAGCCCGCGGTTTCGCCCGCCGCATCGGGGAAGTCTCCAAGGTGGGGGCGGCAGTCATCGCCGAGATCAAGAAAGCCTCGCCCAGCGCCGGCGTGATCCGGGCTGATTTCCGCCCCGGTGAAATCGCCAAAAGTTACCAGGCCGGCGGCGCCGCGTGCCTGTCGGTTCTGACCGACACCCTGTATTTCCAGGGTGCGGACAAGTACCTGGCTATGGCGCGCGAAGCCTGCGACCTGCCGGTTTTGCGCAAGGATTTCCTGCTGGACCCCTGGCAAATTTACCAATCGCGCCTGCTGGGAGCGGACTGCATTTTACTGATCGTGGCCGCACTTGAGCCCGGGCAACTGCGCGACCTGGACGGGCTCGCGCATGAAATCGGCCTGGACGTGCTGGTTGAGGTGCATGACGAGCTGGAGCTTGGGCACGCCTTGACCACCGGCGCCACCCTCATCGGGGTCAATAATCGCGACCTGCGCACGTTTCAAACCGACCTCGGTGTCAGCCAACGGCTTCGTCCGCTTATTTCAGGCCCGCGAATCATGGTGGCAGAGAGCGGTATTCATGAGCGGGGGGATGTACGGCGCTTGCGGCGCGCGGGTGTCCAGGCTTTCCTGGTGGGTGAAGCATTCATGCGGGCGGAAGACCCTGGCACTGCCTTGCAAGCCTTGTTCTATAGCGAGGAGGTGACTGATGACTGAAATAGGGCGCCACGGTTTACTGTTGGCCTGCAGTGCGGTCTTGGCGCTGGTGACTCCGCCGGCGCGGGCCGAGCCGCTTGCGGCTGGTGTGCAGTGGAAGGATCCATCGTCGGTGGATCTGAAAGTGGATTTTCCGGGTGAAGGCTACAACGCCAGCTGGCAGCTGTTCCGCTGCACCTGCGGTGATTTGCTGATCCGCTCCGAGCTGGCTGTGCCTGGCGAGGTTGTGCACGGTGAGATCCTGCTGGTGGGCAATCGCGCCGTGCTGATGCGGGGCTTTGATCCCGGCAGCGCCGAGCTGGTCTCGATCGATGCCCCGGCTCTGATGATGCAACTGGCCTTGCGCCTGCTGGAGCGGGCACAGGCGCAGGGACCCTCCGCGGTTGATCAACGACAGGAAGTGGCGGTCGAAGACACCATCAATTTCATCCACCTGGAGAGCGGAGCCGCCGTTGGCGGGTTTCCCGCCCCGTGGTCGGTCAAGGGATCGATCTGGCCCCAGGGCGACAGCCAGCGCCGTTTTGACCTGCTGTTCAAATTCAATGCCGGGGGGGCGGCGGGTTCGGAAGAGCAGGCGGGTGAAATCGGCTTGTCCGGCGTCGCGGAGTATGCCGCCAGCGAATTTCCCCTCGCTGCCGATATGGAGACTTCCGCTTGGGACCTGAGCTGGCGCGAGGAGAACGATGCGGCTGCCGCCGGGGCCGGCTCAGTCAAGAACCTGGCCGACCTGCGCCAGCTATTGAAGAAAGACTAAACCCGGTAGGCCAGGGTTTTCATGATGCCGGCGGTGAGCGCCATGGCCTTGCGGATGGCGCCGGGCAACTTCCTGCCGCCAGCCTCTTCGGCCATGCGGCTGTGATTGGCTTCGTCAATCTTCATCTGGTCGAGGATCGCGCGGCTGCGACCATCACCTGCCGGCAGGCGGTCGAGATGATGCTGTAAATGGGCCTCCACCTGGTCTTCCGTTTCGCGCACGAAACCCAGGCTCCAGCTGTCTCCAGCCAGGCCGGCCAGGGCGCCGATGGCGAAAGAGCCGGCGTACCACAGCGGATTGAGAAAACTCGGGTGGCTGTCCAGCTCCTTGAGGCGTGACTCGCACCAGGACAAGTGGTCGATTTCTTCATCGGCGGCTTGCCGCATGGCCGCACGAACCTCGTCATGCCTCGCGGTGGCGGCCTGGCCGGCGTACAGTGCCTGGGCACAGATCTCCCCGGCGTGGTTCACGCGCATCAGGCCGGCCACATGCCGCCGTTGCTGGCTGTCGAGTTGAAGCGGGAGCAGGCCGTCAGCGGGATTGGGCCTGCCGGGGGCCGGCGCTGCACCGGATGACAGCCGCAGGGCTTCGTCGACCCGGATCAGCAAGCGGTCCAGCGGGGAAATAGTGCGGGTGGCGGTCATGGCGTTCCTTTGCGGTTGTCGCCGTGTATATTAAACCTCGGTCAACCTGATCTACAATTTTTAAGGAACGGCCGGCTGAGCTGAGGTTACCGATGTCCTATTACCAGCGACACGTGTTTTTTTGCACCAATGACCGCGGGGCCGCGTCTGAGCGGCCCTCGTGCAATCGCTGTGGTTCTGCTCGGTTACGGGAATATGCCAAGGAGCGCGTCAAGGAACTGGGCAAGGCGGGTGCTGGCGGCATCCGGATCAATACCGCTGGTTGCCTGGACCGCTGCGAGGAAGGCCCGGTCTGCGTGGTCTACCCGGAAGGTACCTGGTACACCTACATCGATGAAGTGGATATTGATGAAATCATCGATTCCCACCTGCTGGGCGGTAAACCGGTGGAGAGGCTGAAGATTTGATGTGGCCACGGAGGCGCGGGTGAATGCGGCCCGGATAAATCCCTCAATCCGCGCGCAGCTTGGCGCAGGAGCGGAATCCAGCGGTTTTAAATCAGTGGTTAATGGATTCCTGAAGTAAAAACAGGGTTTTGGAGTTGAATCCGGGCGCATAAGCCAGTAGAATTCCCGCCCTTCACCTGCGGCCTTTTACCGTCGAGAGAATTTCATGAAGACGTTTACTGCAACGCCAAAGACCATTACGCGCGATTGGAGCGTGGTCGATGCGACAGGCAAAACACTGGGCAGGCTGGCCACCGTGGTGGCGCACCGTCTGCGCGGCAAGCACAAGCCCGAATTTACACCCCACATGGACACCGGCGATAACATCATCGTGGTCAATGCCGAGAAAATCCGGGTGACTGGCAACAAACTGAATGACAAGATGTACTACCACCACACCGGGTATATCGGCAACCTGAAATCCATCAACCTGGGCAAGCAACTGCAACAGCATCCGGAGCGGGTCATCCAAACCGCGGTCAAGGGCATGTTGCCCAAGAATCCTCTGGGACGTGCGATGTACCGCAAATTGCATGTTTATGCCGGTCCGGAGCATCCGCATACCGCGCAGCAGCCCAAACCGCTCGAAATCTGAGCCTGAATTTACGGATAAAGAGAATATGGCAACAGAACAATATTACGGCACGGGCCGGCGCAAATCGTCTTCGGCACGGGTTTTTCTAACTCGCGGAACGGGCAAGATCGTGGTCAATGACCGTCCCCTGGATGAGTTCTTTGGCCGCGAAACCTCCTGCATGGTGGTGCGCCAGCCGCTGGAGAAAGTCGAGCTGTCGGACAAGTTTGACGTCAACGCAACCGTGGAAGGCGGCGGCATCTCCGGCCAGGCCGGGGCGATCCGCCTGGGTCTGACCCGCGCTCTGATGGAATATGACGGTGAATTGCGCAAGCCATTTCGTAAAGCAGGCTACGTTACCCGTGACGCCCGCGAAGTGGAGCGCAAGAAAGTCGGCCTGCATAAAGCCCGGCGCGCCACGCAGTTCTCCAAGCGTTAATTTTCAGGCGAGTCGGAATAGAGCAAGAACCACTGGGGGATCGTCTAGTGGTAGGACTGCGGACTCTGACTCCGCCAGCGGGGGTTCAAATCCCTCTCCCCCAGCCAGCCATGAAGGCCCGCGTAAGCGGGCCTTTTTTTGACTGCACCTATAACCTGTGCGATATGCTGGGTCCTTATCGTACCAGGTCCCAGGCACTGCACCTCCGCCTGCCGGGGCAGTTCCAGGCTGCATCAATCACCGCGCAACAACTTCTCGATTGTGTTGACTATTCAAGTGATCTCTATAATACTAAAATATATGACCCGTACATCCCGCCGGTTCAAAGATGCGATCTACGAGCAGTTTGCTCGCATCGGCAAGGCAGTCGCGGCGTCCAAGCGTCTCGAACTGCTCGACCTGCTTTGTCAGGGCCCACGAACCGTCGAGGTTCTCGCTGGGCAGGCTGGCCTGTCCGTCGGCAACGCCTCACAGCATCTGCAGATTTTGCGCGCCGCGCGGCTCATCGATGCGGAAAAGAAGGGGCTCTACGTCGAATATCGTGTCGCCGATGATGAGGTTCGCCGATTCTTCTTCGCGCTGCGCGGTCTGGCGGAGTCCCGCCTCGCAGAGATCGATAAGGTGACGACCCAGTTCTTTGATCCGCGCGGCGCACCGGAGTCGATCGACGGCGACGAGCTGCTGCGCCGGGTGAGAAATGGTGAGGTCACCATCCTGGACGTCCGGCCGGCTGAGGAGTATCAGGCCGGACACATCCCGGGCGCCTTGTCAGTTCCGGTAGCCGACCTGAGGGCACGGCTCGAGGAATTGCCGAAGGGTCGCGATGTCGTGGCGTACTGCCGCGGTCCCTATTGCGTCCTGGCTGTCGAAGCAGTCGAGTTGCTGCGCCGAAAGGGCTTCAAGGCGCATCGCTTGGAGCAGGGGGTCCTCGAATGGCGTGCACGCGGCTGGCGCATCGAGACTGCTACGGCTGAAGCACGCGCGCACTTTCGCCCGAGGTCATCGCAGTGACCAGCGTTCGGCTCGGCCTGCGCGAGAACCTGGCGCAGTTCTCCCCGCTCGTCGTCGTCAATGCCTTCGTGGGCGCGATGGTCGGGGCGGAGCGGGACAACCTGTTCCTGGCGCCAGTTCTCATGGTGTGAGACGAGCATGATGAATTTCTCCCTGGTCGAATTCTCCATCCGTCAGCCGAAGCTTGTATTGCTGCTGACCGGGCTGCTGACCCTGCTGTTCCTCACTCAGTTCCCGAAGATCCGCACGGACACGAATCCGAAGCACATGCTGCCGGAAACCTCCGACGTGCGGGTCTGGAACGACTCGGTGGACAAGACCTTCGCGCTCTACGAGGACACCATCGTCGTGGGGGTAGTGAATGACGCGAGCGACGCGGGGGTGCTGAACAGGGACACCCTCGGCCGCATCGCCCGCATCACCAATGCGATTCTAGATCTCGAGGGCGTCGCCAGCCGCGACGTCAACGGTTTCACCACCATCACCAACGTGACGACCGATGCGGGCACGCTCAAGGTCGGGCCGTTGATGCCGGCTGAACCGAAAACAGACGCCGAGGTGGCAGACCTCAGGACTGCGCTGTTTGGCAACCCCTTGTTCATCAACCGTGTCATCTCGCAGGACGGCAGGACCACGGCGATCTACGTGCCCCTGGAGCAGGGCGCCAACGGCGCCGAGATCGCCGCCAGGATCCGCGACATCGTGGCGAAGGAAAAGGGGAGCGAGCGCTACTACATCGCCGGTGACCCGGTGGCGCGCGACACGTTTGGCGCCGAGATGTTCAAACTGATGGCGATCTTCTCACCCATCGCCGGCATGATCATGTTCGCGGCGATCCAGTACATGTTCCGCAACCTGGCGCTCTCCGCGGCCATGATGGGTGTGTCCATGGTGGCCATCATCTGGAGCATGGGACTGCTGATCGGCGTCGGCTTCCCGGTGCACATCATGAGTTCCATGGCACCGGTTTTCCTGATGGCAATTGCCACTGACAGCATTCACATCTTCAACGAGTTCTATTTCCGCTACCGGGAGCGCGGCGACAAGCTGACGGCGATTCGCGAGACAATGGCGGCGATCAGCCGGCCGGTTCGATTCACGGCGCTGGCCACGGCCGCCGGCTTCGCCGTGATGCTGTTTATGAACATCGTTCCCGTCAAGGTGTTCGGCGGCCTGATCGCCTTCGGCACCATCGTGCTGCGCTTGCTCTCATTCAGCTTCATTCCGGCGGTGCTCACCTTCGTGCGCGAAGACAAACTGGCGGGCGCCGCCGAGGACGCGACCCAGGACCGCTCGGCAAGGCTATTAGGGCGTGTGGGTGCCTTCGGCGCGACCCGACCGGGATTGACCGTGGCGGTCGCCCTGGCGCTGGCGGTCGTCGCCGTCGTTGGCACGACCCGGATCCACGTGAACAACAACCTGGTGGCCTGGTTCAAGACGGGCAGCGAGATCCGAGTCGCCGATACCGCGATGAACACGGCGCTCGGCGGCACCTCCCTCGGGTACCTGGTCGTCGAGGCGCAGGAGGCCGACTTCATGAAGCGGCCCGAAGCGATGCGCTGGCTGGAGGGTCTGCAGCGCCATCTGGAGACGCTGCCGGTTGTCGGCAAGACGTTTTCGGTCGCCGATTACGTCAAGCGCATCAACCGCGTGCTGCACGATGACGACCCCAAGTACGACGTGGTGCCCGACACGCAGGACGGCATAGGCCAGTATTTGTTCCTGTTCAGCATGTCGGCCAAGCCCTCGGACCTGGACAACGTGGTCGATCCGACCTTTGCCAAGGCCAACCTCTGGATCCAGATGAAGACCTGGGACGCCGACGCAATGCGCGCGGTAATCTCAGCGGCCGAGGGTTACCAGAAGGCCCATCCGCTCGCCGCGACCATGAAGCCGGCGGGCATCGCCTACTTCAACCTGGTGTGGAACGAGGAAGTGCTGGGCGATCTGGTGCTCGGCCTCGTCCTCGCCCTGATGGTGGTGCTCGTCATCCTGGCGCTGGATTTCCGTTCCCTCAAGTGGGCACTGGTCGCCTACGTGCCGCTGTTGCTGACGATCCTGCTTATCTACGGCGTGGTCGGCTTCGTCGGCAAGGATTTCGACATGCCGCTGTCGGTGATGAGCACGCTCTCGCTGGGCATGGCGGTGGACTTTGCGATCCACTTTGTCAGCCGTTTCCGCCAGCGTCGCGTGGACGCCGTCGCCAGCGAAACCGTCACGGAAAGCCTGGCCTGGACCGCTGCGCGGCCGGGCAAGGGAATTATGCGCAACGCGCTGCTGTTCGCCGCCGCGTTCTCCGTGATGATGGCCGCTCCACTCACGCCCTATGTGGCAGTTGGCGCCTTCATCGTCGCCATGATGCTGTTGTCGGCGGCGCTCACGCTCGTGTTGCTACCGGCATTGGTGATGCTGGGACAACGTTGGCTGGTGCCCGGCGAGTCGATCCCCGCGGCGCACCTGACCGCGGCCCAGACCTGAAGGAGGAGGAACCAGATGAAACGCGTTTTGATCGCCGCACTTGCCGCCGTTGTGCCGCTGCTGGCCTGGGCGCAATCGGGCGAAGAGATCATGAAGCAATCGCAGGCGGCCTTCCTCTATCCGGGCAAGGACTTCAAGGCCCGCGTGCTGATGAAGCTCATCAACAAGGACGGCCAGGAGCGCGTGCGCGAGCTGACCATGCTGCGCAAGAACGCCGGAGAAACGGGCGGTGAACAGAAGTACTTCATGTACTTCTTCCAGCCGAACGACGTCAAGAACATGAGCTTCATGACCTACAAGTATCCGGCCAGGGACGATGACCGCTGGATGTTCATTCCGGCCATCAACATGGTCAAGCGCATCGCCGCTCAGGACAAGCGCTCGAGCTTCGTCGGCTCGGACTTCACCTACGAGGATGTTTCGGGTCGCGACATCGAGGACGACATCCACACCATCGAACGCGAGGAAAAGCTCGGTGGCCGCGATTGCTACGTAGTCAAGAGCACGCCCAAGGCGGGCGACGCCGATTTCGGCCACAAGCTCACCTGGGTGGACAAGGCGAACCTCCTGCCGCTCAAGGAGGAGCAGTACGACCGCAAGGGCGCGCGGTACAAGGAATTCAGCGCCGACGAGGTTGCAGAGATCAAAGGTTTCCCGACCGTTGTTCGGCGCACCATGAAGAACCTGCAAACCGGCCACCGCACCGAAGTTGCCTATAGCAAGACCGACTATGAACTCGGCATTGAGGACAGCCTGTTCTCCGAGCGATTCCTGCGCCAGCCTCCACGCAAGTGGGTTGATTGATGCGCACCTGGCCGGGCCTGTGCTGCCTTCTGGCGGCGCTGCCGGCCGTGACGCGGGCCGAAGTGGCGTTCTCGGGTTTTGTGCAACAGAACACGGCTATCAACACCGTCGAGGCCAATCCTGACGGTCAAGACTTTAAATGGCTGGAAGAACGCGTCCGCCTCGAGCTCGACGCTTCGCAAGGCAGCTGGCGCCTATTGCTCAAGGGGGACGCCGCCTACGACCACTTGGGCCGCGGCGCCGAAGCGGAGTTGCGGGAAGGATACGCAGACTATGCCGCCAGCCAGTGGGACTTGCGCGTCGGCCGTCAAATCGTCACCTGGGGCCTCGGGGACCTGCTGTTCGTCAACGACGTTTACCCGAAGGATTTCGAGGCGCTGTTTGCCGGCCGGCCGCTGGAATATCTGAAACGCGGAGTCGACGCCGTGAAACTCGGTGTCTACCCGGAATTCGCCTCGTTCGAACTGGTGGCGTCGTCGGAGTTTCGTGCAAGCCGAATCCCGGATCCGAATCGCTTCCATCTGTACGACCCAATGCCGGCGGTGACCGACCACTTCACCGAAGAACCCGCGCATGGCGACATCGGCTTGCGCATCTACCGGGATGTCGGGGGTTGGGACGCGGCTCTGTACCTCTACCGAGGCTATCAAAGCACGCCCTCGATACGGCCGGACAACATGACCACGCCGACAACCATTACGTACTTCTACCCCGAGCTGTCCACGTACGGTGCGAGCCTGTCGGGCGGAGTCGGCGAGGGCGTGGTGAGTCTCGAAGTTGCCTACTACGATTCGCGCCAGGACCGCGCCGGTACGGATTTCACCATGCCCAATTCCCAGACGCGCCTGTTGGCGGCTTATCAGCTGCAACCTTGGGAGGACTTCACGCTGAATGCGCAGTACTACGCGGAGTCCATGCACAAGTACGATGCCTACCGCGCATCAGTGCCGCCGGGGTTTCCCGTCGACAATAGCTGGAACCACACCCTGGGCCTGCGCGCGACAAAGTTCTTCCTGCACCAGACGCTGCGCCTGTCGGTATACGCATCGCGCAATGTGAACAATGGCGACTCCTTCGTCAATCCCGAGTTACGTTACAGCTTCACGGACCGCGTTTGGGGCGCACTTGGGGCCAACGTTTTCGACGGCAAGCCGTGGGGGCTATTCGGCCAACTGGCGCGCGATGACAACCTCTACATTCAATTGCGATACGAGTTTTGACCACCACACCCGGTTCAAAGGAGACGACCTGATGGGGGACATCAGTGAAAGATAGCGGGAGCCGGACCGCGGGCACGTGCCACTGCTGGACGAACCGGAAGCCCTGACCGCAATTGACCGTTTCCTGCACCCGCCGGTTCAGTTATGGACAAACGACAGAAACCCGAGGGGTGACTTGGTCCATGCCACGCTCAGAATCCAGGCGAATACCAGCACCGCCGCGGTGAACGCAGGCAGTGAACGACCTACCACTGGTGCGCTGCGCATGGCCATCAGACCGAACAGAATATACAGCAGGAGACCGCTGACCTTGGCAGTCAGCCAGTGCGGGCTCACCGGGGCCTGGCCCAGGGCGAGAATCATCAGCACCGCTGTTCCCAGCAACAAGGTATCGACGATATGCGGAATGACACGCACGAGCCGGACCGAAGCGAGCGGTGATCGCCGCATGCGCCAACCCCAGCGCAGGATGAAACCGGCGATACTGATCAGCGCCAGGCTCATGTGAATCAGTTTGAGCAGTGCGTAATCCATGACAGGCATTCTGCCATGGTTATGGCGCTTTCAGCTTATGTGCAGCAGCCTGGCGACAGACTTTTTCGGTTCCAGCAAATCCTCCAGGCTGTAAGATTCCAGGGTGTGGACATAGGCGGACAAAGCCTCGCGCAGTGCATCCCTCAGGCGGCAAACCGGCTTGATAGTGCACTGTCCTTCAAGGCCGAAACAACTGACGAGGTTCATATCTTCCTCCACGTCACGAATCACGTCGGCCAGCTTGATTTGCACCGCCGGGCGCGCCAGCATGAGTCCGCCGCCTGGTCCCCGCCGGGCATCGAGGTAGCCAAGCCGGGTGAGATTGCTGACCACTTTCATAAGGTGATTGCGGGAAATGCCATAGGCTTCAGAAATCTCCCGGATGGTAACCCGGCCATCGCTTCGCAGGCCGAGGTAGATCAGCACGCGCAAGGCATAATCCGTGAAACGGGTGAGCTTCATGGTGTTTCGGCAAATTGATGCATCATTTGGGCTATTAAGCTAACAACAGCGCCGCCATCGACGCCTGATGCAGATCAACTCTTCTGCATCGGCCAGTGTCGACAATTTTTATGACTGCCCAAATGGTTGATGCATGACGCAGGTCATAATTGATGCCCTGGTTTGCACCTAATCTTTCGCGGCACCTTACGGTTATCAGGAAAGCCATCCAACCCATGTCTCCAAGTGCCCTGCCTCGCTGCCTGTTCCTGGCATGTTTTGCCGTGCTGGGAACCTTGTCCTCTGCCCTGGCGGCGCCTGCGGCTGAATCTCCCGGCGAAGATCGGCTCGAACTGGATCCCATTGTGGTGGTGGCCAGTAAAACGCAACGCGCCCTGTCGGCAGTTGCCGCCCAGGTCACGGTGATCGACGCCGCAGACATCGAAAACAACATGGCCGAGGACCTCGATGGCCTGCTGCGCTACGAACCGGGGCTGGAGCTGGAATCTTCAGGCACCCGGTTCGGCGCCACCAGCATCAACTTGCGCGGCATCGGGGGCAACCGGGTAGAGATTCAGCAGGACGGCCTGACCGTGCGCGACCGCTTCGTGGTCGGCTCCTTTGCCGACAGCGGCCGCGCGCTGGTCGAAACCGACCGCATCAAGCGGGTGGAAGTTCTCTATGGCCCCGCCTCGGCCCTGTATGGTTCGAATGCCCTGGGTGGGGTGGTGGCCATTACCACCTGGGACCCGGCTGATTTGCTGGCCCGCACCGCGCGAACACACTGGCTCAGCTTGCGCGGCGGCTACCAGGGAGCCGATGACAGTTGGGTGACCTCGGCTGTCGCTGCCGCCGGCGAGGACAGTCATGGGCTGCTGTTTGCCGGCGCCTACCGTTCGGGACATCAACTGGAGAACCAGGCGCCGGCCGGAACCGCACAGGACCCGCAGGACTGGAACAGCCAGGATTTCATGCTGCGCTACACCTATGAAACGGCAGCAGGCAATACGCTGCGGTTGACGGCCATGGGACAAGACACGGATATCGAGACCGGGATGTTTTCCCAGCTCGGTTACGGCGCGCGTTTTCGCACCACCACCACGCTCGAGGGGTCTGATCACGACAGCAACGAGCAGTATGCCATGGATTACAACTTCGCCTGGGGCGGCTGGGAACAGGGTGAGTTGCAGGTCTATTACACGCGCTATGAAACCGGGCAGTTCACCTCTGAAGAGCGCAGAAATGCAGCCGTTCCGGTCGCGCTGGAGCGTGAGTTTTTCTATGACCAGGACCATGGCGGCTTGAATTTCAACTTGTTCCGGCAGGCGCATTGGGGTAATTCCCTGCACCGCATTGGCCTGGGTTTGCAGTGGCTGCAAACAGAAACCTCGGAAATGCGCGATGGCTTGCAAACCAACCTGGTGACCGGCTCGAGTTCCAACGTGATTCTGGGCGAAAACTTTCCGGTGCGGGATTTTCCCAATTCCCGGAGTCGCGAGTTCGGGCTGTTTGCGCAGGATGAAATCAGCCTCGCGGGCGGCCGCTGGGAACTGATACCTGCCGTGCGCTGGGACCATTACGACCTGGATCCGCGGCCCGACGCTGTGTGGCTGGAGGATTTTCCCGATACCGAGGTGGTGTCCGTGACCGAAAGCGGAATCACGCCGCGGCTGGGCGTCGTGTTCCACGCCGGCGATGAATGGAGCCTTTATGCGCAATATGCGCATGGATTCCGTGCCCCCCCATTCGAAGACGCCAACATCGGGCTGGACCTGCCCCTGTTTGGTTACCGGGCCATTCCCAATCCCGACTTGCGATCGGAAACCTCCAACGGTTTCGAACTCGGCGCCCGGCGCATTTCAACCGATTCCCGTTTCAGCCTGGCGGCATTTGACACCGAATATGACGACTTCATTGAATCCCGCGCTCCGCTGGGCATCGACGCCGAAACCGGCGACCTGCTGTTTCAGTCGCGAAACATTGGCCAGGCACGGATTTATGGCCTGGATCTGCGTTTTGAACTGGATCTTCGCCGCTGGAGCGATACGCTCAACGGCTGGATGCTGACTGCCGCTGCGTACTGGGCCAGGGGTGAAAATGGCGAATCGGATCAAGCGCTTAACAGCATTGCACCGCCGCAGGCAGTGATCGGTGCTGTCTGGCTCTCCCCCGGGGCTGACTGGCAGCTTGGCGCCACCACCACGCTCACTGCGGCCAAAAACTCCGATGACATCGACGCGACCGGCTTCGCGCATTTCGCCACGCCATCCTGGATCACCTTTGATCTCACCGCAGCATGGCGCCCCAGCCCATTGCTGGAGCTGCGGGCGGGAGTGTTCAACATCGGCGATGAAACCTATTGGCGCTGGCTGGACGTGGCCAGGCTTAACGCCAACGATCCGATGATCCCCCTGCTGTCCCGCCCGGGGCGGAATTACTCGGTCAGCGTGCGTTTCACGTATTGATATGCTCCATGGCCTGGATTCCGCGGGCCTGGATTCCGGCCGTCCCATGACAGTGCCCCTGCAGGGCGGAGACGCAAATCAGAGCAATTAACTGACATGCGTCAAATCGCCGTTACCAAGAGCCATTTAGAATGGCCGCAATTTAAATGAATCATCAACCTTGCATCAATTTTTTTAACGCGGAGTAACACCATGAAAACCCGAGTATCCCTTGTGCTGGCGGCGTCCATGGCGCTGAGCATGTCGGCTTGCGGTCAAAACAACCAGGCTAATCAGCCAGCAAGCGCAACACCACCGGCCGCGACAACAGCACAGGCCGATCCGGCGGTTGCTGTGCACGCGGCCGAAACCGCAACCGTGTCGCTGAAAGAGCGCATCGCCAAGGGTAAAAAACTCTATTCGGTCAACTGCGCAGCCTGTCACCAGGCGGAAGGCCAGGGTCTCAAGGGGGCGTTCCCGCCACTGGCTGGCTCCGACAAACTGGCAGAGGGGCCTGCGTTCGCTATCAACGCCGTGCTCAACGGCCTGTCAGGGCCGATTACCGTCAACGGGGAGGACTACAACGCGGTGATGCCGGCGCTGGCCTATCTGAGTGACAGCGACGTTGCCGACATTGTTACTTTCGTGATGAATTCCTGGAACAACCCGGGTGGCGAAGTGGGCGCCGCGGAAGTGGCGGCAGCACGCGGCGGTGAAAAAGTCAGCGGTCCGACCGAACACCCGGGCACCTCGCAAATGGCCTACCAGGGCGCGCCCAGCACGGTTACCTCGGCTGAGGCCAGGAAATTCATCGACTCCGAAGGGCCTGGAATCACCCAGGCCGAGTTTGACCTGGCAACCGAAATTTACTTCCAGCGCTGTGCTGGTTGCCACGGCGTCCTGCGCAAGGGCGCAACCGGCAAACCGCTCACCACCGACATCACCCGTGAGAAAGGCAGCGACTACCTCAAAGCCCTGATCACCTACGGGTCACCGGCCGGCATGCCCAACTGGGGCACTTCCGGAGCCCTGAGCGAAGAGCAGGTCGATGCCATGGCGCGCTTCCTGCAGCACGAACCACCCGCGCCGCCCGAATGGGGCATGGAAGAGATGCGGGCCAGCTGGAAAGTCCTGGTCAAGCCGGAAGACCGTCCGACCAAGCCGCAACACGAGCGCAACATCGAGAACATGTTTTCGGTCACGCTGCGTGACTCCGGCCAGGTGGCCATTATCGATGGTGATACCAAGGAAGTGGTAACCATCATCAAGACCGGTTATGCCGTGCATATTTCACGTCTCTCCGCCTCCGGCCGCTATGTCTACACCATCGGCCGGGATGCCAAGATCGACATGATCGATCTGTGGATGGATCCGCCGCAACTCGTGGCCGAGATCAAGGTTGGCCTGGAAGCCCGCTCGGTTGAGACCTCCAAGTA
Source organism: Lysobacterales bacterium (assembly GCA_035292625.1). GTDB lineage: Bacteria > Pseudomonadota > Gammaproteobacteria > Xanthomonadales > SZUA-36 > SHZL01. Next base: position 1,376 of record DATDPS010000120.1, on the reverse strand, counting down.
CAAGGGTTACGAAGACAAGTACGCCATTGCAGGTTCCTATTGGCCACCGCAGTACACCATCATGAATGGCGACACGCTTGAGCCGCTGAAGATCGAGTCCACCCGCGGCATGACGGTGGACACCCAGGAATATCACCCGGAGCCGCGCGTGGCGGCCATCGTGGCTTCCCACCAGCATCCGGAGTTTATCGTCAACGTGAAGGAAACCGGCAAAATCCTGCTGGTCAACTACGAGGACATCGACAACCTGAACGTAACCACGATCGGCACGGCCCGTTTCCTGCACGATGGGGGCTGGGACGTCACCAAGCGCTACTTTCTGACCGCGGCCAACCAGTCAAACAAGATCGCCATCATCGACTCCAAGGAGCGCAAGCTTGTGGCCATGCCGGATGTTGAGAAGATTCCGCATCCCGGCCGCGGCGCCAACTTTGTCGACCCCGAGTTCGGGCCGGTATGGGTTACCAGCGCACTGGGTAACGCCAATATCACCTTTGTCGGCACCGATCCCGATGGCCATGCGCAGCATGCCTGGAAAGTCGTCCGCACCCTGCAAGGCCAGGGCGGTGGCTCGCTGTTCGTCAAATCACACCCGGCATCCAGCAACCTGTGGGTGGATACACCGCTGAATCCGGATGCGGTGATATCGCAAAGCATTGCCGTCTTTGACATCAAGAACCTGGCCGCCGGTTATACCGTGCTGCCGATCGCCGAATGGGCCCAGCTGGGCGAAGGACCAAAACGCGTCGTGCAGCCGGAGTACAACGCCGATGGCAGCGAAGTCTGGTTCTCGGTCTGGAGCGGCCAGGACCAGGAATCCGCCATCGTGGTGGTGGATGACAAGACCCGCACCCTGAAGCATGTGATCAAGGGTCCGGAAATCATCACACCGACCGGCAAATTCAACGTGAAGAATACGGTGGAAGATATTTATTGATGAACCCGGCATCCGGGGGCCGCAAGCTCCCGGATGTCAACCCGGTCCGCCTTTCAATTCCATGGACCATCAAGGAGAAATCCCCATGAGAACCAAAACTGCGCTGCTGGCGGGTTCGGCTGCTGCTGCCCTGCTGTTGGGAAGTTTAGCAACCCACCCGGCTCTTGCCGCGGAAACGTTTACCGAGATGTTCACCGAGGGACAGGCCCACGCCAAGTTTCGTTACCGCCTGGAGAGCGTCGACCAGGACAATTTCGATGAAAACGCGACAGCCTCGACCCTGCGCACGCGCTTGAACTTCAGGACTGCCGACTGGTATGGATTTGGCGCTTTCCTGGAAGTCGACTGGATTGCGGAAATTTTGGCTGATGACTACGACCAGGGTGCAGGAAACACACCAGACAAAGCCAACTATCCGGTGGTTGCGGACCCAACCGGT
>DATDPS010000119.1:0-37321 GCA_035292625.1 Lysobacterales bacterium | reverse complement strand
CCGGTTTCATGTCAGGCGGCGCAGGCTTTCCTGCCACTGGCGCCACTCCCCGCCACCTGGCGAATCCATGGCAGCCATTTCCGCGTGACTGAGCCGGCACTGGCCATAAAGCGAAGTAATGGCATGTCCGGCATTGGGCCTTGGCTGGTCGATCTGCATCAGCAATTCTTCCACATCTTCCGGCTTGCATACCAGCGCGAGGTCACAGCCGGCGGCGAGGCACTGCCCGCAGCGTTCTGCCAGGTTGCCCGCCACCCGTGCCGCATGCATGCCCAGGTCATCGGACATGATCACCCCACGGTAGCCCTTCGCTTGGCGCAGGTAATTCTGCAACCACTTGCTGGAATAGCCGGCCGGCACCGCGTCGACCTGCGAATACACCACGTGGGCGATCATCAGCGCGTCGAGGTTTTCTGCCAGTTGCTCGAATGGCACCAGGTCTTCGCACTCCAGTTGTGCCAGGCTGCGTTGGTCGGCCACATCATCGGTGTGCGAGTCGGCGGCAACCGAGCCATGCCCCGGGTAATGCTTGCCGGTGGTTTTCATTCCCGCATCGTGCATCCCGGCCAAATAGGCCCGCCCGAGCTGCACCACGGTGTTGGTCGAGCCCGAGAATGAACGGGTACCAATCACCGAACTGCCCCGGTCCAAATCCAGCACCGGAGCGAAACTGAGGTCGATTCCACACGCCAGCATCTCGGCCGCCATGACCCGGGCATGGCGGTAAGCGAAATCCACGGCCCGGACCGGTTCTTCCGCGTACAGGCGACCGAGCGTGTCCAGGGCTGGCAGCGGCGTGAAACCTTCGCGCAGGCGCTGCACCCGCCCGCCTTCCTGGTCGACGCAAATCAGTGGGCGTGGTTCACCGACATCTCTTATTGATTTAACTAATTCAATCAGTTGTGACTTATTATTAAAGTTTCTTGTGAAAATAACGACACCCCCCACGGCAGGGTGAAGCAACTGCTGGCGCGAGCGCTCATCCAACTCGTAACCGGGAATGCCAATCAGAATAGGGCCTGCTGCCATGAGATGGCTTACTTCTTGCGCTCGAACCACGCGATAGATTCAACGTGTGCAGTATGGGGAAACATATCCATCACCCCGGCCGCTTGCAAGGAAAATCCGTGCTGCTGCAACAGGATTCCGGCATCGCGCGCCAGGCTGGCCGGATGGCAGGAAACATAAACCAGCCGGTGCGCCGTGGTGGCGGCGAGATGAGACAGTATTTCCTCGGCGCCAGAGCGCGGCGGATCGATGAGAATTTTGTCATAGCCTTGTTTCAGCCAGGCGGCTCCGGCCACGTCCGCGGCCAGGTCAGCGACGTGGAATGCCGCGTTTTCGATACCATTGCGCGCAGCATTGGCGCGCGCCTTTTCCACCAGCTTTGCATCCCCTTCGACCCCCGTCACCCTGCCCGCCCGGCGCGCCAACGGCAGGGTGAAGTTTCCCAGACCACAATACAGGTCGAGTATGCTGTCCGATGGCTCGGGTTGCATTAGTTCGAGGGCGTGGTGGATCATCTTCCGGTTCAGATCTGCGTTTACCTGGATAAAATCAGAAGGCCCGAATTCTAGCACCAGGCCGTATTCCGGCAGCGCGAAATCCAGCGTCAATTCCCGCGGCTCAAGCGTGTGCACGGTGTCCGGGCCACCGGGCTGCAATAACACCGCCACGCTGTTTTCCCGCGCAAATGCGGTCAATGCCGCCACATCTGGTTGGCTCAAGGGGTCCATGTGACGCATCACCAGGGCGCACTGCCGGTCGCCGCAAGCCACTTCGATTTGCGGCAATCGATCGCGGGCATCCAGGGAATTGGCCAGGGCCACAAGCTGAGGCAACAGCCTGGCGACACGCTGGTCGAGCACATGGCACTCGCTCATCTCGGCCACGAAACGCCCCTGCCGCTCCCGGAAGCCGATGAGCAGGCGCTCTTTCTTGACCACGTAACGTACGGAAAGGCGCGCTTTGCGCCGGTAGTTCCATTGCGGGCCGGTGAGCGGCTCCAGGATGTGCAGCGGTGAGACTTTGCCAATGCGCTCCAGGTTCTGCAACAGGGTGTCCTGCTTGGCTTCGATCTGGGCCCGCGGATCCAGGTGCTGTAGCACGCAACCACCACACACGCCGAAATGGGCACAACGGGCTTGCACGCGCCGGGGCGATGCCTGCAGGACCTCCACCGCTTCGGCTTCGTCATAACGGCGTAAACTTGCAAGCAGCCTGGCACGGACCCGCTCACCGGGCAGGGCGCCATGCACGAAAACTTTCTTGCCATCGATTTCGGCCACACCCCTTCCGTCGTGACTCAGGCTGGTGATCGCCACCTCGATTGGTTCCAACGGAAGTTTTCGCTTATTGCGTCTGCTCACGTCCTGAAAATCCTGAGCAAAAAAACAACCGGGCCCGATTGGGCCCGGTTCGCAGTGCAGTCAGAAACAGCTATTTTTGTAGCCATGTGCCACCAGCATCCTGGTAGTACCATCCTTTTCGGGCATTGCTTTCCCACTCACGGGCAAACGTTTTTTGGATGTCGCCCTCCCACTCAGGATGTCCATTGGCAACGGCGATTTCACGGTAAACCGCCTTGCGGTCCCGGTTCTCATCGGCAACGGCCGCCTCCAGGCTGCGGCGTTCATTCAGGGAGACCGCGGCGCGGTCGCGGATAGCGACGAGTCCATCGCTGGCGAAGCCAATCGCCCCGGAGTCGAAAAATGCATTCAGGGTGTCGCGCTGACGCTGCGCCATGCGGGCCTTTATGGCATTGATCTGTGGTGTATCGATATCGATTTCAGCCTGCTGCGCCACGGCGCTGGGCACGACAAAATCGAGCACCGCGGCAGCGGCCATCAACAACTTACCGCCATTCATGTCCAGGGGATCGAACAGACCGCCATCCTTGTGTGGTTCGCCCAGCACGTCGCCAACGAACTCTTCCGCGGCCTTTTCCGCTGCGGCAGCGGGGAAATATACATTGATGGTTACGCAGGCGCCGGCAATCAACAGCGTGCTCAGGAACAAGACTAAATTCAGTTTTTTCATTTTCCCATCCTCAAGGAGTCCACTTTACCGGGCTGGTGCGTTGGCATGATAACAGACCACGGATTGCGAAATTCGTGCGCTGACCGGATCAGGCTTTGCGTCAAGGCTTGTCGCCCACCCGTATCGACTCGCCCTGCGATGCGGCCGTGAGGCCATTGACCAGGCTGGGCCAGTCCATCTGACGGTTATATGCGCGAATCATGATTTTTGGCACACCGGCACCCTCCATGATCAGCACGCTGGCCTGGTCATCGTCGAGGCCGCGAACCTCGCAGGTATTATTGCTCAGGCGGCAACCCAGCCCCAGGCGTTTGTAGGAAAAATTGTTAAACAGTTTCATCACGGGCCCGGCCAGCGCTGTGGTGGCGCTGCCACCGCCGATGGTGGTCAGGTGGTTGACCGCCTGGCGCGAAATTTCATGCGAACCTTTTTCCGTGACCGGCGTGCCAAACCAGGCATCGAAAGCCACGGGTTCCCAGTCCAGCATGCGCAAGTCGTGCACATATCCACTCATCTGGCCTGAAATCTGGCCAAAGGAGAATGTTTGAGTCAGTTGCTGCAAGTCGAGATCCCGCACCTCGAGATCAGCCGCCAGGCTGGGCAGCACGCCAAATGGGCGCTCGATGCGCAGCCCCGACAGCAACACCCGGCCAGAAAACACCTCGAACTTGATCTCGCCTTCGACGGCAAGCACGCCCTCCCGCACGGTCACACCTGGAATTTCACCGCTGACCTTGCCACTGAATGCCGGCCAGCCAAGCGCCTGGGTCAATTGCTCCATGTCCAAATCATGCAGGGAAGCAAATAACTGAATGTCCGGTTCTGCGCCCACTGCAGCGTTGCTATTTGGCAAGTGGACCTGCAATTCATCCAGCGCCAGCTGACCACCCAGGACCTCCAGCCGCAAGGGTTCAGCCAGGAAATAATGACCCGGCCGTGCGCTCAACGCGGCCGTGCCGGCCCCAAGGTTGATTCGCTGCAGCAGCAAACCACGCCAGGACACGTGTGACTCCAGGGCCTGGTTGTCCGGTTTTTTCCCTCCGCCGCCCTCACGCCTGGGCTCCTGCTCATTGGCGGCCACGTGTGCATCCAGTCCGGTAACGGCGAAACGCCCCCGCTTGCTGTCAACGATGGACAGGTCCACCAGGTCCAGCGCCCCCGCGCCGGCCACCCGACCTGGGCCCGCTCCCTTCCAGGCGAGGCTTCCCGTCACCGTGAGCCCGTCCAGCGTGGCCGCTGCAACCGTGGACTCGATGTAGCGTTCATAAGCCAGCGGGAATTGCATTTCCAGCCGGTCAACCCGGTAGTCGAGTGGCGCATCAGGTTGGTCGAGATTCAGGCTCGCCCGCGTCTGCAGCAAAAGTGAATTTCCGTCTGAAACTTCAAGTTCATTGATGTTCAGCCGGTTTCCGACCAGTTGCAGCTGGGAGCGCAGGCGCATGCTGCTGTCGTCGAACGATGTGTAGAAATTGTCCAGCAACACCGCGCCACCGCCAATTTCCGCGTTGATCCCGGCTTCGATCGCATCGCCCAGCGTGACAAATCCGGTACATTGGACGGCCAGGTCCTCCGCCGCGAACCGGCCGTCTGGGGAATCGAATCCCAAGCCGCCCAGTTCGAGCTCGTAGCGGACGACAGTGGCAGCCGATGGCAAGGCCAACACACGCATGGTTCCCGTACTCGAGCCCTTGCTGATCCATTGCCACTGTTCCGGCAAAAGGGGAATTGCAGGCAAAGCCTTGACCTGCTGGCCATGCCAGTTCACGGTCGCCTCAATTCGTTCATCACTGCGGCTCACATCCAGTTTAGCCGTCAGATCCCCGTTACTCAGGCTGCTCAATAGACTCCATGTGCCACCATCCTTGACCAGGCGGTCCACAATCCCGCTCAATGGCACGCGCCAACCATCAAGCTCGTTCGCCAATGTCAGCGACCAGGCTCCGCCTGCGCAGGGATCACCTGCGTTTACTTCGGGCCGTGGGCAGAGCAGGGAAAATTCATTCACGCTGATTGCCTGCTCATCAGCAATTCCAATTTTTTCGATGGTGAGGATTGCGCCGCTGTCATCCAACCGAGCCGCCACGCCGACCAGGCTGTACCCTTCGATCTGAATGTGGCCAGCGCTAATGCGAATTGGGATGGCACCGGCTACTGCCACGCCATCAGTCAATTGCAGCAGCAGAAGCAGCACAGCCGTGGAACAAGCCTTGGGCAATCTCTTGCCCGCCAGGCCACCCTCAGTTGCAAATTTACCCATGTGGCCTATTCTGACAGATGAGCAGGGGTATCGGTTTGGTTCCTCCGGGGGGATGGGTTGCATTGGTGGACTTCAAGGGGCGGGTTCGGATCTGGCGCCGCCAGCGGCGCACCCGTGGCTTTGATCGCCGATGACGATGCCGTATGCCGGCGGTTTTGTGCCGAGGCACTGGCTTCAATGAAGTACTCGCTGGTCGAGGTCGAAGATGCCGTCAGTGCCATTCGGCAGGCGCTGTACACACGCCCGCGGCTGATACTGATGGATTTGCACATGCCGGACATGAACGCCTGCGAAGCTGCCCGCCGACTGCTCCGTGGCTGGTCAGGCGCACGCGCGGAGTGCCGGCTCATTGGCATGACTGCCGACGATTCCCAGGCGGCCTTGCTGGACATGTACTCAGCGGGGTTTTGTCATGTCCTGATCAAGCCTTTTCCCGTTGCATCCCTGCTGGCTCGCGCCCGTTTTCCCGGCCTTCTCCTTTCCAACTCACGGCAGGGAGATGCACGTTTGGCTGGCCACCAATTGCAGTGCGCCTTCCTGGCTCAACTGCCAGGTCAACTGGCGGCGCTGGATAGCGCGCTTACACTTATGGACTGGCCAGCTTGCGGGGCCATTTTGCATCGCATCTGCGGCGCCGCCGCCATGGCCAACCTGGCTGACTTTGCCAGCATGGGGCGTGAATTGACGCTCAGCTTCCGGCAGCCGCACAAAAGTTCCCAACTGGCACAAACCTACCTGGACTTTCTGGCTGGAGCAGGAGAACTGTTGGGCCGCGGTTTCAGGGACTGTGAATAAGGGCTCGCATTTCCCTGACAGCAGATTCCAGGCCGACAAAAATGGAACGGGCAACGATGGCGTGGCCGATATTCAGTTCCACCATGTGCGGCAAGCGGGCCACGGCAATAACGTTCTCGTAATGCAGGCCATGCCCGGCATTTATTTGCAGCCCCAGCCGATGACCCAGTTCGCAAGCCTGGCGCAAGCGCTGCAGCTCTTCCTGCTGTCGTTTTCCACGGGCATCGGCATAGGTTCCTGTATGCAGCTCCACGACGCGTGCACCGATGCGTTGTGCTGCTTCGATCTGCAACGGATCGGGATCGATGAACAGCGAAACGCGGATGCCGGCCTGCTCAAGGTGCGCCACCGCGGCGGCGATTGCCATCGCGTTTGAATCCACATCCAACCCACCTTCCGTGGTCAGTTCTTCGCGCTTTTCAGGCACCAGGCAGACGTCCGCAGGCCGGTTTAGCACGGCAATATCCAGCATTTCAGCGGTTACAGCCAATTCCAGGTTGATGCGCGTAAGGCATTCCCTGCACAGCGCCTTCACATCGGCGTCCTGGATATGTCGCCGGTCTTCGCGCAGGTGAATCGTGATGGAATCGGCGCCAGCCCGCTCGGCAAAACGTGCCGCCTCAACCACGGATGGGTAAGTCGTGCCGCGCGCTTGCCTCACCGTGGCAACGTGATCGATATTCACTCCCAACAAAACCGCCATGACTGGTTGAACCTCCCGTTACCAATTCACTGGAATAGTGATTGTGACACCAGTGGCTTGCCGCCAAGGTAGTGGCGCAACACGCGCCGCATCAGTTGCTTTAGCTCGCCCATATGTGCTGCTTCGATCCGGTTCGATTGTAAAGCCAGCAGCGCCGCACCGGAAACCAGACGCGCCTCCGGCGCCTCCCCGCTGTCGGCTACCTGAAATTCCTGGCGGACCATGCCCCGTTCCGGTACCCAGGCGTACCAGGCCGCCGGAAGGACCGCTGCGCCCGTATCGCATTCTTGTTCCAGTTGCAAACCATAGCCCAGGACATCCAACAGTTGCTTTTCGAACATGCGCAAAATTGGCTCTGGCTGAGGGTGAGAACTCAGGTCTGTAAGCAGGGTGCGGTAGGATTCAAAAAGTTCGGGGTGCACATCTGAGCGATGCAATCCGCGAATCAGCAGTTCGTTGACATACAAGCCGCAGAACAGCGCCGGTCCTCGGGCCGGGGGTGGCGCGGCCACCTGGTCGACAGCCGTCAGGGTGCCCAGTTCTCCGCGCAGGTTCCAGCTCAGCAACAAGGGGCGGAACGGTTGCAGCAGGCCTTTCCAACTGGAACGGGCGCTGCGGGCGCCGCGTGCCACCAGGCCCAGGCGACCGTGGTCCCGCGTAAACACCTCCAGTAAAAGACTGGTTTCACGGTACGAACGGCCGTGCAGGACGTACGAAGGTTGCAGGGTTACCCGCTGCATGACTCACGCCTCGGTTTCATCGAATCCCATCTGTCGTAACGACTTCTCGTCATCCGACCAGTCCTTGCCCACTTTTACCCAGGTGCGCAAAAAAACTTTGCATTGGAACAACTCTTCAAGAGCGATTCTCGCCTTCGAACCAACCTGCTTCAAAACCTGTCCACCTTTGCCAATGACAATGTGCTTCTGCCCTTCACGCTCGACCCAGATGATGGCGCCGATGCGCAATAGACCGGGCTCGCGCTTGAATTCTTCAATCTCCACAGTGGTGGCATATGGCAATTCCTGGTTGAGACGCAACATCAGTTGTTCGCGGATAAACTCGGCTGCAAGAAAACGCTCGCTGCGATCGGTGCATTGATCTTCATCATAGAAGGGCCGGGAAAAAGGCAATAAGCGCAGCACCAGGTTCTCCAGGTCTCTGACTCCGTCGCCATCGCGAGCTGAAATCAGCATCACATGGTCGAACCGGCTGGTATCGACCTTGTCCTGCAGGAATTTCAGCAAGCGCGCTTTTTCCGCCACCAGGTCCACCTTGTTAACCACCAGGATCACCGGAACTTCGCCCGCTTTGAGCGCCTCCAGCACATGCTCATCCTGGAGTGTCCAGCGCTCCGCTTCGATCAGGAACAAAATCACGTCGACATCCCTGAGGGCTGCCCGGGCAATGCGGTTCATATGACGATTGAGCGCGCGTGTGGCTGCCAGGTGGATTCCGGGCGTATCGAGATAGACCACCTGGCCTTCAGCCATGGTCTTGATCCCGGCAATTTGCTGCCGCGTGGTTTGCGGCTTGGCGGTTACGATGCTGAGCTTCTGTCCCAGCAACTTGTTGAGCAAGGTTGACTTGCCGACATTGGGACGTCCAATCAACGCGACGTAACCGAACCTGTGGTCCGGATCGGTGGCTGGCGTGACCTGCTCCTCACTCACCAGTCGGTGTCCCATCGGCTGGGAGCCTTGCCAACACCTCGGCAGCCGCGGCTTGCTCGGCCTGGCGCCGGCTTTTACCCGAAGCCAAGATCTCCAGGCCCCCGGTCACCAGGCTGCACCGCACGTAGAAGCACTTGGCATGGTCCGCCCCCTCCTCGCGGTCCAGATGGTAGAGGGGCAAAGGTCTGCCATGGGCTTGCAGCCATTCCTGCAGGCGCGTCTTGGCATCTTTGAGGGACTCGGCGGAAGGCAGGGACGTGATCAACGGATCACACAACGCAACGATGACGGCATGACTGGCTGCGTAACCACCATCCAGGTAGATCGCCCCCAGCAGAGCTTCAAAGGCATCGGCCAGGATTGAAGCACGGCGAAACCCGCCGGATTTCATTTCTCCTTCGCCCAGTATGAGGTACTTGCCGAGCGAGATACTGGTGGCGATTTCAGTCAAGGTCCTGCCGCGCACGATCCGTGCCCGCATCCGGCTTAAATCCCCTTCGGCTGCTTCAGGGTAGTGTTCAAACAGCCGGATGGATACGACCAGGTTGAGTATGCTGTCACCCAGAAACTCCAGCCGCTCGAAATTAACCGGGCCGCCGCTTTTGTGCGTCAGTGCCTGTTGCAGCAGGCGCGGGTTTTTGAAGCGGTAGCAGACACCTGGCAGCGTATCGATGACACCCGGCATCGGCATGGAACTGACAGGACCTAGCCTCTCAATTTCACCGTCTTGTCGAAGTGGGCGATCAAATCGATGTTGCCGATCCAGGTTTTGCGCACTTCGTACACGACGCGGATTTTGATACCCTCGCTTCGACTGATGTGAATATGCTCGCGCTTGATGTTATTGCTGGCATAGCTGACCCACAAGCTGTTGATGATCTTGTTGCGAACCTGTCCCGCCGTCATGTCCACTGCACCCGGGTCACTCTGCACCGTTTTCAATGCATTCAGCAAAGCATTGTATTCGAGGTAGATTGGAATGATCTTCATGCCGGTGTAGGCAAAGAATATCCCCAGCGCCAGCACTATGCCGAATCCGATCAGGGTCAACCCACGCTGCTTGCGAATATTCATGATTCCCTACCCGTTCCCTGGTCAGCCGTTGCCGAAAGATTTCCGTAAGCCGCGAGGTTTTACAGCCTCGCCGTGCTTATACTATAACGCGGATCGCAAAGTGTGGATATTCCGGGGCACCAGGTCATGGCTTTCCTTGCAGCCATGGGTGATCAGTGAATGCCGTCTCCGATGCGTGACAAGTCTCCGCATCCCTTGTTCAAATCGAAGTTCATCCATATTCCCACCGCGCGGCCCATGAGGTTTTGTTCCGGCACAAATCCCCACTCACGGCTGTCGTTGCTGCGATCGCGGTTATCGCCCATGACAAAATAGTGCCCTTCGGGCACGATCCACTGTCCGTCACGGCCAGCAGAGCCCAGATGCAGCAGAATGTCGTGTTGGACAAGACCCAGTGATTCCGAGTAACGCCTTGCATCAGAAGCCGGGGTAGAACACTTTACTTCTCCACTGCTGTAGACGCCCCGTTCGTCAGTTGCAAGTGCTTCACCGTTGATGAACAACTGCTTGTCCCGGTAAGTGATCGTATCGCCGGGCAAACCGATCATGCGCTTGATGAAATTGACACCCGGATCCGCCGGGAATCGAAACACCACCACTTCACCGTGCTGCGGTTCAGAGACGGAAATAATCTTGGTGTTAAGCACCGGGAGTTTCAGCCCGTAAGCATACTTGTTGACCAGTATGAAATCGCCAATCAACAGGGTGGGAATCATGGATCCGGAGGGAATCTTGAAAGGCTCGAACAGGAACGACCGGAACAGCAGCACGATCAGCAGGACCGGGAACAGCGAGCGGGAATACTCAATCAGCACAGGATCCCGAGCCCGCTGTATTTTCTGTTGCACCGCACAGTCCATTCTGCGGCGGCGAAAAAACAGGTTGTCGATCAGCCAGACCAGGCCGGAAAACAAAGTCAAAATGACAAGCAGTAGCGAGAAATCCGGAATCATTTGTTTTATTACCTCTTGGAATCCTGCTGCAGCACCGCGAGAAAGGCTTCCTGCGGAATCTCCACCCGGCCAACCTGCTTCATGCGCCGCTTGCCGGCCTTCTGTTTTTCCAGCAATTTGCGCTTTCGCGTGATGTCACCACCGTAGCACTTGGCCGTGACATTTTTCCGCAGGGCCTTAACCGTGGTACGGGCAATCACCTGCGCTCCAATTGCCGATTGGATGGCGACATCGAACATTTGCCGTGGAATGAGTTCTTTCATCCTGGATGCCAATTCCCGCCCGCGCCGCTGCGCCTGGTCACGGTGCATGATAAGCGACAGGGCGTCGACCCGCTCACCATTGATCAAAACGTCAACCCGGACGAACGGACCTGGCTCAAAACGGATGAAATGGTAGTCAAATGACGCATAGCCCCGGCTGGCTGATTTCAGCTTGTCGAAGAAGTCCAACACCACCTCGGAAAGCGGCAGTTCATAGTGGATCGAAACCTGGCCGCCAAGGAATTGTATGGATTTCTGTTTGCCGCGCTTTTCTTCACACAGGCCGATAACGGCGCCCACGTAATCCTGGGGCACCAGGATATTGGTCTCGATGATGGGTTCCCGAATCTCCAGTACCTTGTTGACCGGCGGCAGGCTGGCCGGGTTTTCCAGGGAAATTACCGTGCCGTCCATCAACTGCACCTCGTAAATTACCGTCGGCGCGGTCGTGATCAGGTTAAGATCGTATTCACGCTCCAGGCGCTCCTGCACGATGTCCATGTGCAACAGTCCCAGGTAACCACAACGGAATCCAAACCCCAGTGCTTCCGAAGTTTCAGGTTCAAATTGTAGAGCGGCATCATTGAGTTGCAAGCGATCCAATGCTTCCCGCAGATCCGGGAAGTCGTCCGCATCGGTGGGAAACAGTCCGGCAAATACGCGCGGCTTGACGGTTTTGAATCCGGCCAATGGCACCTCGGTTCCACCCTTCGCCAGGGTGATGGTATCGCCAACGGGCGCGCCGTGAACATCTTTGATCCCCGCCACCAGGAAGCCCACTTCACCCACGCCGATGCGTGTGCGTTGTTCCCTTTTGGGCGTAAAAACGCCCACCTGCTCCACCTGGTGCTGATTGCCTGAGGCCATCAGCTTGATCTTCTCACCCTTGCCAATGGAACCGTCCACGACCCGCACCAGCGATACCACTCCCAGGTAATTGTCGAACCACGAGTCTATTATCAGCGCCTTGAATGGAGCCTCCGGGTTTCCTGATGGAGCTGGAATTTCTGCCACCAGCTTTTCCAGCACGTCTTCCACGCCCTCACCGGTCTTGGCGCTTACCATGCAACAATTGATCGCTTCGATACCGATGATGTCTTCGATTTCCTGCCTGACCCGGTCGGGCTCGGCCGAAGGCAAATCAATCTTGTTCAGCACGGGCATAACGGTCAGGCCCAGCTCGACCGCGGTGTAGCAATTGGCCACGCTCTGCGCTTCCACCCCCTGCGCGGCGTCCACCACCAACAGGGCGCCTTCACAGGCCGCCAGCGAGCGTGACACTTCGTAGGAGAAATCCACGTGGCCTGGCGTATCGATGAAATTCAGTTGATAGACCTCGCCGTTCCGCGCGGTGTAATTCAGGGTCACGCTCTGGGCCTTGATGGTGATGCCCCGTTCGCGTTCAAGGTCCATCGAGTCCAGCACCTGGTCGGACATTTCCCGTTCGGTCAAACCACCGCATATCTGGATAAATCGATCCGCCAGGGTCGACTTGCCGTGATCGACATGGGCAATGATGGAAAAATTACGAATATGCGACTGGTTCATGGCTGTGAAAGGCCTGGGAACCTCTGATCAATTATGCTCAGGCTTAATTGATCAGAGGTTCCCCTACAGGAAAAGGCCATCCGCTCCACGAGGAACGGATGGCCGTGATGTACGGGCCAATTATAACTTACTCTTCGGCTGAGGATGTGTAGGCGATGAAATTGGATATGCCGTCGCGCAGCACGCGCAGGGCAACAGCCTTACCGGGTTGAACTTTCGCCACGATACTGTTGAACGAGTCCATGTCGTCCACCGGCTTATTGTTGATCATCAGGATCACGTCCCCTTCCCGCACACCGGCGCGGTATGCTGCATCGCTTTCCACCTGCGTGATCACCACCCCGCCTTTGGGGTCGCCCAGCGCCCGACGCATTTCGGCACTCAAGCCTTGCACAGCCAGGCCCAGAGCGTTGCTTTTCGCTGGCGCGCCCTCGTTTGCCGACTGTGCCCTGTCCCGATCCGACTCCAGCGCATCCAGGGTGACTTCAAAGATCTGTTCCTCGCCGTCCCGGCTCACCAGCACTTCGGCCTTGGTTCCCGGCGGATTGGCGCCGACCATGGGGGGCAGATCACCCCACACTTCGATCGTCTGGCCGTTGAAAGCCAGGATGACGTCACCCGGCGCGATGCCTGCCCGGTCGGCCGCACCACCCGGACTGACATCATTTACCAGCGCGCCGGCCGAGCGCTCGAGTTTCAGGGCTTCGGCCAGCTCGCGGGTAACCGCGCCGACCACGACGCCCAAAAGGCCGCGCGCAACCTTGCCGTGCTCGCGCAGTTGACGCACCGTGTCAACCGCAATTTCTATGGGGATCGAGAAAGATAACCCGATATAGCCCCCGCTGGAACTCAGGATCCACGAATTGATGCCCACCACTTCACCGTCCAGGTTCAGCAACGGCCCGCCTGAATTGCCCCGGTTGATGGCCACATCCGTCTGGATGAACGGCACATATTGCTGGGCGCCGGCACTACGCCCCTTGGCGCTGACAATCCCGGCAGTGATGGTTTGTTCAAAGTTGAACGGGGAGCCAATGGCCGCTACCCATTCGCCGGCCCGCAGAGCCCTCGAATCGCCCAGTTTGAGCGTGGGCAGGTTGTTGGCCTCGACCTTCAGCAAGGCTACATCACTGGCGGGGTCAGAGCCAACCAGGGTAGCCTCGAACTCTCGCCGGTCCGCCAGGCGGACAATGATCTGGTCGGCGCCTTCCACCACGTGGTGATTGGTGATGATGTAGCCGTCCTGCTCGAAAATAAATCCGGAGCCAGCCCCGCGCCGGTCCGGTTCATCGTAATTCGGGTTTCCGGGCACGTCGAAGAAGCGCCGGAACAACTCGGGAATCTGTTCCTGCTGCAGCTGGTCATCGCCGGCGCCTCCTGGCGTCTCTGTTGCACGCTGGCCAAATTTGGTCACCTGGATATTGACCACTGCCGGCCCGGCTTCGTCCACCAGCACCGTAAAATCCGGTAAGCCGGATACCCGCGCCAATAGCGTTCCCGGGTATATGGCCATGAATGCCAGGCTGGCGCTTATGAGAATTTTCTTTACCACAGGACACCTCGTCTCGTTCAATGGATTCATCCGCAACTCGTACCTGGCGGTGAACAGCCGGCCGGCACGAATGTAACGGGGACTACCCGCAACAAGGTCACTTTCCGGTCCTCGTTGGGTTCGTTGGCCGCAAAGCGCGCCAACCACAGGGCAAGACCACCAAGCGACACCGCTCCGATAAGGGCAGCCGTATCGAGAATTGCGGGATGGGCAAAACCCCTGCCAGCCAAATGGTGTCCGATAGCCGCTCCTGCAAGCCCCGCCAGCAGGGGAACCAGATAAAGTTTCAGCACCAGCTGCAGAAATACGTGCTCGGGAATGCCAACCGTTACGAGCTGGCCGGGTTGCACGTCTAAACCGTTGGTCAATCGCAACAAGAGCGGGCGGCGCCGCAACAAACGACCAAACACTCCGGCGCCGCAGCCATTTCCTGCATCACAGGCAGGACAGCCCGCCACGGCTCCGATGCGAATGGTAGCAAACCCCGTTTCCACGCCGACCACGCTGCCCTGCTGTTCAATCATGCCATGGCACCGCTATGCCGTCTGATTCAATGGCTGGCCGGTCCCACGGATTCACCGATCAGTTTTACGGTGATGGCGGGGACATCGCCCAGCGCGGTAATGATTTCTGATTCCAGTCGGTGTGAATAGGCGTGAGTCGTTCCCATCTTGCTCAGCCCCAAATTGAGAGCTGTATCATCATCTGCTGGCTCTATGTACACCGACACGACCGCGATACCGTCGCTATAAACCAGGTGTTCAAAAAGCTGGTCTGCCGTGGCCGGCTGTTGCCGGTGTGAGGCCAAATGGAAGCCGGGCGGCAGCTTTTTTGCCTGCCACAGGGGCCGGCCGGCGCTGACGGGTTGGTCAGGAAAAGCCGCCGGCTCCCGCGGGGTGGCTTTTGAACGTAATTCGCGGGGATTGACTTCGGCCCCCATTTTCAGTTCAGTGAACATGAGCTTGGCCAGTGCTTCACCACCGGTCCCGGTCAGTTCCCACTTCAACAGCAGCCCGGATTGGAGTTCAAGCCATAGCCGGTAGCCGTAGCGGAACTGGTCCCTGGGCGTAATATCCAGCTGGCGCGCAGTATGCCCGGCAATTCGTTGCTGCCCTTCCAGCAGAAATTGGTAGTTCTCGTCAGCCTGGGCGGAGTTGTCCAGTGGCAACTCGGGGAAAAAGGTACGGTTGGCTGAAGAATTGGCCAAAACGACGCCTTCGTCTCCCGCTATCCAGCGTACTCCACCCGCATCACGCACTACCTCGCGGGCGCCACCGGAAACGGCCACCAGCCGCTCATGAGTGCCGTTTTCGTCCACGATATGGGTTATGCGTACCGTTTCAACATCTTCGCCGCGGACATAAACAAAAGTGCCCTGGTAATTCATCTGGCTCATGGCGGCGCTCATGCGCTCAAGCCACTGCTGGGGTTGTTGTTCACTTGCTACTACATCACCAGGTTGCGCACTCAGATACAGGGCGAGAGCAAGAAAAATCGGTTGGTAGTTCATTTCTGGGAAGGTTCGCCGTCCTTTTCGCCGTTTTCAAGCTCCGTGCCACCTTTAGCCGGCTCCTGGGTGACGACGATGGGAACAAAAGATACGAAGCCTTTGCCGCCGGATTCACCTGTCAACTGGTAGTGCCTTAAAAGGTAGGTGTTCATTTTCGCTTTGGCCTGCGGGCTGCTCCCCGACAGGTTCACCGGCTGTGAAACGGGGGTCATCCTGCCGATGTTGGGACTGGCAAACGGCTGTGTAAGCTCAGTTTCAGTCCGCTCCACAGCTGCAAGCCCGGCCCCTGGTGAATTGTCTTTTGAAACAGTCAGGACGGCCATTACCGCCACGGATGCCGCCAGGGCAGCGCCAAGGACAGGCTTGAACCAGCCTTTGCCAGCCTGAGCCACGGCCGTTACAGCAGGCTCACTGGATAAGGCCGCACGCACCCGGCCGGACAGGTCCAGCTGAGTGATGTGCCCATCCTCGTGGCGCAGGCAATCACGAATGAGGTGGTAACTGGCCCAGGCCTGGCGTAAGTCTCCATCGGCTCCCAGCCTGCGCACCAGGAAGCGCGCGGTTTCCTGGCTGACTTCACCATCCATAAAAGACGAAAGGTGTTCTCTTGATTCCATGTTCATTGCTGTAAGTTTCCTGCCTGGTGTCAGGGCCCTTCTACAAGCGGCCTCAGTTTTTCATCAATAGCTTCACGCGCCCGAAATATCCTGGACCGGACGGTTCCGATCGGGCATTCCATGGTGGCCGCGATCTCTTCGTAACTCATGCCTTCCATTTCGCGTAAAACTATGGCGGTGCGCAGGTCTTCAGGCAACTGCTCGATTGTGCTGTAGACCGTTTCCTTGATTTCTTCGCGCAACAACTCGTTCTCTGGCGTACCCTTGTCTTTCAGACGGCTGTCGATGTCATATTGTTCCGCATCCACTGCATCGATATCAGAAGCAGGTGGGCGGCGTTTCTGCGCTACCAGCCAGTTCTTGGCCGTATTGATGGCTATGCGGTAAAGCCAGGTATAAAACGCGCTGTCGCCGCGAAAATTGCCGATGGCCCGGTAAGCCTTGATGAAAGCTTCCTGGGCCACGTCCTGGGCTTCGGCGTGGTCGTGGACATAGCGTGTCACCAGGCTGATGATCCGGTGCTGGTATTTGTTGATCAGGAGGTCAAAAGCGAACTTGTCGCCTTTCTGCACCCGTTCAACCAGTAATTGGTCAACCTGCGTTTCGCTCATTCGCGCACACTCCACACCTCCCTCACTCCGCGAAAGAGCGACGCCAGCGCCTTTATGGACGTTTTGATAGTCCTCCCGGTCAAGCAAAACCCCGCTGGCTGCCGTCATTCTTTTCGGCTCCCTCGTTTGTGCATATTACGCTGTTATTTCCTGGTGCGGCATCAGATCGGCTCGTAGACCGCGCGCTCAAGTGTTGCCAATCGTGGTGTATGACAGGACTCCACCGTGCGAGTTCCCGGCAGTTCCGCATCTAACCTGCATATTTCACCAAGGCGGGGATGCATGCAAAGTGGCCGGGTGCGATAATGCTCCAGTGCTGCAGCTTCAATTGCCTGGCACAAGCCCGGCCCGCCGCGTTCAAGAGGAATTTACTGTCATGGATTTGCTCCAAACCCTTGGTATCGGGGAGTTCAATCCCGGTGCCTGTTTCGGTCCGGATAGCTGGTCGACCAACCGGGAATCAGGTGTCATCGAATCCATCAATCCAGCCACGGGCACAGTCATCGCCCGCGTCCATGGGGCTTCGCCGGACGACTATGAAAAAGTCGTAACCACGGCGCAAAAGGTATTCACTGAATGGCAAAAGCTGCCTGCACCACGGCGAGGTGAAGCCGTTCGTCTTTGCACCGAAGCGTTGCGCCGGCGCAAGGATGAGCTCGGCAGCCTGGTCAGCCTGGAAATGGGGAAAATCAAGGCCGAAGGTGATGGCGAAGTCCAGGAAATGATCGATATCGGCGATTTCGCCCTGGGCCAATCGCGCATGTTGTACGGTTTGACCATGCACTCTGAACGCCCGCATCACCGGATGTATGAGCAGTGGCACCCGTACGGAATTGTCGGCGTTATCTCAGCCTTCAATTTTCCGGTGGCGGTATGGGCCTGGAATGCATTTATCGCCGCCGTCTGCGGCAACGTGACCATCTGGAAGCCCTCGCCAAAGGGCGCCTTGTGCTGTATCGCAGTGCAGAAAATCTGCAATGAAGCGCTGCACGCCGGTGGATTCCCACCCATTTTTTTAAGCTTCATGGAAGCTGGACATGCACTGGCAGAAACTTTTGTTGACGACCACCGGATCGACCTGGTGTCCTTTACCGGTTCCACGGCAATCGGCCGGCAGGTGGGCATGCGCGTCGCTGCCCGCATGGGACGCAGTTTGCTGGAACTGGGTGGCAATAACGCCATCATACTGGACCAGACGGCTGACCTGAAAATGGCCATCCCCGGTATTGTGTTCGGTGCCGTGGGCACGGCGGGCCAACGCTGCACCACCACCCGCCGCCTGTTCGTGCATGAGTCCATCCTGCATCAGGTCAGCACCAGCCTGGTGAAGGCCTATCGGCAAGTGCGCATAGGCGACCCGCTCGATCCCGGCACCTTGATGGGTCCGTTGACGGATGCATCCAGCGTGGCGCGATTTGAAGCAGCGGTGGCGGCAGCACGTTCAGCCGGCGGTGAAGTACTGACCGGGGGTAAGCGCCTCGACCGCCCCGGGTTTTTCGTTGAACCGACCGTCATCAAAGCCCGGCACGAGTGGGAGATTGTGCAGGCAGAAACATTTGCACCCATTTTGTACATCATACCGTTCAAGACCCTGGATGAAGCCATCGCCATGCAAAACGCGGTCCGCCAGGGGCTTTCCTCGGCCATTTTTACCAACGATTTGCGCAACGCCGAACAGTTCTTGTCTTGTGCAGGGTCGGATTGCGGCATTGCCAACGTCAACATCGGTACTTCCGGTGCGGAAATTGGCGGGGCCTTTGGCGGAGAAAAGGAAACTGGGGGTGGGCGTGAGTCCGGCTCGGATGCCTGGAAGGCCTACATGCGCCGGCAAACCAATACCATTAACTGGGGCAAGGAACTGCCCCTGGCCCAGGGCATCAAGTTTGATCTCTGAATTGTCAGGCGCAAGCCTCCACCCTGGCTGGGTGGTGGGCAATTTCACCCGGCAGGCTGGCGACCGCGGCTGATGTTGTACCAAATAGCACAAAAAGCGCTGTTCGCAACCGACCCCGAACGGGCCCACTACCTAGCCATGGAATGCTTGCGCCTGGGCCATGGCCTGGGCGCCATGCGCTTGCGCTGTAAAACCGCAGGGCCAGGAGTACAGTGCATGGGTCTGGATTTTCCGAACGCGGTGGGGGTGGCCGCGGGCCTGGACAAGAATGCGGACTATTTCGAGGCCCTGGGTGATCTTGGGTTCGGTTTCGTCGAAGTGGGCACTGTCACACCTCGGCCTCAGGCGGGCAATCCAAAGCCACGCGTATTCCGTCTGCCGTCTGCAAACGCCTTGATCAACCGCCTTGGTTTCAACAATAAAGGGATCGATTACCTGGTCAAGAGGGTTGCAAGGCATCGCTTCAAGGGTGTGCTCGGTGTAAACATAGGCAAAAACTTCGACACTCCGATCGAGCGCGCTGCCGATGACTACTTGCACTGCCTGCAGAAGATCTACCCCTTCGCGGATTACATCACGGTCAATGTCTCCTCTCCCAACACCCGGGACTTGCGCTCGCTGCAATCGGCAGAATCATTGGAAGCGCTGCTACACCAGCTGGCCCGGCGCCGTGAAAAACTTGCGCTGCAGTACGGCCGGCGCGTACCCATGGCGCTTAAGGTGGCGCCGGATCTGTCAGCCCGGGACATCTCCGACATGGCCAAGGTCATAACGGCCCATGAACTAGACGCGGTCATTGCCACCAATACCACGGTTGCACGTCCCGGAGTGCAGGGATTGGAGCACGCCAACGAAACTGGCGGCCTGTCCGGCAGCCCGCTCAAGCCACTGGCCGATGAATCCCTGGCCGCATTCAGAAAGGCCCTGCCCGCGCACATCGCCCTGATCGGCGTCGGCGGGATCAGCAGCGCCCAGGACGCCCTGGACAAACTGCGCCTCGGCGCAAAACTGGTGCAGTTTTATACCGGCCTGATTTACCGTGGCCCGGCCTTGCTTAGCGAGTGCCTGCAAGCCATGGCGCCTGGCTCGACGGCATGAAAGTCCGGGAACGGCCTTCCCTGGCCGGGTTGAATACCTTTGGTGTGACCGCCAAGGCCGGGCTGTTGCTGGAAATTGAAAACGAAGAAGACGTGCTGCAGATACCGCGGCTCGACCCCTCGCGTGATCTCGTTCTAGGTGGGGGCAGCAATGTGCTTTTCGTGGATGACGTCCCGGGAACCGTGTTGCTGAACCGGATCGGTGGCATTTCCATTCTGGAAGAGAATGCTGAACAGGCTCTCGTCGAAGTGGGTGCCGGTGAAAGTTGGCACGGACTTGTCAGCTGGTCCGTGGGAGCAGGGTTGTCCGGTCTGGAAAACCTGGCTTTGATTCCCGGCCTGACAGGCGCCGCGCCGATCCAGAACATAGGTGCTTACGGGGTCGAGTTGTCCTCGGTGCTGGACTCAGTCACTGCCTGGGACACGCAACGAGCCAACTGGAGCGTATTGAATGGTGCCCAGTGCGGCTTCAGCTACCGCGACAGTGTTTTCAAATCTGCGCACCCCGGACGCTATTTCATAACGTCCATTTGCATCCGCTTGAGCAAGCAGTTCATTCCACGACTGCAGTATGCCGGGCTGGTGGAGTCCCTGCACCAGGCAGGAGTCAGCCAACCAGGGCCCCGCGATGTATATGATGCCGTTGTTGCGCTGCGCCGCCGCAAATTGCCCGACCCAGCCGTCCAGGGCAACGCCGGCAGTTTCTTTAAAAACCCCGTACTCAGCCGGCAGCAGTTCGAGACTCTGTTGAGCCGTTTCCCGGCTTTGCCAAGCTGGATACTGGCAGAGGATTCCGTCAAGATTTCTGCCGCCTGGATGATCGAACAGTGCAAGTTGAAAGGGCACCGGATCAATGGAGCAGAGGTTTCCACCCTGCACGCCCTGGTCTTGGTCAACCGCGGTCAAGCCAGGGGTGCCGATGTTTGGAAACTGGCACAGCACGTGCAAAATGCAGTGCACGACCGTTTCGGCATCACTCTCGAGCCAGAACCCCTGATCTACGGACAAGCGCCAAACTAATGTGCGCCCGCCTTGTCGGAAAGCTGAGAAACATTTAACTTGGCGTTTCGAGCTTGCGAGCTTGCGTGTCTGCTGCAATCATTTCAATTCGATAAATCTGGAGCGTTGATGATGAAATGCCGATTATTTTTACCACTTGTCTCGTGCACCTTGCTTGTGGCATGTGGTGAGGAACCGGTTTCAACCCCACCGCCGGCAACGCAAACCAACACCGCTGCCAGCTTGAGCGAGGCCCGGCCTGTAACCGACATGGAGCGCATCCTGGCCAACATCACGGAGTTGTCATCCGACGCCTATGGCGGCCGCGAACCGATGTCAGAAGGGGAAAAACTGACACTGGATTTCATCGAAACCCGCTTCCGGGAGATGGGGCTGAAAGCGATGTTTGGTGAAAGCTACCTGCAGCCCGTGGAGCTGGTGTCGATCGAGGCCGACCCTGCAACTGCCCACATGACGTTCCACGTGAACGGCCGTGACCGCTTGCTTGTCTATGGCGATGAGATGGTGCTGGGCACCATGCGTGTCGTGCCGGAATCCCGGGTCGAAAATAGCGAAGTGGTTTTTGTCGGCTACGGCACCGTTGCGCCAGAATACGGCTGGAACGACTACGCCGACGTCGACGTAAAGGGCAAAACGGTATTGATCCTGGTCAATGACCCGGGCTTCGCCACGCAGGACCCTGCTCTCTTCAAGGGCAACACCATGACCTACTATGGTCGCTGGACTTACAAATATGAGGAAGCTGCACGCCAGGGTGCCGCTGCCGCGCTTATCATCCACGACACCGACCCCGCCGCCTACGGATGGGACGTCGTGCGCAACAGCTGGAATGGTCCAAAGTTTCACCTGGCTCAAGCGGATGACAACATGAACCGTGCCCCGGTCGAATCGTGGATCCAGAAAAGCGTTGCTGAAGAGCTGGCTGCAGCGGCTGGTTATGACCTGGCGATGCTGCAGCAACAGGCGCTGTCTCCGGAGTTCAAGGCAATTGACCTGGGCAGCAGCATGGACGCCACTGTGCACAACCGCATCAAGCGCAGCCAGTCATACAACATTGGAGCCATGCTTCCGGGCAGTGCGCGGCCGGAGGAGCTATTTGTTTACATGGCCCACTGGGACCATATCGGCACCGACCCAAACGTGGGGGAAGGTGAGGACGGGATTTACAATGGCGCGGTGGACAATGCGTCCGGCATCGCTGCCCTGCTTGAGCTGGCCCAATCCTTTGCCGCCCTGCCGCGCGCCCCCGGACGCAGCGTCGGTTTCCTGGCTGTGACCGCGGAAGAGTCCGGCCTGCTTGGCTCGGCAAAATACGCCGAAAATCCCGCGCTGCCCATGAGCCAGACGGTTGGTGGAATCAACATGGATTCCATGCATGTCTACGGACCGACTCGCGATGTGGTCGTAGTCGGCTTTGGCAGTTCTGAACTCGAAGAGGTGCTGAAAGACAAGGCTGCCAGGCAGGGCCGGATCGTAAAACAGGAAGAACATCCCGAGCGAGGTGGATATTACCGCTCTGATCATTTCAATTTCGCCAGGAAGGGCGTGCCCATGCTGTACGCCGAGTCCGGTTCTGATCACGCCGAACTCGGACCCGGTTACATCGAGGCAAAAAACGAGGAGTTTTTGCAGAATCGCTACCACTCACCGCTGGATGAAATCCAGGAGGATTGGGATTTCCGCGGACTGGTCCAGGATATCGAGCTCTGGTTCGATGTCGGCCTGGCTGTCGCCGACAGTGACAACTGGCCCCAGTGGTATGAAGGCAACGAGTTTCGGGCCATTCGCGAACAATCCCGCAATGCGTCAGCGGATCAAAATGCGTTGACGCCAGTCAGCTCGCGGCCTACCACCAATTGGTGAATGGTTTCCGTACCTTCATAGGTAATCACGCTCTCCAGGTTCAGCATGTGACGGATGGCCTGGTACTCGGTGGTAATCCCGCTGCCACCCAGTATGTCGCGGCAGTCACGGGCAATGTCCAGCGCCATGCGCACATTGTTCCACTTGGCAAGGCTAACCTGGGTGGAGTGCATGCGACCAGCATCCTGGAGCCGGCCCAATTGCAGGGAAAGCAACTGCGCCGTGGTAATGCGGCGAGCCATGTCAGCCAGGCGTAATTGAATCGCCTGATTGGCGGCGAGGGGTCGGCCAAAAAGTACCCGGTCCGCAGTATAGGCAATGGCTTCGGAATGACAGGCAATGGCTGCGCCAATCGGCCCCCACGTAATCCCGTACCTTGCTTGGGTCAGGCATCCGAGCGGACCCTTCAGACCAAGGATATTCGGCAAGCGGTTGGCCTCCGGTACACGCACATTGTCGAAGTAGAGCTCCGAAGTGACAGAGGCGCGCAGCGACATTTTCGAGTGTATGGTGCGGGCTTCAAAGCCCTTCATGCCCTTTTCCAGCACGAAACCCATGATGCCCTCTTCCGTTCGGGCCCAAACGACCGCCAGGTCGGCGATGCTGCCATTTGTTATCCACATTTTGGAACCGTTGATGATCCAGTCACCGCCATCGCGCATGGCGTGTGTTTTCATATTGGCCGGGTCAGAGCCACCGTGTGATTCCGTGAGGCCGAAACAGCCAATGGTCTTGCCGCTCGCCATGCCCGGCAGCCAGCGTTGTTTCTGCTCTTCCGAGCCATAGGTGTGAATGGGATACATGCACAGGCTGGACTGAACCGAAACGAAACTGCGCAAGCCTGAATCACAGCGCTCCAGTTCCTGGCAGATCAAACCATAGGAGACCGCGTTCAAACCTGGGCAGCCATACCCGTCAAGGCTGGACCCCAGCAAACCCATTTCGGCTAATTCCGGCACCAGCTCGGCCGGGAATGTGGCTTCGTCAAAATGTCGCGCAATGACCGGCATGGCGCGCTCATCCACAAACCGGGCAACGCTCTCCTTGATCATTTTTTCTTCTTCGCTCAGCAGCGAGGCGACATCAAAGAGGTCGTGCGGATCAAGTCTTGCCATGGGGTACTCCTGTGGGGCGGTGCCGCTGTATCTGGCCGGTGGAGGGCGTATTCTAATGTGCCCGCCCTGCCGCAGTCACTAACTCAGGCAAAGAGTCGCACAGACTTCAACGTCCTTCATTGGCGATGCCGGACGGGACATGCGCTGCCGGGACGTAATCCCGGGCGGATTCGATGTGCACCTGTTGGTCATCGAAAAATATATCCGCGCCGAAAATCTTCAGGAATTCACCCTTGGATCGCCCGCCAAGGAACAGTGCCTCATCGATGCGAATGCCCCACTCGCGCAGGGTCAGCACGACGCGTTTGTGCGCGGGGGCGGAACGTGCGGTTACCAGGGCAGTGCGAATCGGATTGTTCTCAATGGGATACGCGGATTGAATTTGATGCAGTGCTTCAAGAACCGGCCGGAACGGCCCGCCCGTCAGGGGCTGGTTGGCGGCTGCGCTTTCACTCTCGGCAAAAGCGTCCAACCCGTGCCGCTGGTATATCCGCTCGGCCTCGTCGCTGAAAATCACCGCATCGCCATCGAAGGCGATGCGCAGTTGCCCGCTTTCCCGGCCGCTGGAACTGCCGGGGAGTATGGTCGCAGCCGCATGGCCTGCGGCCAGCGCGCTCCTCACGTCGGACGCGTTGGTTGAGAGCAGCAGGTTTGCCCCATAGGCCGACATGTATCGGTAGGGGCTGACCCCGTTGGTGAACGCTGCGCGTTCGATCTTGAGGCCATAGTGTTCGATGGTATTGAAGATCCGCAGGCCCGTGTCGGCGCTGTTGCGTGACAAAAGGATGACTTCGACCCCGGGATGATCAACTCCGTCATGGTTCAGTGCCAGCAGTTTCTTGACCAGCGGAAAGGCCACACCGGGGCGCAAGAACTCATTCTCACGATCGATCTGGTAGTTGGAGTAAGCGGCAAGACCCTCGCGCCGGAACACCTCGTGGCTCTCTCCCATGTCGAACAAGGCACGAGAAGAAATGGCCACCACCAATTGCCTGCTTTTCCCGGCAACGTTGACTGGTTTGTCTGTTGTGTTCATGGTGCGATTCTGCCCATGTTACCACGAGCTGTGAATGGGCCCGGTGCAACAGCGGGTTACGCCCGAATCGCTGGTTCGACGGCGAGTAATTGCCTCACCAGATTCTGCAGTTTGCCGATGATAAACAAATACCTTGGGCTGTGCCTTTCCACCCAGGCGAGTTCGTGCCAAAAAAAGACATACCTCCACAAAACAAATAGTTGACGGGCCAGGTCCATGGCTTGCTCAAGCCGCTCTGCCGTTGCGAAGGGTAGAAACGCTTCCAGGTACGCCCGGGTAATCTCTTGCAATAATCGGCTTCCAATCGGCTCGGGGTCCAATGCCGGATTCCGGGCTGCGGCAGAACTTTCCCCATACATTGTCCGCAGCACCAGGAAGGGATGACCTATGACCACGTCGGTCCAGTCCATGATGCCGCAGCCCGCGCCCCGCGCCACCAGGTTGTCCCTGCGGAAGTCAAGGTGTATCAATGTATCGGGAATGGCATAAGACTGCAGCTGACTTATCAGTCCCGCCTGCGCTTGCAGCCGCAACGCAAATTGGTTAATTACATCGCCGCGAATTGTGTCCTGGGTTTCCAGGATGGGGCTCAACAGGTCCTCCCCGCGTTTGATCAACTCCAGCAGGTACTTGAGGTCGTGGCGCGGGCACCCGAGGGCCTCCCATTCATCCATACAACTGGCGCTTTCGATTTGCAAATTTGCCATCAGCCGTGCGAAACCGGGCAGGCTTGCGGCATCAGGACGGTGGTCGTTCTCCCGGCCGAAATCACGATTCAGCATCCAGTTGCGTGGCAGGTCAACAGCCAGGGGCGGAATTACGTAGCGCGGGAATTTGTTTGCCAGGGCCATGGTAAGGCTGGCTTCGCCGGGGGGCTTGGCATAGCCGGCCTTGAAATAGATTCCTCCCTCTCCGGTCATCACACGCAGCAGGCAGGAGGCATTCCAGCCGACACGGTGTTGCTCCACTCCCCCGGTCACCTGCACGCCCAGGCTGTCGAGCTGATGATGGATCCACGTGTCGGCTTTACTGAACCATCCCGGCACATGCCATGGTGGGCGCTGTGGTGGAATCTCTCCATGCTCCCGGTCCAGCAACCATTGCTCAAACGGGTCGACCTGCCCGCCCCAATCCCGGCGCGCGCGCAGGTATTGTTCACGATCAGTCCACACAGCTTTGATATTCCGGTTTCTGGCGGGCGACGACAATTCCAGCTCGATGCAGTGATAGCCTGGGGTCGCCAACACCGGGCGGACTACTCTGGTGTGTAATCCGTATTTGCTGAGCATGCCGTCATTGATCATGCTGGCTTTGTAATCCACAATCCCGCGTGGAAATTTCAAGCTTGGCGGCTGCCAGCCCTGGGCATGCTTTATCACCAGAAACTTGGGTTTGCCGGGGTGCCCGATGATGCAGTGGCAGGTGGCCAGATCCGGGTCTGTCATCAGGGCCTGTCAACACCATGCAGATGCAAAAAAATGGCCGATGCCGACAGGTATCCGTTTAGTATTAACAGGCCCTGATGGACCAGCCTCTGCGGTTTACAGGAACTGTTCGTCAAGGATACGATCCTCCAGGGAATGGTCCGGGTCGAACATAAGCTTCAAGCGGACGCTTTTTTCTTCGAACACTTCCACATGGATCACGTTACGCACTTCCTGTGCATCAGCGGTCGCGCTTACCGGGCGTTTGTAGTAATCCAGGATTTCAAAGCGCAAACGCACGCTGCTGGGCAGTACCGCTCCGCGCCAGCGGCGCGGGCGAAACGGCGAGATGGGCGTGAGCGCAAGGGCCTGGGTTCCCAGCGGCAGTATGGGGCCGTGGGCGGATAAATTGTATGCCGTGCTGCCGGCGGTGGTGGAAACCAGCACCCCGTCGCAAACCAGTTCTTTCACCTTGACTTCGCCATTGACCAGGATGCGGATATGCGCCGCCTGGTTCATTTGCCGCAGCAGTGACACTTCATTGATAGCCAGCGCGCGAGTTTCGCCTCCCCCCTCTGTCATGGCCACCATGCACAGCGGCGCCAGCTCAACCAGGTTAGCGAGCGCCAGGCGCTCATGCAGGTTTTCTTCATGGTAACGGTTCATGAGGAAACCCACGTTCCCGAGTTTCATGCCGTACACGGGAAGGTTGGCAGATAGCAGGTGATGCAGCGTACGCAGCATGAAGCCGTCACCGCCTAAAGCCACGATCACGTCAGCATCGGCCAAGTCGCACTGGCCGTAGCGTCCCGTCAGGGTGTGTAGAGCGGATTGCGCTTGCCCGGACGGGCTGGCCAGGAAATGGATACGCTGCCCGCCCATCACGTTGCTGACCCGCACGGATGCATGCTTACCAGGCCCTAGTCCCGGCCCAGCGAGTTGACCAGCGTCGTGAGCGCTCTCAAGGCAACCGAAGCCGTGGCATAGTCCAGTTCTGACTGGATTTCCATGTCATGCATCATGCCCACGAACTTGCCGACTTCAAGCTCATGCCGGTGTGACCAGCGTGCAAACGCGTCCTGGCGCCCGCCTTCGGTGCGCAGGATGTGCCCCACCAGTTCATTCAACGAGGACATCAGCTCATCCCGCAAGCTGGCCCGCGCCAGCGCGTGCCACTGTCCCTTGACGGGCAGCTCTTCAAGCTGCTCACGCAGCCACCTGAGCCCCAGTGAATCGCCAATGCCAAAATATACCCGTGCCACGCCAGGGACATCCATTTTTCGCTGGGCCGAAGTCTCGACCACATCCAGTGCGGGGAACAAGCGCGGCAACATCACGGTGCGACGGGCGAGCTCCGCCGGGAATCCGCCGTCGAGATAGGGTTTTTCACCCGCTTCAATCAGAGCACGTTCATACTCCGATGCCTCCGATTGCATCGATTGCTGCATGATGGAAAGCCCGGGAGCCAGGCGGTCAACCATGAACTTGATGTCCAACGCTTGTCCACGCCGGCTGAGCAACCAGCGAGTCGCCTGACGCAAGAGAAGCCACATGGCCAACAAGGCGCGGGTCTGCAGCTCGGACCGCACTTGGTTATCCAGGGCCTCAACCTGAGCCCAGAAGTCACGCGCGTTGAATATCTCCCGCGCAATGGTGAACGCCTTGGCCACGATGGCAGGTTCTGCCCCTGTGTCCTCCTGCATGCGCAAGGCAAAACTCGCCCCCATGCGGTTGATCATGCTGTTGGTCACCTGTGTCGAAATGATTTCGCGCTTCAAACGGTGTTGCTGCATGACACCGGCAAAACGGGTTTGCAGTGGCGTGGGGAAGTAGCGGATCAGCTCTTTTGACAGGTAGGAGTCTTCCGGCAGGTCGGAAGCCAGCAGCTGCTGGTAAACCATGATCTTGCTGTAGGACAGCAGCACGGAGAGCTCCGGCCGGGTCAGCCCCTCTCCTCGATTGCGGCGCTCGGTCAATTGTTCATCATCAGGCAGAGACTCCAGTTGCCGGTTCAGGATTCCAGAGCTTTCCAATACCGCTATGAAATGCTGCTTGGCGCCAAGCCGGGGGCCTTTGAGCGTCTCCATCATGGAAATCGCCTGGGTCTGCAGGTAATTACTGCGCACCACCAGCGCGCCCACTTCATCGGTCATAGATGCGAGTAATTTGCCACGGTCTTTTTCGGCCAGCTTGCCGGCCCGAATCGCCTGGGCCAGCAAGATCTTGATGTTGACTTCGTGATCGGAAGTATCGACACCAGCAGAGTTGTCAATAAAATCCGTGTTGATGCGCCCGCCGGCAAACGCGTACTCAATCCGGCCTTTCTGGGTGAACCCGAGGTTGCCGCCTTCTCCAACCACCCGGCAACGAAGGTCGCTGCCGTTGACGCGCAAAGCGTTGTTGGCCAGGTCTCCAACGTCCGCATTGCTTTCTCCGCTGGCCTTGACATAAGTGCCAATGCCGCCGTTCCACAGCAGATCGACCGGCGCCTGCAGCAGAAGCCGAATCAGTTCATGCGGGGCCAGCTGCTTTTCCGGGATGCCCAGCCACTCCCTGACCTGCGGGCTGAGCGGTATCGCTTTATCCAACCGCGAGTATATGCCCCCACCGGCTGAAATCAGGGCCTTATTGTAGTCATCCCAACCTGAGCGCGGCTTGCGGAACAAGCGCCTCCGCTCGGCCAGGCTGGACTTCGCATCAGGGGCCGGGTCGAGGAAAATGTGTTGGTGATTGAATGCCGCCTGCAGGCGGATATGCCTGGACAACAGCATGCCGTTGCCGAACACATCGCCACTCATGTCGCCGATACCTACGACCGTAAACGGCTCTTTCTGGATGTCCGTGCCCAGTTCACGAAAATGCCTCTTGACCCCTTCCCAGGCGCCTTTGGCCGTGATGCCCATGCCTTTGTGGTCGTAACCCACCGATCCGCCGGAGGCAAAGGCGTCGCCCAGCCAGAACGAGCGCTGCAGTGAAATGCCGTTGGCAATATCGGAAAAAGTGGCAGTGCCCTTGTCGGCGGCAACTACCAGGTAGGGATCGTCTTCGTCAAGGCGAACCACGTTTTGGGGATGGACGATCTTGTTTTCATCCAAATTATCAGTAATATCCAGTAATGCGTTGATATATGAGGTATAACATGATATCCCTTCCTGCATCAGCGCTTCTCGTCCGCCTTGCTGCGGTGGACGTTTGAGGACAAACCCGCCTTTGGCGCCCACCGGCACGATCATGGTGTTTTTGACATTTTGCGCTTTCATCAAACCCAGCACTTCGGTGCGAAAATCCGCGCGCCGGTCAGACCAACGCAAACCGCCGCGGGCAATTTTTCCTCCGCGCAAATGAATGCCTTCGAAGCGTGGTGAATAAACCCAGATCTCGCGGTAGGGCCGCGGCAGGGGCAAGTCAGCCACTTTGGCTGAATCAAGTTTGAAACTGATGTAATCGCGGCTGAGGCCAACTTCGTCTGTGTAGAAATAATTGGTGCGCAAGGTCGCCCGAATGACGTCATAAAAAGCGTAGAGGATGCGATCCTCGTCGAGATTCGAGACGCTGTTCAACATGCGCTGGAATGCGATTCGCGTGGTTTGCACCTGCGCCTCGCGGCTGCAGCTGCGTCCGCGGATCATTTCCTCGATGTATTCCACCAGGACCTTGTCATGGCGAAACGACTCGGGCAGTAGCGCTTCGAAGGTACGCTCCAGGTGCCGTGCCCCCTGCTCTTTGCGGAAATCGCTCTCCCCATCACGCTGCGGGTCGAACATGGCCTCAAACAGTTCCCATAACAAACGGGCAATGAGCGGGAACTTGGCCATTGTTTCGGCCATGTAACTCTGGGAAAACGGCGACCCGATCTGCATCAGGTATTTGCAATAAGCGCGCAGCACCTTGACCTGGCGCCAATGCAATTGTGCCGCTATGACCAGTTTATTGAAGCCGTCGCTGTCAGTCTGCCCGCTTAGAGCTTTGTAAAAAGCCTCCTGGAACAGATCGCGAATGCTCTCCAGGTTCAGTTCTGTCCCGACGGCCGGAATCATGTCGAAATCCTGGATCCAGAACCGCTCCTGGTCTGGCAAATGAAGTTCATAGGGGCGTTCGCTCACCATGAGCAGGCCCAGGTTCTCCAGCATGGGCAAAACGTCCGAGAGCGGGATGGGCTGGTGCTTGCGAAACAGTTTGAAGCGGATGATGCCGCCGCGCGTCGTGCGCGGACGGTACAGGCTCATGCGCAGTTCCTCCCCGGCATCCACCGTTGCCGCCGCATCGACGTCCAGGGCCGCCACCCAGGGAGAAACATCTTCCTTGTAGGCTTCAGGAAATGCATGGCCAAACCGAGTGAACAAGGCCTGGCCCTTCTCATCGCCGTACTTCTGGCCAAGGATGGCTGAAAGTTCGTCGGTCCACGACCGTACGGCATCGACAATTTTCTGCTCCAGCATCGTGACGTCCGGCTGGACATCACTGCCCGGCCTGGGACGCACTATGACCTGCAGCCGCGCCAGCATTGATTCCGAAACATTGACGACGTAGTCCAGCGTTTGCCCCCTGAGGGCACGCTTGAGGATATGCTGGATCTTTTCCCGGTTTTCGGTGTTGAAGCGCTCCCTGGGAATGTACACCAGACAGGAATAAAACCGTCCGTAGCGTTCGCGGCGTATGAACAGGCGCACCCGCCGGCGCTCCTGCAGATTGAGTACGCCAATCGCCAGTTCCGCCAGCTCCGTGCTGTTAGCCTGAAAAAGATCATCCCGCGGCAGGGATTCAAAGATGTGCATCATGGTCTTCCAGGCATGGCTCCCCGGAAGCAGTCCCGAACTCTCCAGCACCTGTTTCGCCCGCGTCCGGAGTACCGGTGTCTGGATCACGCTCAGGGAGTAAGCGTTGGAGGTGAATAATCCGAGGAAACGTCTTTCCGCGACGGTGCGTCCCCTGGCGTCAAACTTGAGCACCCCGATGTAGTCCAGGTAACCCATGCGATGAACGGTCGAGCGGGCGTTGGTCTTGGTAATGATCAGCGGGCTTTCCTGCTCCGTTCTGCGGGCTTCCTCGGCCAGGCTGGACAATGGCCGCCGCGACACGCCCGAGCCGGTTTCGCGCAATATGCCGAGGCCCGAACCTGGTATCAGACGAAGGTCGTATCCACTCTTGCCTTTGACTACCTCGTAGTCACGTACGCCGAGAAAAATGAAATTATCCTGCTTGAGCCAGGACAGGAATTCCTGGCACTCGGCCATCAGTTCACGATCGACTTCAGGAGCCCAGACCGGCATGCTGTCCCGGGTTTCGGCCACCCGGCGGGACATGACCTCCCAATCCGCCACTGCCGCCCCCACGTCTGCCATCGCTTTGCGCAGGCGCTGTTCAATCTGCTCCAGCACTTCCTGCCGGGCGATGTGGTTGATCTGGATCTGGACCACCGACTCGGCAACCGCCTTGCCATCCTCTCGGCCGGTAATGGATACCAGGCGTCCATTCTTGTCCCGTATCACCTGTATGACCGGATGAACGATGAGTTGCACGTCCAGGTTCAATTCCGCCAGTGCCAGCGTGGCGCTGTCGACCAGGAACGGCTTGTCGTCGTTGAGCATCTCGATGATGGTGTGGCCGCTTTCCCATCCGTGCTTTTTCTTGTTGGGATTGAAAACCCGCAGCAGCGTCGCGCCCGGTGCCCGTCGTCCCAAGAACTTCAACTGGTCGGCTATCAGGCTGGCCAAAACCTCAGGGCTTTCGCGTTCCAGTTCCTCCATCGGCACCCGCCGGAAATAGGATTCCAGGTAGTCCGCCGCAAGTTTCGCCCGGTTGGCGCTGACGCGCTGGTTCAGAAATTGGCCTATAAGACCAAGTAATTCCCGTTTCTGTTGTTCCGCGGTTCTGTTCATTTGCTCAACACGGCTTTAACGCAGGCCTGTTTCCAACCGGCCTGTAACCAACCGTTTAATTTCACTGGTGCCGGCGTAGGTTTCCGTGATCCTGGCTTCGCGAAAACACCGTTCCACCGGCATTTCCTTGCTCAAGCCCATGCCACCGTACTCGACAGGGACTTCGACGCCCAAAAGTCCCAGTTCACCCATCTGGCGCACGGTCTCGGCCGGGAATTCGCCGCTGTCGTCATGCTGTGCGGCAACGGGCACGATCTGCTTCACGTCAAAATCATGTGCCACGGCCTGGATCATCAATTGTTCCTCAGTCAGCTGAAAGTGCATTTTCCGATCTCGGGAATCTGTACAACGAGGCCGGCAATTATATGCCTTGTCCAGGCTCAATACCGCACCGGAAGCCACCCAAACGCGATCCGCTATTGACCAGCCTGCCGGCTACCGATAGGCTTATATATCTTTAAATCAAGATATAGAGATATATGACTAGCAAGAAAACTGTAGCGCTTGACTTGGAGCTGGCTTCCCACCATTGCCGCTTGCTGTCAGATTCTACACGATTGCGGCTCTTGCTCCTGCTGGAGCGGGAAGAGCTGAGCGTGGCAGAGTTGTCGGCCATTACGCAACTGGCGCAGCCCCGCGTGTCCACTCACCTGGCCAAGCTCAAGGAGGCACAGCTGGTTGCCGACCGTCGCGAAGGCGTTTTCGTTTATTACCGAATCGCCACCACAATCCGCGATCCCAACCTGGACGCGCTGTGGAAGGTGCTGCGCAGCAGTGGTGCAGACCCCTTGGTACAGCAGGATTTTTCGCGCATGGACCCGGTGTTGAGCAAGCGCCATGGCGATTCCTGGGCTGACAGCGTGGCGGGAAACATGGAACGCCATTATTCGCCGGGGCGGACATGGCAAGCCCTGGCGCACGGCCTGGCGGACCTCATCGAGCCGGGTGCCGTGCTGGATATTGCTTCCGGCGATGGCGTGCTGGCCGAACTGCTGGCGCCGCGAGCCACCCACATTACCTGCATCGATATCAGCGAGCGGGTCATCGAGGCCGGCCGAAAGCGCCTGCAGGCTTTTGCCAACGTCCGTTTCGAACCAGGCGACATGCATGCACTGCGCCTGCCCGACCAATCATTCGATACGGTGTTCCTCATGCACGCCCTGACCTACACGCGTCAGCCCCAGGTCGTCCTCAATGAAGCCGCACGGGTATTGCGCCGCGGCGGAAAACTCCTGGCGTTGACACTTCTGGAACACCGCCACGAAAAAATGGTGGCTCTGTACGACCACGCCAACCTGGGGTTCAAACCCCGCGACCTGGAACAGATGGCCACAAAAGCGGGCCTGCGGCCTGTTTCGTGCAAGGTGTCTACGGTTGAGAGGCGCACGCCCAATTTCACCTTGCTGACCCTATCCGCGGCACGCGCCTGAATCGTGGACTTGCTGCCCTATCGCGATCAACACCGCTTCGACCTGCTGTGCGCACTGATGCAGCAGCGCGTGCTGATCACCGATGGCGCCATGGGCACCATGATCCAGTCCCTTCGGCTGGAAGAAGCGGACTTCCGTGGCCAGCGTTTTGCAGCGCACAGCAAGGCCCTGAAGGGCAACAACGACATACTCTGCCTCACCCGGCCTGAACCGATCAGCGCGATCCACCGTGCGTTTCTCGCGGCCGGCGCCGACCTTCTCGAAACCAACAGTTTTAACGCCACCTGCATTTCCCAGGCCGATTACGCCACCGGGCACCTCGCCACCGAAATCAACCGGGAAAGCGCGCGCCTGGCTGTACAGGCGGCTGCGGAGGCCTCTGCCGCAGACCCGGACCACCCCCGATTTGTCATGGGCGCACTGGGCCCGACCAATCGCACGGCGTCCTTGTCACCGGATGTAAACCGACCGGAATTCCGCAACACCAGCTTCGATGAAATGCGCCAGTCCTATACAGATGCGGCCCTGGGATTGGCTGCTGGCGGTTGCGACCTGCTCATCGTCGAAACGGTGTTCGACACGCTGAACTGCAAGGCAGCGCTGTTCGGTATCGGCGATGCTTTTGCGCAGCTTGAGTACCGCTTGCCCGTCATCGTTTCCGGAACCATCGTCGATGCCAGCGGCAGGACCTTGTCGGGCCAGACTGTCGAGGCCTTCTGGTATTCGATCCGCCACACCCGGCCTTTTGCCGTGGGTCTGAATTGTGCCCTGGGCGCGGAGGAAATCCGGCCCTGGATACGGGCGCTGTCCAGGGTGGCTGATTGCCCGCTGATTCTCTACCCAAACGCCGGCTTGCCCAACGAGCTGGGCGAATATGACGATACACCGGGACACATGGCCACTGTTCTCGGCGAGCTCGCCGGAGAAGGCTTGCTCAACATCGTCGGTGGTTGCTGCGGAACGACGCCCGCCCATATTGAAGCGATCGCCAAAGCAGTCGCCCAGGCCGTACCACGCCAGCCACCCCGGGTTCCAGCCTGCTGCCGCCTGGCCGGCCTGGAACCTCTGGTGATCACGCCGGAGCTCAACTTCGTCAATGTGGGCGAGCGCACCAATGTGACCGGCTCGGCCCACTTCCGGCGTCTGATTGAAGCCAATGATTATTCTGCGGCGGTTGAGATCGCCCGCCAACAGGTTGAAAACGGCGCGCAAATCATCGACGTAAACATGGACGAAGGGCTGCTCGATGGCCCCAGCGCCATGACCCATTTCCTCCTGCTCATTGCCGCGGAACCCGACATCGCACGCGTGCCGGTTATGATCGACTCTTCCCGCTGGGCAGTGCTGGAAGCGGGTCTCAAGTGCTTGCAGGGCAAAGGCATCGTCAACTCCATCAGCCTGAAGGAAGGCGAAGAAAAGTTTATCGAACAAGCGCGGCTGGTGTTGCGGTATGGCGCGGCGGTCATCGTAATGGCTTTCGATGAAAACGGCCAGGCCGATTCCCTGGAAAAGCGCGTGGCCGTTTGCCTGCGCGCCTGGAAAATCCTCACAGATGTGGTTGGCTTTCCTCCGGAAGACATCATTTTCGACCCAAATATTTTTGCGTTGGCCACCGGCATCCCTGAACATGCCCGCTATGGCCTTGATTTCATCGAGGCCACGCAACAGATCAAGCGAAACTGCCCCGGGGCGCTTATTTCAGGCGGCGTGAGCAACGTCTCCTTCGCTTTCCGCGGCCAGGACCGGGTCCGCGAGGCCATTCACTCGGTATTTCTCTACCATGCCATTCGCGCCGGCATGGACATGGGCATCGTCAACGCGGGGCAGCTGGAAGTGTATGACGAGATCGACCCCGTGCTGCGCCAGGCGGTGGAGGATGTGGTTCTCAACCGGCATGAAGATGCTGCCGATCGCCTGCTGGAGATCGCCCAGAAGTTCCAGGGCGATGGCGGCCGGGAGACCTCCGCCCTGGAATGGCGCGAGGCTTCCGTGCATGACCGCCTGGTACATGCCCTGGTCAAGGGCATTACCACTTGGATTGAACAGGACACCGAGGAAGCCCGCCGGCAAAGCACCCGCGCATTGGATGTGATCGAAGGGCCGCTGATGGACGGCATGAACGTGGTTGGCGACCTGTTCGGCGCGGGTAAAATGTTCCTTCCCCAGGTGGTTAAAAGCGCCCGTGTCATGAAACAGGCGGTGGCAGTTCTGATCCCGCATATTGAGGATGAAAAACGCGCCGGGGGTAGAGCAGCCCACAGCCAGGGCCATATCGTCATGGCCACGGTCAAGGGCGACGTGCACGACATCGGCAAAAACATTGTGGCCGTGGTGTTGCGCTGTAATAATTTCCGCGTCACCGATCTCGGCGTAATGGTGCCCGCGGAAGTCATTCTGCAAACAGCGGCGCGGGAAAATGCCGATATTATCGGCCTTTCAGGGCTGATTACACCTTCCCTTGAAGAAATGCGCCTGGTCGCGGTCGAGATGAAGCGGCAGGGGCTGAACACGCCTTTAGTCATCGGCGGGGCCACTACCTCGCCGCTGCATACCGCCCTGCGGATCGAACCGGAGTATGACCAGGGGGTGTTCTGGGTCAAGGACGCATCGCGCGCGGTCGGGGTGGTGCGCCAGTTGCTGGATGCGGAAAGCCGCAGTGCATTGCAGCAGAAAACCGCTGCCGAATTCAAGCGCATGCGGGAACGGCGCGCACAGGGCAGCCGGCGCGAGCCACCCATCCCGCTGGATGCCGCCCGCGCCAACCATCTGCAGGTCGACTGGTCCAGGGGTATTCCACCGGCGCCACGGCAGATGGGAATTGAAGCGTTTCCGGACTACCCGCTCGAGGAACTGGTCGCTTATATCGATTGGACACCGTTTTTCCAGACCTGGGAACTTGCCGGCCGCTTTCCCGCCATTCTCGAAGACCCGGTGGTGGGAGAAGCCGCTTCGAGTCTGTATCAGGACGCCCGGCTCATGCTACAGCGGATTGTGGATGAAAAATGGCTGCGTGCTGCGGCCGTGATCGGGCTTTTTCCCGCCGTGGCCGAGGGTGACGACGTTGTCCTTTTCAGTGACGAAGCGCATACGGCGGAGTTGGAACGGCTCTTGTTCCTGCGCCAGCAAAAACCCAAGGCCGAAGGCAACCCCAACCTGTGCCTGGCGGATTTTGTGGCGCCGCGCAGCGCCGGCTTGCACGACCATATCGGCCTTTTTGCCGTCACGGCCGGCTTGGGCATTGATTCCCGGGTACGCGAATTCGAAACAGCGCACGACGACTACAGTGCGATTTTGCTCAAAGCGTTGGCTGACCGCCTGGCGGAAGCACTGGCTGAACACATGCACCTCAGAGTAAGGAAGGAACTCTGGGGCTACGCATCCGAAGAGTCGCTGCAACCTGCCGGACTCATCGGTGAACGCTACCAGGGCATACGCCCGGCACCCGGCTACCCGGCCTGTCCGGAGCACAGTGAAAAGGAAAAAATATTCCGCTTGCTGGGCGCCGCCGAGCATGCCGGAATGAGCCTCACGGGTGGTTATGCCATGCTGCCCGCCGCCAGTGTCTGCGGCTATTATTTTGCCCTTCCGGAATCGCGGTATTTCGTGCTGGGCCAGGTGCTGTCGGATCAACTGGAAGACTACGCCAGGCGCAAGGGCTGTAGCAGTGACGAGCTGCGCCGCCTTATGCCAGCAAACCTGCACGACCAGAACTGAATCACCAGACCAGGTCGTCCGGCACGGGGAAATCTTCGTCTTCATCCGAACGATCGTCGGTGCTGCCTGACAGGTCCGGCACATGTTCCGGCGAGAGGCGCGTGACTGCTTCCGCCCACTCGGGAGTCACGATGTGATAGCCTCCCGCCAGGTACACCAAGCCCAGCATCCCTGCATTCAAAGCCTTGAGCTGTTCAGCGGTTACGCGGACCTTGCGTATGCGGCCCTTGTGCAGAAAATTACGGGACAGTTCG
>DATDPS010000118.1:0-4551 GCA_035292625.1 Lysobacterales bacterium | reverse complement strand
TCCAGTTGAGTCACGGGTTCGTTGCGGGTGTAATACATCATTCCGACGAACAGGCCGGCCATGGCGAGATAGCCAATGACCGGGCCCCAGGCTGCATTAAAACCATTCTCGCCGATCGTGGGGATCCAGCGCAGTTCGGTGGAGTGAATGAAGCCGACCCAGGCGCAGGCCGCGCCGAAGAGCGAATAACCGATGGCGCCTTTCCAGTTGCGGTCAATGACGAAAGCAGCGATGGCAGCCAGGATCATGCCCACAAGGATCGCGCCGGCGCCGAGCACGGCCATACCTGCATACGAGACGCCCGCGCCGGCCAGTGTCTCGACACCGAGTGTGCCTGCATTCGTGCCCGCTGCGTTCAGGGCGTTATCCACCTGCACTTTGACGAAGTCAGCGATCCAGGGCACGATCGCGATCGCGACCGCCGGGGCGTGACGGCGCGGGCTGGCGTTGAAGGCCTGTGAGGTGATCAACATGCCGATGTAAACGAGGATCGGCAGGATAGCGACCACGGGGATTACTGCCGAGAGGATACCCAATAACCCAAGCACACCGAGCAGGAACATGGTAACACCGGTGAGCCATGAATAGCCGACCCGCGAGCCGACCGACTTCCAGCCGGGATGCCCAATATAGATCAGGGTGGGGAAGGGGCTGCCGAACAGGGATGCCACCAGGGTTCCGCCGGCTGCCGCCAGCATGGCTTCGCGCGTATCGTAGGTGTCGC
Organism: Lysobacterales bacterium; assembly: GCA_035292625.1. Lineage (GTDB taxonomy): Bacteria > Pseudomonadota > Gammaproteobacteria > Xanthomonadales > SZUA-36 > SHZL01. Next base: position 3,827 of record DATDPS010000118.1, on the reverse strand, counting down.
CGCCTGCCAGGGCAGATTCGACATTGTTGAGCGATTCGAGGAACAGATAGATCGCGAGCGGGATGGCCGTGACCAGATAAGGAGCAACTCTTGGCAGGCCTGCCAGTAAGACCTGGATCTGCGGCACCGGGATCGCGATGGCCACATTTGCGATGGCTTCCTGCAGGGTGCCGATCTGCATGTAGCCGGAGGCCCAGCCAAAGATGATGCCAATGATGACGGCCACAAGCCCTGCCGGGATCCTGCCGGGGAACTGGACATTCGCCAGCCAGCCGACGAAGATGATCCCGAACGATACCATGCTCAGCCAGGCCACGTTCCAGGCATTGAACGCCGCGCCCATCGCAATGTAGGTGATTGCCACGCCGGCCAGCGTTCCAAGCATGGCTGCGCGCGGGGTCAGCTTTTGCATGGTGGGACCCACGAACGCGCCAATCGCCGCGACAATCGCATGGACAAAACACCACGCCACGCCGACGCTCCAGGCCAGGTTCAGGTCGCCGCCTCCGAGTTTGATCGGCAGCATGATCGCGAAGGTCACCAGGAAGTAGTGCGGCACCGAGATCCCATACGGCACGGCAGTCACATCATCGCGGCCTTCCTTCTTTGCCAGTTTGTATGCCATGTAGGCGAAGTAGATGTTGCCGACGGCCAGGGACAGCACCAATCCCGGCACGATCCTGCCGAACAGAATTTCGGTCGGGAAACCGATAACGAACTGCATCAGCGCGACTGCGACCAGCGTATTGGTAATGCTGTTGGTGCACAGGCCGAAGAAGCCGTTCAAGTCACCGGCGACCCATAATTTAGGGCTTGCCATTCCTTTCGTTGCGTTCATGTTCTTCTCTCCTATTGGGTTGGTAATTTGATTTCACCCTGGACCAGGGGGAACTCCGTGTTTTGACCTGCCTCTTCGGTGCCGGTCTCTTCGTAAGGCAGGTAACTGAATCCGTAGCACAGCGCGGCCAGCAGCAGATAGCCAACGGTGATGGCCGGCGGCAGGCCGGCCTCGCCGAATTGGACTTGTTCTGCATGAATGAATCCGAAATACGACAGCACGGCGCCTGCAACGGCATAGGCCGAGGCCATCTTCGGTTTGCGATCCAGCAGGAAGACCGCGATTGCGCCGATGACCAGACCGCTCAGGATCGCGCCGCCTCCGAGCCTGGTCATGCCTTCGTACAGGACTCCGTTGCCCGCCATCGCGTCCATGATCTCAGCCGCGCCGACTCCGGCTGCATTTAACGCGCCGTCCACCTGGCTCTTTCCCCAGGCCGCGAAGTGTGGGACGAGCGCCAACACTACCGCGGGCGCGTGAGAACGCGGCGTGGCTTGAAAAGCCTGCGCTCCGATCAATGCGCCGATGTACAGCAGGATGGGCAGGATCGCGACCAGCGGGATCAGGTTGAGCAGCACTGGCACGATATTGAGCAGCGTCACGACAATGACCAGGGCGCCGGTCGCCAGTGAGTAACCGATCCGGCCGCCGACAGCCTTCCAGCCGGGATGTCCGATATAGACGGCGTTGGGGAAGGGGCTGCCGAGCGTGGTGCCGATGATGCTGTTGAAGCCGTCTACGAACAGGACCTCGCGCACGCTGTATTCATCGCCGGCCGCTGAGGCGCTCTCCACGTTGTCCATGGCTTCGATGAAATCGTACACACCGAAGGGAATGGCGGTCACGAGCAGGGGGGCGATGTTCTGGAATCCGGCGATCAGGTTGGAGAGCTGTGGGAGCGGGAGGGATAAGCCCAGGCCGCCAAATGACTCACGCAGCGTACCCGCATCCATGACGGGCGCCCAGCCGAAGAGCGTGGTCCCCCAGGCCATGAGGGTGCCAATGAAAATCGCGACCAGGCCCGCCGGCAGCTTCCACGGAAACCGGACGCCGGCGAACCAGCCGCCAAGCACGATCGCCAGACAGACGAGTCCGATCCACGGGTAGGGCGACATGATCTGCATGGCAGGACGGATGGAGATGAAGGCGATCGAAACGCCGGCAAGCGTCCCGAGCAGGGCAGCGCGCGGGGTCAACTTGCGGATATAGGGTGCAAAGAACGCGCCGCTCAGGTTCACCAGGCCCTCGATGAACGCCCAGGCGAGCCCCACCTGCCAGGCAAGGACCGGATCCCCGGTGGCGATCTTGACGGGCAGCATGATGACCAGTACGACGATGAACATGTGTGGAACGCTGGGCCCGGCCGGCATGGCGGTGACATCGGTACGGCCCTCTTTTGCGGCCAGCCTGCGCGCCATAAAGCCATAGTAAATGTTGCTCAGGAACAGCATGAAGCCCACAGCCGGCACGATCCGCCCGAATACGATGTCAGCGGGCATCTGCACCACGCCGAGCAGCAGCCCGGACAGCACAAGGATATTCAGCAGGCTGTTCGTTCCCAGGCCAAAGAAGGCATTCCAGTCGCCAGGCACCCAGAAGGGCGCTTTCAGGCTATTTGCAGAATTTGTTGCCATTCGCTAAACCTCCTTGATGGGAAGGATGGCGGTCGATAAAACGATAATCATTCGTGGTTCGCCGCTTCCTCCAATCCCTTGATGACCCTGTCCGAATCGCTGACCCAGCCGAAGATGCCGCCCTGGGCCTTGACCATTTCAAGGGCGACGCGCTTGAACTCCGGGAAGTAGGAAGCCGTGCAGTCCTCGGGTACGAGGGCATTGAAGCCGCGGTCATTGGCTTCGCGGACAGTCGTATGCACACACACTTCGGTCGTCACGCCGCAAACGATCAATGTTTTGATGTTCCGGTTCCGAAGGATTCCAAGCAGATCGGTGTCGTAGAAGGCGCCCTTACCGGGCTTGTCGACGACCGGTTCGCCTTCGATCGGATACAGCTCGGGGATGATATCGTGGCCCACTTCGCCGCGCACGAGGATGCGTCCCATCGGTCCCACGTCGCCAATCCCGGTCTTGAGGTGACCGCGTTCCTTCTTGGCGGCAGGCAGGTCGGCCAGGTCCGGGCGATGACCCTCGCGCGTATGGATGACAAACAGGCCGGTCTTGCGCGCCGTTTCAAGGACATCTTTGCAGGGCTCGATGGAACTGCGCAGCAGGGAAACATCGTTGCCAAGCATCTCGCCAAAGCCGCCCGGCTCCACGAAGTCGCGCTGCATATCGATCATCAGCAGCGCCGTGGAATGGAGTTCGAACTCAAGGTCGTACGGTTCCGCTTGAATCTTGCCTTTACCCATCTCTGCCTCCGTTGCTTAAATTTTCAGGCGCCGGCCCTGGAGCCTAAGTAAGCCCGGGCCAGCGCCTCTTTGATCGCGTGCTCCACGTTCTTGCGGCCGTCTTCGATGTTGAGTCGCAGGGCTTCACGCGCGCATTCGATGTTTTTGTCCTTGATGCAGTCGAGGATCCGTAAGTGCTGTTCGCAGGTGGCCTGCAACCGCTCTGAGGAGGTGATGTCCGTCATGCGGATGAAATGCAGCCTCTCATTGATCGTACGGATCTGCTGCAGGAGGGTCTGGTTCTTTGTCCAGGCGGCGAGCGTTTCATGGAATTCCTCATCCTTGAGGGCGAACTCCAGCGATTCGGCCATCGATGCTTCCCGCAGATCCTGCCAGGCGCGGTAGAGCTTTTCCCAGTCCGCCTGTGGGTAGCCTCGCTGCGCCAGGCGTTCGATGACAAACGTTTCGAGCGCCACCCGGACGTCGTACAGCTCATGGATTTCCTGAAAATCGAGCTGCTTGACGCTATATCCTTTGTAGGTCTCTTTGTCCACGAGGTTGTTCTCGACGAGCATTTGCAGCGCCTCGCGGATCGGACTGCGACTGACCCCGAACTCACTGCATAGCCCCGCTTCCGTAAAG
>DATDPS010000117.1:0-5083 GCA_035292625.1 Lysobacterales bacterium | reverse complement strand
CATCGACCCGGCCCAATACCTGTGGAGCTACAGGCGGTTCCGCGCGCGCCCGGACGGCGCGCCGCCCTTGTATGACTGACACGGGGTTTCCAGGTAAACAGCGGTCATTGCATTCCAGCCTGCTTTTTCTCCAGCCGCTTGAGAAAAACGTTCATCTCTTTCCCGGCCTGCTTATCGCCCCGCGCCTGCGCCACTGCAACCCCCCGCTGCCAGGCCGCCCGGGCTGAGGCAGGATTGCCGGCGTCCTCGAACAAGCGGCCCAGTTCTTTCCAGGCGGCGGTGTAAGCCGGGTCTTGCGCAACCGCGGACTCGAGATGCTGGATGGCCTCGGGTAACTTCCCCTGGCGGGCCAACAGCCGCGCCAGTGTCAGGCGCAGCATCGCACTGTCGCGCCCGCTGGAGATCATGTTTTCCAGGCTACCGATTTCCATCGCATCAGAGGAAGGTTGCGCTGACCTGGAACAGTTGCTCCACAGCGGCAATCTGCCGTTTGTCCGGAACGAACAGAAGCACGTGGTCGCCTTGCAGCACGACCGTATCATGATGCGCAATGATGACGTCTTCGCCGCGCACGATGGCCGGAATGGTGGTGCCTTCCGGCAGCTTGATTTCCTCGATGGTGCGGCCGACTACGCGGGAACTGCGCTTGTCACCCAGCGCTATCGCCTCGATGGCTTCCGCGGCGCCGCGCCGCAATGAGTGCACACGCGCCATGTTGCCCCGCCGGATATGCGTCAGCAGGGCGCCAATCGTTACCTGCTGGGGTGATACGGCAATGTCGATGGAGCCGGATTCGACCAGATCCACGTAAGAAGGACGGTTGATCAGGGCGATGACCTTTTCGGCGCCGAGCTTCTTGGCCAGCATGGAGGAGAGGATATTGGCCTCGTCATCATTGGTGAGTACGCAATACACGTCCGCATTGTCGATACCTTCTTCCCGCAGCAACTCCTCGTCCGCACAATCCCCCAACACCACAATGGCTTTTTCCAGCTCCTGCGCCACCAGTTCGGCCGTCTCGGGATCGCGCTCGATGATCTTGACGTAATGCTTGTGCTCCAGGCTGCGCGCCAGGCGGGAGCCGATATTGCCGCCGCCAGCCAGAATGATGCGCCGCGCGGGGCTGTCCAGCGGCCGGAGCTCTTTCATCATGGTGCGGATGTGTTTGCGCGCCGCCAGGAAAAATACCGTGTCATTATCCTCGACCACGGTGTTGCCATCGGGAATGATGGTCTTGTCCTGGCGATAGATGGCGGCTACGCGCGCATCCGCGCCCGCCGGCATGTGCTGGCGCAAGGTGTGCAATTGCTGGCCCACCAGCGGGCCGCCTGCGTAGGCGCGGATTGCCACCAGCTGTGCGCGGCCGTCGGCAAAATCCAGCACCTGCAATGCGCCAGGGTATTCGATCAGGCGTGAAATGTACTGGACGATCAGGGACTCCGGACTGATGAGCACGTCCACCGGAAAAGCCTCACGGCTGAAAAGCGTCGGTTGCTCCATGTATTCGGCGGAGCGGACCCGTGCGATGCGTGTCGGCGTATTGAACAGGGTATAGGCCACCTGGCAGGCTGTCATGTTCACTTCGTCGCTGTTGGTGACGGCAATGATGAGATCCGCATCTTCGATGCCGGCTCGCATCAGGACTTTTGGATGGGACGCGAATCCATGCACGCAACGAATGTCCAGGCGGTTCTGCAGATCCTTCAGGCGACGCAGGTCGGTGTCGACGATGGTAATGTCATTTTCTTCGTGGGAGAGACTCTGGGCGACCGTCGAACCGACCTGTCCGGCGCCCAGCACGACGATTTTCACTTGCTCGCCCCTTGCTCACCAAGGCTTTTCGGATCGATGCCCAGGGCCCTGAGTTTGCGGTACAGGTGGGTTCTCTCCATGCCCACCGACGCGGCCAGCTTGCCGACGCTTCCCTTGGCTTGCTGCAACTGGTAACTCAGGTATTCACGCTCGAATTGTTCCCGCGCTTCGCGCAAGGGCAGCTGGAAAATTTCCGGGTGCTCCCTGTCTCCACCAACCGGATCAGGCGGGCTTTGCCGCAAGGCTTCCTCGGCTTCCGCCACGGTTACGTCCCCCTCGCCGCCGAGGATCAGCAAACGTTGCACCAGGTTACGCAGTTCGCGGACATTGCCCGGCCAGCCGTGGTTGCGCAGCCGGTTCAAGGTGGAAACCGGGAAAGATCGATAGGGCAAGCCTTCATGGTTCGGAAACCAGTCGGCGTAGAACCGCACCAGCTCGGGTATGTCATCCGGCCGCTCCCGCAAAGCGGGAACCGACAGGGGGAGTACGTTCAGGCGGTAGTAAAGCTGTTCCAGCGAAGCATCGCGGCGGGCGCGCTCAGCCAGCTTGCTGCAGCCGCTGGCAATGATCCTGCAATTGATCTCGCGTTTGCCGGCGCCGCCCTCGTGCACCAACTGCGCAGATTCGAATACCTGGTTGATGATTTTCCGGGCTTCGGCGGACAGTTCCTGGATTTCGCTGAGAAACAGGGTGCCGCCCATGGCGAGATCAAACAGGCCCGGCTGCCGGCTGTTATCCTGGTCGCATCCGAGCAGGTAGGCGCGTGCGTTTGACCCCTCCAGCTGCGAATGATCCAGCACGACGAAGTCGCCCCCGCGCATGCTGCGGCTGTGGATATAACGCGCCAGGGACTCGCGGCCGCTGCCGGGCTCGCCCGTGATCAGGACCGGGGACTCGTGCTGGGCAGCCTGCTCGGCCTTGGCGCGCAGCAGTTGCATCACCGCACTGTTGCCGATCGGTTCTGCCGCGGTGACTCCGGGCAGACGGCGCACTGGCTCGGCAGTGGTGCGCCGTGACGCCAGCGCCTGGCTCACTATGGCCAGCAATTTCGCCAGTGATATCGGTTTCTGCACGAAATCGTAGGCACCCAGGCGTGTCGCTTCCACGGCGGTTTCCACCGAACCATGGCCGGACATGACGATCACCGGGCAGGGCAGGCCGGCGCCCGCCGACCACTCTTTCAACAACAGGATGCCGTCGACATCAGGCATCCAGATATCAAGCAGTACGAGGTCAGGGGTCTTGCGTGCAAACGCCGTTCGCGCCGCTTCGCCGTCTTCGGCCAGGGTTACCCGGTAGCCTTCATCCTCGAGGATTTCCGAGACGAGAAGCCGGATATCGGGCTCGTCGTCTACGACCAGGATGTGCGCTTGCGTCATGCGGATTTCTTGCTGTTGCGTAGGCGCAACATGCTACTCCAATCCGTTAGCTCTGACTATAAAACTTGTGTTGCTCCAGCGGCAGGAGCACGGTTACCCGGGCGCCGCCCTGGGGCGGATTGTCAAGTGTGATCCGGCCGTCGTGTTCAGCCACGATCTTGCGGCTGATGGCCAGGCCCAGGCCACTGCCACCGGCCTTGTGGGAGACATACGGTTCAAAGGGGCGGGCCAATACCGCCGCGGGGAAACCCGGCCCTTCATCGCGAATTGCAAATTGCAGCCAGCTGCGGTTTTCGACGCTGATGGTTTGGCTGGACAAGTGAATGCTGGCGGGGGTGGAGCCCGCGACTTCCCTGGCGTTGCCGATGAGGTTGTGCAGCAGTTGACGCAAACGGCCACCGTCAGCCAGCAGGCCTTCGGGACCAGGTACCAGGTCCAGCTTGAAAAGCGCAGTCGTGTCGCCTTCCTGGTACAGCGCGACAACCTCTGCCACCAGGGCGTCGAACTTTAACGGCGCCCGGGACAGGACGGGTTCGCTGGCGTAATCGCCGAATGCATCCACCAGCGTACGCAAAGCCTCGACCTGCGCCACGATGGTGGCCGAGGCGCGATCCAGCATCTCGGCCTCGGCCCCGTGTAATTTGCCGGCCAGCTTCATCTGCAACCGTTCCGCCGCGAGCCGGATGGGCGTCAGGGGATTCTTCACTTCATGAGCCAGCCTGCGCGCGACCTCGGCCCAGGCCGCTTCGCGTTGCGCCTGGTTCATCACGGTGACGTCGTCGAATACGATGACCTGGCCGTGCCCGGCGGGCTGTCCGTCGGTGCCAGGCGGCTGCAGGTTGGTGCCGCGCGCCAACAGCACCAGCCGCGAGCGCTCCCGCTCCATCCTGATTTCCTGTTGCCAGGCCGAGCTGCCCCTCCGGTTCTGGTGCCTGATGGCCGCAATGAACGGCTGCAGCCACGGGGCCTGGCGCTGCAGTGTCTCCAACGACTGGTTGGCCGTGGAATCCACGCCCGTGAGCGGGGGCAGACCAAGGATTTCCCGGCAAGCGCGGTTGGCCCGGACCACGTTTTCTTTGGCGTCCACCGTAAGCACACCGGATGAGAGGTTGGCCAGCACGGTTTCAAGATAATCCCCTTGCGCTTGCAGTTCGGCGCGGCTTTGTTCGGCTGAGAGGCTGGCCTGTTTCAATGCCTGGGTCATGTCGTGGAAGGAACTTAGCAGGAATCCGATCTCGTCCTCGGCGCCAGCCTTGACGCCGCGATCAAAGACAGCGGTATGTGCATCGTTGGCGCTGAAATCGCCCGCATCGAAATCTCCGGCGGCCACGCGTTGTGTGGCCGAGGACAGCCGTGACAAAGGCGCCACCATGCGCCGCGCTGCGGTCAAAGCGGCCAGGATGGCCAGGAGTATGGTGAGCAGCAGGACCAGCGACAGGATGAGGAGGAAGCTTTGCTTTAGCGACTGGCGCAGGTAACTGACGTTCTGGTAACGGTGATACTCCTGCTCGATCGAACCGGTCAGTGCGGTGATGTCGGCCGGCAAGGGATAAATAGCCTGCAGGATACGCTTCGAGTCACCCGGGTAGCGCGGTTCCAGGCTCAACAGTACGCGGATGTGCAAGCCGTTCCCGGCAATGGGCTCTGCCGCGGCGTATTCGCCGCGGTCCACAGCTTGCAACAGGGCAAAATCCCCCGCTCTGTCCGCCGGGCTGGTGAGCGCGTCGATGTTGGCGGTGGCCACCAGTGTGCCATCCGTTTCCAGCACGGTCAGTTCCACGGGGCCGCTGGTCCGAACCTGTGACAGCAGCTCCGCGCGCAGGAATTCTCCGCCCTCCTGCAGATCCTGCAAGCCGGCCGCGGTCTCGCGCAGCTGGTTGCGGACTTCAAGT
>DATDPS010000116.1:0-3604 GCA_035292625.1 Lysobacterales bacterium | reverse complement strand
TCGTGTAGATTCTATGAAGAGGTCGAGTCGATTGCAAAGCATCCCTTAAAATAAGTTTTCCAAAAAACTCTATTGAGAGGAGAAGACAATGCAACCGACTCTAGTGAAAGATTTTACTCGTGATGAAGCAATATTGGCAGTATCGCTGGAACTGGCGAAGAGCAGCTGGAAAGTAGCGCTGTACGACGGGCGCCGGGAGCAACCGGCGGTGCACACGGTGGCGCATCCACAGGCGGCGGGCCGCTTGGCGGAAGCAATGCGGGTGGTTGAGGAGCGGAAACACGCCTGGGGGCTGGGCCCCGCGACGCGGGTGGTGGTGATATACGAGGCGGGGCAGGACGGATTCTGGGTCGCGCGGGCGCTCACGGGGCAGGGTTATGAGGTACAGGTGGTGGACCCGGCGAGCATCCCGGTGGCGCGGCGGGCGCGGCGCGCCAAGACCGACCGGCTGGACGCGCTGCGGCTGGTATTGAGTCTGTGGGCGTGGCTGGGTGGCGAGCGGGACCGGCTGCGGGTGGTGCGGGTGCCGAAGCTAGAGGACGAAGCGCGACGGCACTGGGTGCGCGAGCGGGGCGAATTGCAAAAGGAGATTGGCCAGCACCGGGACCGTATGCGCAAGCTGCTGCGCACGGTGGGTTGCTGGGACGAGGTGGACGGCGAATTCGAGCGGCGACTGCGGCAAGGGGCGGTGGTATGTTACGACGACGGCGCGTTGCCGGCGGAGTTGCGCGTGCGGCTGGCGCGGGAATGTGAGCGGCTGGCGCTGGCGCAACGGCAATTAGCGGCCCTGGAGGCCGAGTTACATCAAGCGTTACCGGCGCCGGTGCAACAGCGCATCGCGCGACTCATGCAGCTCAAGGGCGTGGGGCGGGTGGGCGCGACCCGGCTGCAGCTGGAGTTGTTCTGGCGCGAGTTTGATAACCGGCGGCAGGTCGGCGCGTGCGTGGGCCTGGTGCCGCAACCCTACAACACGGGGGAGAGCCGCGTGGACCAGGGGATCAGCAAACAGGGCAACCGGCGGGTGCGCGCGCTGTTGGTTGAGATGTCGTGGTTGTGGTTGCGCTACCAGCCGGACAGCGCGCTGACGCGGTGGTTTATGCGCCGCACGCAGGGTGGTCAGAAGCGGGGCAAGCGCATAGCCATTGTCGCGGTGGCGCGCAAACTGGTGATTGCCCTGTGGCGGTATCTCAAGGACGGCGTGCTCCCCGAAGGCGCGGTCCTCAAGGCGGTCTAGAAGGTTAAACCCAGGCGTGTCGGCAGGAGGAATGTGAGATAAGGTTGAAGTGAACAAGCCCGTTGTCCACCCGGGTTGCCAGCGCAACCGACCATAGTAGATGGGGCTTGTTGGGATCGCGGTCACCGAAGCGCAACGCGCATGCAGAATTAGGCCGGCCCCCGGGCCGGCGGATAGAAGGTGGTGAGACGTCAGGTCTCACGTGATGATGACCGCGAGCTTAAACTGATCGTGCTGACACTGCCGAGTGTTAACGAATCAACTGGCCAGGCCTGCTAATAGCCGGTCTGAAAGAGAAAGAGGTTGCTTTGCAAGAACAGACTTGACTTGTGATGAATCATAGAAGGGTGGGCACGTTGTTGGTGCCCACGCGGAAAAATTATTCTCCAAATGATTAAATATCCACCTTACCCTCCTTGGCACTGATGGCTCGCCACGGTAAAGAAATAGGTAGAGACCAAGTAGGGTGGGCACGTTGTTAGTGCCCACGCGGTCAAATTATTCTCCGAATGATTTAATATCTGCCAGACCATCCTTGGCACAAATAGCTCGTCACAATAAAGAAATAGGTGGAGCCGACGGCGCAGCTACGGCGATATCGTGACCTGTTTTGCCAATATTCACTATCCGCGTGGGCACTAACAACGTGCCCACCCTTCGATGGCTGTTAGACCAATCAGTGATGTAAAGGTCGAAGTTAAATTTTAAACAACGGTTCGAGTTTGCCTTTGTTCGTTTCCGGTTTCTGTTCCCTCACTTTCAATTCCTGTTCAAACGCCTGCCATAGTTCCGGGCCTTTCCAGTTAGCGCTGGTACGGCTGTATAAAACGTTGTTGAGGATACCAATCTCGATAGCAAGTTGTTCCGAACAGCGATTGGCGATCTCGCCGATGCTGGTGGGCAGGCGATCCGACCAGGTCATGCGGCCCCATTGCAGCAGCAGTTCCTTGGCTCGGGCTGGATTTTCATCCAGACACGCTTGCTTGATTTGTTTGATCAGGATGCGCTGCGAAGACTGATCAGAGTCAGCAACCTCAGTCGCTTTACCGGTCCGTTTCGCTTTGCGCCACAAAAGCAACGTCACTATCCAGATGACAAACAGTATCAGGCTGAGTCCCTGCCAGTAGCGCAGCGTTGCTGGTTGCGGACTGTTATCCAGACTCTGCGCCTCTCCGAGAGGTTTTTGCGTACCACCCGGCTCGCTGGCGAGGTTGGATGGTTGCGTCGGCTCATCCGGCGCTAAGGTTAAATTCCCGGACTGCCGGTCGGTGCCGGCAGCGGAAGCAACTATCTCAATCTGGCGTTCCGGGATCGTGGCATATTCCAGTTTATCGGTGACGGTGTTCCACCAGGGGATACTGATTTCCGGCAAGGTGTAGGTTCCGGCCCGGCCGGGTATCATGGCAATCTTTTCGATCCGCTTGCCGATGACGCCGTCGCTCTGCTTGTCATCTGTCAACACCGGCTGATCGGGATATTGTTTGAAGGCATCCGTCGGCCAGGCTGGAAACTCCGGCAATTGGCTCGCCGTCAGGCCGGTTGCCGTCAGAGTCAGGGTCCGCGTCAATGGTTCATCGATCTTGAATTGGAGCGGATACTCCGACCATTCCTCCATCAGGGACATCCCGCGCGCCGGCAACCACTGTGCGCCTTTAAAAGCCGCGGGTATGGCCTTAACATCAAGGGTGATGGGCTCGGATTGCGCGCTGACAGTCTGCGGCTGGCGGCCGAAGGGATTACCGAACAGGGACAAGCCCCGGGAGATCTGGCCCTGAAAAATCATCGGCCCGATGGTAAGACGGCCGCTGCCCTGGGGATAGATGGCGTATTTGCGCTCGACCACACCGAACAAATCACCTTGCCGCCGGGTATCATAACTCCGGTCTTCGCCGATCTTTTCCACCACGGCTGCTACACCGCTGACATCCGGCGGATCGCTGAGTGTGGCATTGGCCGTGGCTACCGAGCGAAACAGGCGGACGGTGTAAATAATCTCCGACTGAACATAGGGATGGTCGGCATTCACCGCTACTTCCAGAAATATTTCCCGATCGTAGCCGGCGATGCCACGCGAGACTTCCTTGACGACCGTGAGAGATGACGGAGTGCTCAGATCGCGGCCAAATGCCACCGGCGGGATCGGAAGTTCACCGGCTCGGCGGGCCATCACATTCAGGGTCCAGGTTTTGCTGGATGAGACTCTGCCATTAATGATGGACATATTGCTGCTCTCGCCGGTGGACAGGACCTGGAAGTCGCGATTCAAAGGAGAAAAATCCGGATCATCATCCACCGCGTCGTCGGCTTCGAAAATCAGTACGAATGATTCGTTCAGAGCCGCCGGGTCGCGATCTGCCGTCACGGTGATAT
>DATDPS010000115.1:0-4170 GCA_035292625.1 Lysobacterales bacterium | reverse complement strand
ACAACCCGTTCCGGCTGTCGACTGACTACGTCAGCAGCGGATCGCTGGCAGGTGACCACTTGCACTATTTTCGCAATACCGCCGGTGGGTTGACCCTCGCCACCGCGCACGGTGCCGACTACATGGAAGCCTGCCGCATGGTGCGCAAGGACGGTTTCTGGAAAGTGGGGCAGGACCTGCGCCAGGAAGGCTTGAATGTCTTTCCGGAGAATTACCTCGACAGCACAACGGAGGTTACGGAGTATTCAGGTTACATTACCGCGGCGATCGATGCCTACGAGGTCGCCATCGATGGCATAGACCAGTACGAATCGGCGCCGCCGGCCTTGACCGCGCCCGCGGACATGGACCCGCCAGTGATTTTTCCCGCGTCCACCTCGGCCACGGCAACCTACCTGCCAACACCCCTGGGCAACACTTCGCAGCAATTGCGTTCGCGGGGAATCTACGTGGACTACATGACCGACAAGCTGCGCACCATCGTGGACTGCCTGCAGGCGGGCGGCAGCGGGGAGTTCTGTGAAGCGCCGCACATCACCACACCGCTGGAGATCATACCGTTTTACGATGCGCAACTGACCTGGCTGAGCCGCTGGAACGAATCGCCGGTGAACAATCCGGCGGACGTGACCAACCAGGCCATTGCCGACAACAATACGCACAGCCGCGGCAATGCGCTGCGTACCACCGGCACCGGGCCAAGCACCGTGGACGCCACGGGACACTCCGGCAACCTGGGTTTGACCGCGACGGACCCGATCGATCCGAACTACACTGCGGCGCTGAAGAGCAAAAACCTCTACATGGAGGTGCAGAACACCAACGCGCCACCCGGCCTGAACGAGTACCTGATTTCAGGCTTGATCACCTCCAATATCACCGGCTTCAAGGCCTCTGACGTGGAAATCAGCTTCACCGGCGCACAGTGCAATCGCACCAATACGGGCTATGTCTGCCTGTTGGAAACCGGCGCCAGTAATCCGCGCCTGACGGTCTCCAACTACTACAAGCAAGGTCAAATCCGCATTGGCTGCAGCAGCGTGCTGGTGACCAATGGCAATGAAACCGGTTCAGCCGGCTGGACGCGCTTTAACCTTCCGTCCAGCACCACCTCCGACGCCGACATCGTGATCAAGAATAACAGCTGCTGAAAGCGGGAAACACAGGACACGGAAACTTTCAAGGAGAGATACAGATGGGAATGCCAAGAGCACTCGAAGCTTTAATGGACAGTTACCAGGAGTTCGATATCGGGGAACTGCAGCGTAACTTTGAGGAAGACAAGACCGTGCAGCTGCTCAAGCGGCCGGTGGCGCGTTATTCCTATGCCCTGGTGCGTGCGGCGCTCAACGTGTTCGTGCAGCACAACTTCGCCGACCCGCTGAATTCCCTGGCCTTTGACCGTGACACTTTTGGTGTCGATGTGCAGAGGTATGTTCCGCAGGTGTGGTCTTACTACATTGAGGAAGCCCAGGGCTGCCTGGCAACATCGAGGATCAAGCAACTGTGTGAACTGGAGTTCAAGGACTGGCGGCCGGAGGGCAAGAACCAATTTGGCGCCTGGCATCGCCTGGATTTTGCCGATTTCCAGCTCGATGTATTGTTCCAGGTGTCCAACCGCAAGGGCAGGCTGGGGGCGTTCGAGGGGGTGTGTTTCCTGGACAATGACCAGAACACCACGTACCTGCACCCGGCGGGTCAGGATCAAGCCTGCCATCATCTGGGCCCCCTGCACCTGCAGACCGTTATCGACGAGATTCTCGATGCCCTGGGCATATCACCCGAATCGGCAATTTCCGCCATCAAGTGGCAGATGCGGTAAGGGGCCAAGCGACAGCCAATGCTCAATGACGGAAAGCAGTGATTGCGCCCTGAATGGCTTGGCGACGAAGTCATTCATTCCGGCTTCCATGCACACCTTGCGATCTTCCTCGAAGACGTTCGCGGTCATGGCCAGAATCGGCAGGTGCTGCAGGCCGGAGGCGGCGCGTATCGCGCGCGTCGCTTGCAGGCCATCGAGCACGGGCATCTGCATGTCCATCAACACCAGGTCATAACTGGCCACAAGGGCCATCTCCACCGCTTCCTGGCCATTGGACGCGGTTGCGACCACAAACCCCGAATTTTCCAGGATCGCAACGGCCACCGCGCGGTTGGCGAAATTGTCATCGGCCACCAGAATGCGCGCCCCGGCGTGCTGGCCCTGGGGTTGCTGGACCGAATCCACGATCTCCGGTGACAAACCGGGGAAACGCGCCACGCGGTCGAGCTTGGCCGTGAACCAGAAACAGCTTCCGCGCCCCGTTTCACTGCTCGCCATCGCCTCACCGCCCATCAATTCCGCCAGTTGGCGGGTCAGCGCCAGGCCGAGACCCGTGCCGCCATAATCACGCGTGGTGGAGGAATCCACCTGCTCGAAGGGGACAAAAAGACGGGCGAGTCTTTCAGGTGCGATGCCGATTCCCGAGTCTTCCACCTCGAAACGCAACAGCACTTCCTTACCGAGATCCTCCTGCACGCTGATCCGCAATGAGATCTTCCCCTGGCTGGAAAATTTCACCGCATTGCTGACATAGTTGAGCAGCGCCTGTTTCAATCGTGTCGCATCACCCCACAACGCTCCGGGAATTTCCGCGCCAGCGATCTCGAAAGTCAGGCCCTTCTTTTCTGCTGGCTCAATGAATTGCGCCACGACCATGTTCACAATCGCCCGCAGGTCAACCTTCACGTGCTCCAGGGTCAACTTGCCCGCCTCGATCTTGGACAGGTCCAGTACGCTGTTGATGATGGAGAGAAGGTGCCCCGCGGAATTGTTGATCTGCTCCAGGTGCTCCAACTGCTGTGGCGTGGGATGTTCCTGCTGCAACAGGTAGGTAAGGCCGAGGATGGCATTCATCGGTGTGCGGATCTCATGGCTCATGCTCGTCAGAAATACCGTCTTGGACTTGCTGGCGGCTTCCGCCTGCGCCCTTGCAGCGGTCAGTTGCGCGGTGCGTTCGGCTACCAGATCCTCGAGATGAAGCCGGTATTCGCCCAGCTCCTCCGCGATGCGCATTCGCTCGGTAACATCTTCCTTCACTTCGACGAAATGGGTGACTTGGCCGCCGCGGTCACGAACCGGCCCGATCACCACATCTTCGATAAGCTCGTCGCCATTCTTCTTCCGGTTGTGGAACTGCCCTTTCCATGGCTCACCGGAATTCAGGGCTTTCCACAGCGCCCGATAGGTCTCGGGTGGTGTTTTGCCGGACTTCAGGAAACCGGGGTTCTTGCCGAGCACCTCTTCCCGAGCGTAACCGCAACTCTTCAGGTAAGCATCGTTTACGTATTCGATTTGTACCTGGGCATTCGTGATCGAGATACTGTCGGGGCTCTGCTCGATCGCCAGGGCGAATTTGCGCAGCTCGCCTTCCAGCTGGCTTCGTTCCGTAATATCCTGGGTGACTCCAACAACGCTCGCCACCTGCCCATCCACCCGTTTCACGGGAACAAAGCTGGAAGCGACGATCCGCCCAGCCATTCGCCCGCTGCCGCGAAACTCGAATTCCGAACCCTGGCCTGCTAATGCCTGCAGCCACAAAGTCTCGACGCGGGGCAGGTCCACGGGATCGACCACCTGGCGAAAGTCCAGTCCCACGGCTGCGCTTGCGGAATCGAGCCCCAGCATGCGCACTCCTGCGGCATTCATGGTCAGGAATTTGCCGTTCAGATCCAGCTCGTGTACACACAAGGGCAGGTGGTCAAGAAGAGACAAATGCCGGGCTTCGCTGCCCCTGCTCGCAGCTTCGGCACGCTGGCGCAGGATTTCTGCGGCCACCAGGTCGCTGGTCGGGGTCTTCATGACGCGCCCACGCAAGCTGCGCCAGCTGGTGTCAGGATGAAAATCAGCATGGTTTCCCCAAAAAAAACGCCACACTATGCCCGCGACAGGCAGTTTGCCTGAACACATACGCTGGGTTAAGTCGGGGTCCCTTACCGTCCTGGCTGGTGAATGTGTTCAGGTGCCAGTTAGCTTACTGCTTATCCATGGGGGCTGTAAACGTTTGCCGGCCCGGAAGAGGGATCAGCACGGACTTGAGGCCCGGCGTGACCTGCCAGCCTGAGCCGCATCAGAACGTCACGGTCACGATAATGGTGTCGCCGTAACTGCCCGCCTTGCGGTTCTGGCCT
>DATDPS010000114.1:0-27321 GCA_035292625.1 Lysobacterales bacterium | reverse complement strand
GCAAGTTGCCGCCGGCGTACACGACATCAGTGAGTTGTTGCGGCGCGGACTGGAACAGGACCACCGCTCCCTGGCCAATACGCCCAACCAGCTGCCCGTCCTGCGCCAGGCCGGAGTAGTTGACGCCGGGGGGCAGGGTTTCGTAGACCTGCTGGAAGGAATCTGCACACTGATTGAAAAGGGCACGGTCGATGAAGCCTCACCCGATATGCCTGATATAGAGGTCAGATTGCCCGCGGCACAGGATATCGGCGCGCATCGCTATTGCACCGAGTGCGTCATTGCCGGGCAGAACCTTGATCGCGATCTCATCATGCAAGGCCTGGCCCGGGTGGATTCGAGCAGCCTCGTGGTGGCGGGTGGGCGCGAACGCCTGCGGGTTCACGTGCATGTCAACAACCCCGCGGAGGTTTTTCTTGTGTGCGGGCGTTTTGGTGTCATCACGCAGCAAAAAGCCGATGACATGCGGCGTCAGCACGGCCTCATGAACCAGGCCGGCACGGTCGCCATCGTGACCGACTCGGGCGCCGATATCCCGCCGGCGGAAGCCGAGCGCCTGGGCATCCACGTGGTACCCGTGCGTTTGAGTTTTGGTGATCGTGAATTCCTCGACGGGGTTTCGCTCACTGCCGAGGAGTTTTACACCATGCTGGCCCAAAGCGCGGAGGCTCCACTCACTTCCCAACCGCCGGCACAGGATTTTTCCCGCGTCTACTCCCTGTTGGTCTCGCATGGCTACGAAGTGGTTTCGGTCGGCTTGTCGGCGCGCTTGAGCGGCACCACTTCGGCAGCTCTGCAGGCAGCCGGAAAACAGGAGCCGGGCCGTGTACGGGTGTTCGATTCGCTCAGCGCCGCTGCTGGCCAGGGCTTGCTGGCCATTGCCGCCGCCGAGGCGGCCGAGCTGGGGTTTTCCGCCGATGAAGTCCTGGCCCTGCTGCGCGAACTGGTCCCACAGACCCGGGTCATCGCGGTGGCGAATGATCTTTCTTTCGCGGTAAAGGGCGGGCGTGTCCCGGCCTGGGTAAAACGCCTGACCGACATCCTGCGCATCAACCCGGTGCTTACGGCCAGTCCGCGGGGGCAGTTGGTCCTGGGCGGATTCCATGCCGGCCGTGGCGCCAGCCCCGCCGCGCTGGCTCGCAGCGTGGTGCGCAAGATGAAACCCGACCGGATGTACCGCGTGTTGATCTCGCACGCGCACCAGGCGCAGGGAGCAGCCGAACTGCGCCGGCATATCCTGGGGCAGCACAGCCAGATTCATTCCTGCCACGTGACCGAGGCCGGCCCGGCCATCGGGGTTCATCTCGGCCCCGGTGGCCTGATCGCGGGCTTCATGCCGCAGCCGGAAGTGCTGCGCTGAACCGCGAATCCGGAATTTGCCAAGGTGTATCTTTCAACCGCTGCCCCGGGTGGCAATGAGATAAGCTGGTAACCATGTTGAACACCATCCTGATCTGTCTGCTTGCCTACCTGCTGGGCTCGGTTTCCGGCAGCCTGTTGCTGGGTGCTTTGCGCCAGGTGGATATCCGCCTGTCCGGCAGTGGCAATGCGGGCGGCACCAATGCATTTCGCACCCAGGGTTTTCGCTTTGGTCTCGGCGTGGCGGTGATCGATATTGGCAAGGGCGTTCTTGCAGCCGCCGTGTTGTCGCGCATCCAGTTACCGAGCCTAGATCCCATGTTCAGCATGCCAGCCTTACAGGTTTTTTGCGGCTTGGCGGCGGTGCTTGGGCACTGTTTTCCGGTCTGGCACGGCTTTCGCGGAGGCAAAGGGGCGGCCACCGCCATCGGGGTGGTCAGCGTCATTCAACCGTTGGCATTGGCTCCGCTGCTGCTCACCTGGTTGTTGGTGCTGACCCTGAGCGGTTGGGTGGGCCTGGCCACGATGGTGGCCGGTTTCAGCCTGGTGCCGGCTTTCCTGTGCTTGGGGGCCAGCCCGGTGCAGCTGGGTTTTGCCCTCAGCGTGGCCGTGTTCCTCGTCTTCACCCACCGCAGCAACATCCGCAGGATGTTGCACGGCGAAGAGTACCGCTTCGAAAAAGCCAGGTGGCGAAACTGGCTGCGGTGATTACCGGCCGCTGGCTATGAACGGGGGGTTCCGGTTTTTCAGAGAACAGGCCGTACTCGCTGAACTGGACGACGAAAACCGGACACGGTTACGCCGACTGATCCTGCTTGAAACTGTTGACTCGACCAACCTTGAACTGCGGCGTTGGCCCACTGACGAGCAACATGGCGGTGTGGTGCTCAGCGACCAGCAGAGCGCTGGCCGCGGCCGGCGCGGCCGCCCTTGGCATTCACCGCCGGGCAGCAACATTTACCTGAGCCTGGGCTGGCACTTTCCACAGTCTGGCGAGGTACTGCAGCAATTACCTTTGGCGGTTGCGGTATCTGTTGCCCGCGCGGTGAGGCGTGCGGGTGTGCGCACAGCAGGCATCAAGTGGCCGAATGACATACTGATTGACGGACGCAAACTGGCCGGCGTGCTGGTCGAGCTGTCTGCCGCCGGTGTTGATCGGGCCCGCGCCGTGATTGGTGTCGGCGTCAACGTTCGAATGCCGGCAGGAGCAGCCAGCCAGCCCGAGATCGACCAGCCATGGACCGATGTCTGCACGCAACTTTCAACCGCTGCCGGCAGCGATTTCCGTGACCGGCTTTGCGGCATCATCCTGGACGAATTGTTGGACGGCATGGCGCGATTTGCCGCCACGGGATTCGGTAGTTTCAGAACCGGGTGGGCTGAACTGGACTTGCTCGAAGGCCGGGAAGTCGCCATTACCGCCGGTCCCGGTACGATAATTGGCACAGCCCGTGGCGTCAGCGACCGGGGCGGATTGAACGTGGCCGTAGCCGACATATCCGGCGGAGTCAGTGTCCGGGAGTTTTTTGCTGGCGAAGTACAGGTACGATCGGTCAAACCCTGATCCCGCTTGCCTTCAGTCCGGCCGGGCTTGTGAAATGGCCACCAAGGCCTAAAATAGCCTGCTTCTCAAGCACGCCGGCATAGCTCAGCTGGTAGAGCAACTGATTTGTAATCAGTAGGTCCCGGGTTCGACTCCTGGTGCCGGCACCACCCTGTCTTTACATATATTGACTTCAAAGTTGGCCAAGTGCACCATAAGCACTGGTTGGATGCTGAATGCCTCTGATTCAGCAGCTCATTTCGGTGCTGGCCAAGAGTAGGGATTGCCCCTGGCAAAGACAGCATAGGGATGCGCACACGTGAGGGCCGCGGCGCTTGCCGTGGTTCAATTGAATAATTACGAATTCGCCATGAGCGAAGTCGAAGGGAGAGAATGATGAACGTTATTTCCACGCTGGTTCGGCGCGTGCCTGCAGTGTCCATTTTTGCATTCCTGTTGCTGGGCATCAGCTCGGCCGCACAGGCTCAGCCGGTTGAATACGTCCAGATCGGCTATGCCTCAGACGACCCCGACATTACCGGCAGCTGGGGTGGCCAGGGTGGTGCGGTCCTCGGCCCGGCAGATGGCGCCTGCGCCGCCATGGGTGCCCTGGATAAAGTTAACCTGTTGGCCGACTTTGGTTTCAATTTGCCGGGTGACGCGGTCATTACCGACATTGCCGCACATGTCAAGGCAGGATCAAACGGTGGCCAGAACGTTGAGTTGCAACTGGCCTCCGATGCCACGGTTGACCCGCCAACGCTATTAGGTGCATCGCTCATTCTGGGTACTACGGATGTGGGCCAGGGCAACTGCGGATCAACGGTTGTCACCACTGTGAGCGCTCCGCCGGGGTCCTGGGGTGTCACAAGCGCCAACCTTCTGGCCGTTGTTAATAACACTACTTTTGGCCTGGTGTTCACCAAAGTGCTGACCTCAAACGTCAAAGTCGATTCGGTGTGTCTCGAAATCACCTACACCAGCGCCACCGGAGAAAATGTTCAAGAGGCGTGTTTCTCGGAACCAGACCCAGAGAGCAACTCCATCACGGTGGAAAAAACTGTGGTAGGCGTTGTACCCGGTAGCGATTGGGCTTTCACCGGGGAACTGGACCCCTTCAACCTTCCGGCCGCAGGTGGTTTCCAGGTATTCGCCGAATTGGCGGATAATACCTACACCATCACCGAAACCACCAAGGCGGGCTACGAAGTTTCGGTTGCCTGTTACAGTGGCGACACGCTGATTGCATCCGGCACCAACTCGGTTGATGTAACAGTTGCCGGCGACATTTCGGTCACCTGTGAATTCATCAACACCTCCATTGGCGGTTTCGAGGTTCTCAAGGACTTCACCGACGACAATGCCGCGAGCGTCAGTGTCACCGTGTCCTGCACCAGCGGCACGGTCACGAACAATCCGCAATTTGCATCCGAAAGTAGCAGCGCCGAATTTGACGTGGAGGGTTTTGATGCGGGAACAACCTGCACTGCTACCGAGGCCGTACCTGGGGGATACACGGCTGACCAGAGCGACTGTCAAGATGACGTCATCAACAACGCCCCCGGCTGCACGATCGTCAATACGCCGATTCCCCCGCCAGCGCCTGAAACCCGCGCCACGTTTACCGTGCAGAAGGTGTTCACTGACGGCAACGATGAAACCGAGGTGACCGTCAACATCCAGTGCTTCACCGGCGTGCCGCTAAACCAGAGCGCGACAAGAATCGCATCAGGCGGCGATTTCGAAGTGGAGTTCGTGGTGGAAAGCTTTGACGATGGCCAGTTGGACTGCGAAGTCTGGGAAGACGATGTAGCGGGCTACACACCGGAGTACTCCGCTGGGTCAGAAAAACCTTACTCCGAGTTCAGTGATGACGCCGACGCTTGCTATTTCGACAACACGTTTGCTGGCGGTGATGTCGATGTGCAGAACACCTGCACGATCACCAATTCCCCGAATCCGGTCACGGTCACAGTCTGCAAGGATTGGATCATCGAGGGCTCCGACGGTGCTGACGTCGACCAGAATTATGGCCTCACTCTGACCTGCGATAACCCAATCCTTGGGGTCAATGATTATGATAAAGATGGTTTTTATTCGAAAGATTTCTACGGCGAAGGTGATAACTGCGGAGGGCACACCGCCGCGGTTATCCCGGATTGGGAAGGCGGCACCAGCTGCTCGGTGGACGAAGACGTCTTCGACAACGCTGTCCAATCCAGTAACCCTTGCGGTAATCTTGACGTTGACATTGCCAGTTCAGGCGTGAGCTGCACCGTCACCAATACCGTGTTCTTCGAGGGTATCCCGACGCTGAGCCAGTATGGCATGGCGATCCTGGCGCTGTTGATGCTGGGTGTGGGCTTCGTCGGCTTCCGGCGTTTCGTATAATTTCTGGATTCCAGCCGGCGCTATCGCGCCGGTTGGAATGACGGAAAGCAGTAAAGATAAATCCCCGCGGCTGCCCAAGGCGCCGCGGGGTTTTTTTTACCCGACAAGGTGTATCAGTTGAATGAAAACCCTTCGCCGTGCGGTCTTCTGTAAGACTTCCGGAGGTAGACTTAAATGATGAGGAAATTACTGCTTCTCAGCGCACTGGCGCTGCTGCTGATCCCGGGGTACCTGCCGGCTGATTCCCACCGCACGCGGATTCACGCCAGTGCAGACCAGGTGGAACCTTTATTGCCGGGAATGCAGGCGCCGGCTTTTCGTGTGCGGGACGTAAAGCGGAATGCCGTTACTTTTGATCCGGCGGCGATGACGAAGCCCGTCATCATCACGTTTTTTCGCGGTGGCTGGTGTCCCTACTGCAACCTGCACCTGGCCGAGTTGCGCCATGCCGAGCAGGAATTGAAAACCATGGGTTTCGACATCTGGTTCATCAGCATAGACCGGCCCGAACTGCTGTATGAAAGCCTGCAAGATCCCGGCGTGGGCTACACCGTTTACTCCGATGCCCGGCTGGATGCCACGCGGGCCTTCGGCATTGCATTCCGGGTCGATGATGAAACAGTCGATCGTTATCGCGGCTATGACATCGACCTCGAAGCCGCCTCAGGTGAAAATCACCATGTCTTGCCGGCGCCTTCCACTTTCCTGGTGGGCATGGACGGCATCATTCGCTTCCAATACACCAACCCGGATTACACCGTGCGCCTGCACCCTTCGATATTGTTGGCGGCTGCGCGGGCTTATACCAACGATGAGGATGGGCGTCTCGATCGCGCATTCAAGCGCGAGCACGGAACGGAATGACCCGGGGGTACTGCTTGACCGTGCGGGGCTTATTGCGGGCACGGACTGCCTGAGCAGACCGTTACAGAATCGGCTGAAACGACCAGAGCCACCAGCGCGGCGACGCCCAGCAGGGCCCAGGCCCAGCCGTATGATTCATCACCTGCCGTGCCGGGTCTGTTGACGCGCAGGCTGCGGATGTTGTGGTAGGGAATAAAGCCAAATTTGCCCCCCAGCCCTTCGGTGCTGATGTCAGTTACGGCGAAGACCAGCTTTTCGTCGCTCCGGGTGACGATTTCAACGCGATCGCCGGGCTGGATTTCACCCTGGTCACCTTGTCGCTGTAAATCCTGGACGCTGACGCTCTGCAGCGACGAGCAGGCCGCGAGCAACACCACCAAAAATGAGATCAAAACAGGCCGCATGCTGGTCCTGGTGGGCGATACAGGGCTTGAACCTGTGACCTCTGCAATGTGACTGCAGCGCTCTCCCAACTGAGCTAATCGCCCCATGGATCGGGTCGAAGGGAACGGAAAGCTACGGTACCGATTCAGCGGGGGCGCGTCAACCAGGATCGTGTACGGCAAGGACGGGGCAACTGACCTCCACCGGTCGTACCCGCGCCCAGCATTGGCTATCATGTCCGGGTTTGGCAAGGGAGTTGAAGCATGAAGCAGGAATTCCGGTCATTTCTCTTGATGCCACTTCAATCACGAGGTTCACCGGTAGACGTTTCAGCCGATCTGGATAAAACCCTTCGTTTGCGGCGTATGAAGCGCGTGCCGCTGTTGCTGCTATTGGTGATGGCAGCCCTGTTCCTGCTCACTTTGCAACGGGTGGAAACGTGGGCAGGCTGGCTGCACGCCTTTGCCGAAGCCGGCATGGTGGGTGCGCTGGCCGACTGGTTCGCCGTGGTCGCCCTGTTCCGCCACCCTCTCGGCCTTCCGATACCGCACACCGCCATCATCCCGCGCC
The DNA here is from genome assembly GCA_035292625.1 of Lysobacterales bacterium. GTDB lineage: Bacteria > Pseudomonadota > Gammaproteobacteria > Xanthomonadales > SZUA-36 > SHZL01. The sequence continues at coordinate 20,210 of DATDPS010000114.1, read as the reverse complement.
GCAAGAACGAAATCGGCCAGAACCTGGCACGATTCATCGCTGAACATTTCCTGCACCCGGCGGCGGTGCGCAACAAGCTGGAATCCGTCAACCTCGCGGGCAAGGCGGCCAATTGGCTGCAGACCCCCGGGGGGCATGAGCAGGTGGTCGAATCGGCTGCCCGCGCCCTGGGCTGGATGGCGGGCGCCTGGAAGGAGGAGTCCGTCAGGAAATTTGTGCGCCGGCTCAGCCGCCGGCAGCTCGAGCGGATGGAATTTTCCCCGCTGCTGGGGCAAACGCTGGACTGGCTGGTGCAGGATGGCCGCCACCAGCAGATTTTGACCCAGGCTTTGCGCTACGCCGTGATCCTGCTGCACGACCACCGGGACACCATACGCGGCAATGTTCAAAAAGAGAGCCCCTGGTGGTTGCCGGGATTCGTCGATGACCGCATCGTGCAGCAAATGCTGGACCGCATTGAGTCTCTGCTGCTGCACATGTCCCTCGATCCGGATCACCCGATGCGCAGTGACTTCGACAGGCTGCTGCTGCGCTGGACGGCCGAATTGCGCACTTCACCCGAGCTGCACCGGGCCGCCGAGAACCTCAGGCAGGCCACGCTGGACAACGAAAACCTGCAGGACTACTTCTACCGGCTCTGGATGGATCTGGTTGCGGGCATCGAGTCAGACCTGCGCGGCGACGATTCCTCCATTCGCGACCAGCTGGGGCAATTCGTTAGCAGCCTGGCCGACGAACTTGCGATGGATCAGGACATGCAGGCAGTGGTCAACCGCTGGCTGGTGAATTCCTCGATTTCGATCGTCGATGACAATCGCCATGCCATGGCCAGCCTGATCAGTGACACCGTTGACAGTTGGGATGCGCAGGAGACCAGCGAGCGGGTAGAGCTGGCCATCGGCCACGATTTACAGTACATACGGATCAACGGCACGCTGGTGGGTGGCCTGGTTGGCCTGGTGATTCACGCCCTCAACTACATCCGCGCCTGAGCAGTTCACTTCTCTTCGAAGCGGTTAGCCTGACGATTCTTGCGCACCAGTTCCGGGTTCCACACTTTTCCGTTCATCGCGATGTAAACTCCGGGAGGCAGGCATTGCACCGCACCCACGGCGCAGCCGATGTTGAAGACCGCATCGGAGTCCCTGAATCGGGCGGGGTTCAGCGCTCCCGTCAGGACCACGGTGCGATTCCCAAGGTCACCCAGGATGCTGGCCGTTTCCACCATGGTGTCGGTGCCGTGCGTGATCAATACGTGCCGTGTATCGCTTTCCAGGATCGTGTCGCGAATGAGTGCACGATCGGCTTGATCGAGGTGCAGGCTGTCCTTGCGCAGCACGGCTTTGACTTCAAATTCGAAAGCGACATTCATGGCACGCAGGATCTGGCCGATCTGTGGTTCGCCGACCTGGTAGTCACTCTTGTCATCGAAGTAAATCTTGTCTATGGTCCCGCCGGTCGTAATGATCAGGAGTCGGGTTATCATAGCGCGTAGTATAACGTGCCTGACCCAGGGGCTCGACTTGGCATTCACCCACCAAGGGGCTACGCTTGGTGCCAACCACGGCAACGTAGAAACCACCCTTGTCCCTTTTCAACGAACTCAAACGCCGTAACGTTTTCCGCGCGGGCATCGCCTATGCCGTGCTGGCCTGGCTGGTGTTGCAGGTTGCCGATGTGATCCTGGGCAACATTGCCGCGCCGGCTTGGGTGTTCAAAACGCTGCTGCTGTTTGTCGCCGTCGGACTGCCCTTCGTGCTGTTTTTTGCCTGGGCTTTTGAACTGACGCCCGAAGGCCTCAAGCGCGAGCACGAGGTCGACCGCAGCCAGTCCATTACCCCAAAGACTGGAAAAAAGCTTGACCGCATGATCATTGTCGTGCTGCTTCTGGCGCTGGGGTACTTCGCCTACGACAAGTTCGTGCTTTCGACCGGGCGTGATGCTGCCCTGGTGGAGGCCGCCCTCACCGCGAACAGCGAGGGCGGCACAATCCCGCAGCCTCCAGACGAAGCGGACCATTCCATCGCCGTGCTGCCCTTTGTGAACATGAGCGAGGATGCCAGCAACGAGTATTTTTCCGATGGTTTGTCGGAAGAACTGCTGAACCTGCTGGCCAGGATTCCCGAACTGCGCGTGGCGGCGCGGACTTCGTCGTTTTCGTTCAAGGGCCAGCAGATGGAGATTCCAGAAATTGCCGCCCGGCTGAAAGTAACGCACATCCTGGAAGGTTCGGTGCGCAAGGCCGGCAAGCAGGTACGGGTCACCGCGCAGCTGATTAAGGCCGATGACGGCTTTCACCTGTGGTCCGAAACCTACGACCGGACGCTGGATAACATCTTCGCGGTGCAGGATGAAATCTCTGCTGCGGTGGTCAAGGCCTTGAAGGTTTCCCTGCTTGGCGCCGCACCGCTGGCCGAAGAAATCAACCCGGAGGCCTACTCACTGTTCCTGCAGGCCCGCTACCTTTCCAACCGACGCAGCCAGGAAGATTACGCGAAGTCGGCCCAGGCCTACCACCAGGCTCTGGAGATCGCCCCGGACTATGCCGCCGCGTGGGCCGGGCTGGCATTGGTGACCATCAACCAGGCGGGCTATGGCTATATCGACTTCGCCCCCGGAGTGGAACAGGCGCGTGCCGCTGCGGAACGCGCCGTGTCGCTGGATCCCGGGCTGGCCGCAGGCTGGGCCAGCCTGGCGCGCATCCAGGCCAATTACGATTGGAACTGGAGCGCTGCCAACAACTCGGCGCAAAAGGCACTGCAGCTGGCGCCGGCCAATAGCGAGGTGCTCGAGCAGGCAGCCCAGCTGGCCGCCTCCATGGGCAATTCTGAACAATCCGCGGCCTATCATAAGAATGCGCTGGCAATCGACCCCTTGAATTACTCAGCCATCAACAACCTGTCCAGCTCCTATGAATACCTCGACCGCCTGGATGATGCGGAACGAACCATTCGGCAACTGCTCAAGTTGAGTCCGAATTACGTGGGAGGCTACTCGACACTGTCTTACATCCTGCTGCGTAAAGGAGAGGCCGACAAGGCCATGGCCGAAGCTGAACAGGAACTCGAGCATGGCTGGCGCTCATTGAGCAAGGCCATTATTCTTCACACGCTGGGTAAACAAGCCGAAGCGGACGCCGAACTCGCAGCGTTCATCGAGCAGTACCACGAATTCTGGGCCTACCAGGTGGCTGAAATCCATGCCTGGCGCAACGAGCCGGACGAAGCGTTCCAGTGGCTGGAAACAGCATATCAAAATCGTGACCCGGGAATGGGCTCTTTGATCAGCGATACTTCGCTGCGGAGTTTGCATGGCGACCCGCGCTGGGAGCCATTGCTGGCGAAGATGGGTCTGCTGGAGGCCTGGAAGGCGAAGCCGTCCAGGACGGGCCATTAACCAAGCCAAAAGCGTTACCCCGGGTCATTTTGGTCAGGGCAACACGCGGTCAAGTCCCCTGCCAATGGCCGCGCCAATTCGCCCGCCGCGGTATTCCGCCCGGTCAGCCAGGGCCCAGCCCGACTTGTCGGGTTATCATATCGCGTAGCATAACGTGCCCGGGCAATTCACATACCATGGCGATGCTGGCATGACACAAAGCGGTTTGAAATCAGCGCACCCGGCTGTGGAACGGATTGCTGTCGTCGTGTTTGGCTTATTTGCACTAAGCGCCTGGGCCCAGTCGCCACCGTCTTTGCCTGCCGTGCGCAATCTCGCCACGGCGCTGTCCGAGCCGGCGTCGCGAACGGATGCCCTGTTCACAGTGTTGGCCTTGTCACGGTTGCAGCAGGCATATCCGCAGACCTTGCCCGATCAGCTGGCTGGTCTCGAGATGGCATTTGTTGATGATCGTGCCTGGCTCGACCGCCTGTCCATGCGTTATTCAATCCTGCCCTCGCGCAGCACCATCTTCGACCCTGCAGCCTGGTTTATCCAGCAAGAACTTGAGCAGCATGCGATTTTGCCCGACCCGCGGATTTCGCCCCTGGGCCCGGAATTTTCAGATTTGCTGGCGCAGTTGTTTGACCGCTCTGATGAACGCCTGGCTGCTGCTTTCCTGCCTGAAGCCGTATTCCAGGCGGAGTTCGTCTCAACCACCCTGTGGCAACAGTTACTTGACCAGGCCAGGATCGACAAAAACCTTTCAGGTTTGCTTACCCGGCTGCATGCAGAGTGGTTCGATCCATGGCTGGCGGCAGAGCCTCCGGCGCCCTTGAGTTCAAGCAAGGGAGCGGGCGCTCTTGAGTTGGCATTGACCAAGCTGCAAGCCCTGATGGCGTCGGTATTACTGCCGGAGGCACCCGATGAGCTCAGGGTCAGGCGCTTGCGATTCAGCTTGTTGCAGGCGCTACCGGGAATGGATAGCGGGCGTGCCAGAACCGCCAGGCAGGTACTGCGCCTGACTTCAGCCATATCCGGGCTTTATGACTACCGCTACCTGGAGTTTATCGAGTCTTTGCTTTGGGTCGTCACGGAGCTGCTGGAAACTGAAGTGGGCAATGCGGATGCAGACTCGCCTTTGCCGCAAGTCCTGGCGGAATTCCTGCCACGCCTTTCGGCCGTAATGGCGCGCAATTTCGCTGAAGTCGATACGCGCTTCAATGGCCACCTGGCTACGGGTTTTGAACTGGTTCAGGAAATAGGCAGTGATGATCCTGGCCCCGCCCGCGTTGCGGAGCTGCGGGAACAGCTGGCAGATGCAGTCGGCGAGCTGGTCATGCTGGTACCTGAAATGGCCTTCTACTTCGACCAGCCGGTGCGGCGCCGGATTTCCCAGGAAATCGATATTTGCATCAGCGTCGCTGCGATGCGGGATGAAAACGGTCAGCCGGAGTTGAGCCGCCAGCAGTACGATTCGTGCATGGAAAGCCTGGTGCGGCTGGCCGACACGGTGGTCCGGCGCGCCGAGCTGGCAGGTGATCCGGACGGCCCGTTCGGGCCGGATCAACTGAAACGCGAACTCGAGATGACGCCCTGGCAGCGCATCAATTACGCCATTGGATATTTACACAAGCGTTCACCCCATACCTGCCCCTTGCCCGATCAGCCATTGCCCAACCCGCTGGAGTGGTCCGCGCTTGCCACCTTGATGACGTGGTTTTCTGTTCAGTCACCGGTATATTTCCAGACGCCCGAGAACCAGGCCCTGATCGTTCGCCTGCGGCAACAGGGGCTTGAATTGCTGCGCACGCTGGCGCAGCAAGTCGATTGCATCAGCGGCGCGGGAGCTGGATTCAATGACCTGGTAAGTGTAAGTTCACAGCAATACCGGCAGGCGCTCCTCAACCTGATCGGAGGAGTTCGCGAAGCCGAGTTGTCGTTCAGGAAAGATCGATTGCAGCCCGGTGCGGACGTGGTTCTGGCGGAAGCTGAGCAGCAGGAAACAGCCTACCGGACGCCCGATCTCATGATCGGACCCTGCGATGCCGCAAGGGCCTGCGAAATGACCCAGGATCTCGAAGCAACCCGCGCCTTGATCGGACTTTTCCCGGATGAGTATTTGCTTGCGGACCAGACTCGTTTAGGGGCACTCGAGATCTGTTATGACAACATGCAGTGGGTGGACCGGCGGTCCGAGCTGGTGCGGCCCGAAGACCCCAATGTCGCCAATTACTATGGCCACCTGAGCTTCGAGCTGGTGGGAAGGTATCGCGAAGGTGATCGTATCAAACATGTATTCGCCTCGAGTTTTACCAGCCCGGATGAGTACCACTACCTGGTTGCCGCGGCCCGGGACGAGGTCCTGGAGACTGGCTGCCCCACCAAATGGGTGGGCACCAGCGTAATCACGGAACGCCACAGTGAAAGCGGCACCAACATAGTACCAAACCGTTTGACTTATCTGGCCGCGGCGCGCAGCAGGCCCTCTGTAATTCTCAATGCCAATTGGGGTCAGGGGGCGGAATGGCGCGACTGGTTTGTTACCGGGATCGGCGTGCGCGAACTTGAGTTCAGCCCGGAGCCGGAGATGAAGGAAAGACTGGGCCGGCATTTGCGGCAGCTTTACCAGGCAGAACAGCGATCGATTTACGGCAACCTGTTAAGACCAGCGATTCACACCGTGCAGAACCCCAAAACGTCCTTGTACGAACTGATGAGCGACGTGACCATGTACAAGGGCTTGTTGCGCAGCCAGTTGATTCTTTTCTATCCCGATTTCCTGCTGGATTCGGACCGGATCCGGGCCGCATTGTCGGGGCAAAGCGGATTGCTGGATGAAGGTGTGGTGCGCCGTTTCGAGGAAAATGGCGTGGCGGTGGCAGAAATACGCGGTATCGGGTTGGCCCGACTTGAGGATTTTCAGTCCTCATGGAAGCAGCAGCCCGAAGGGGTTCTGCGTTCCGGCTCGGTCGCAAGCAGCGTGGCCCACGCCGTAGCGCGCTTGAATTCAATTTACCGGGAATTCTTTGCCTCACCCGTCATGGCTGCACCGGCATCGACTCCCGCGGCGCTTACTGATCCGCCGCCCGGTTCCGGCGGATAAACCACACCAGGCAACCGACGTAGAGCAGAACCAGCGTTACCTGTGCCAGTGCAGGGGCGCGTTGCGCTGAATTGCTCCAGGCTTCCATCACCCCGACGATGAAGTACAGCACCAACAGATAGCCTCCCCAGGTCATGCTGCGCACACGTCCGGCCAGGATGCCCGCCAAAGGTAAAACCAGGGGCAGCGCGGCCAACATCGCCAGTGTCCAGCTGCGGTTGCCGGAAGGGCCGGGTAACAAGCCATGCCATACGCCCTGCAGCACGAAAACAGCCAGGTACGGAACAGCCACCAGCTGCCGTGGTTTCACGCTTGCAATCGCAAGGCAATTTCCGCCACGCGACGCCCCAACGCTCTGCACAGGGCGGCCTCGTCATCGTCGAGTTCACGCGCTCCCTGCCAGCTGCTGTACTGGCTTGCACCATACGGTGTTCCGCCTCCGGCTGTCCTGATCAAGCCAGGCTCGGTGAAGGGCAGGCCGACCAGGACCATGCCGTGATGAAACAAGGGCAGCATCATGCTGAGCAAGGTGGACTCCTGCCCGCCGTGAAGGCTGGCGGTTGAGGTGAACACGGCCGCCGGCTTACCCGCCAGGCTGCCTGAGAACCATTCCGCGGCAGTGCCATCGATAAAATACTTGAGTGCGGCGGCCATGTTGCCAAACCGGGTGGGGCTGCCAAGGATCAGTCCGGCGCATTCCGCCAGATCCTCTTTTCGCGCCCAGGGAGGTCCGTCTTCCGGCACCGCTGGATTGCGCTGCTGCAAGCCATCGCTGACCGGGGGGACGGTGCGGATACGTGCCTGGGCGCCCACCACATCTTCGACGCCGCGTGCAATCTGGCGTGCCATGGCGGTGGTATGGCCATGCAAGCTGTAGTACAACACCAGTATTTCAGTCATGTTGGACCTTCCTTCTATGAACCGCGCATAATTGATCTGGGGTTCCTTCATTTGTTGCTGGCCCATAGCATCATGCCATTTTTTTGACACACCCGGAGTGGGTGAAATGCCACAATCCCATGAACCCGCATTTGACGTACAGCAATACCTGTTACGCCTGCAGCGGTTGACGCGATATGCCTGGAAACACTTCAGCGAAGACCGTTGTTTCGAGGAAGCCGCTTCACTGGGCTATACCAGCTTGCTGGCGTTGGTCCCCCTGCTGGCCGTGATTTTCGGCATTATCGCGGCTTTTCCCGTATTCTCGCATTGGTCGGATCAACTGAAGTCATTCATATTCACCAACTTCCTGCCGGCATCTGGGCAGCAGGTAGAAGCCTACCTGAACACATTCCTTGCCAGCACCAGCGGCCTGGCTCTGCCGGGCACGGTTTTTCTCATCATTACAGCCCTGCTGCTGATGTTCCGCATTGAAGTGGCGTTTAACCGCATCTGGCGGGTGGACCGCTCACGCAGCCTGATGAACCGCATCGTCATGTATTGGGCCGTGCTGACTCTGGGGCCTTTGTTGATCGGCGCTGCCATAGCCATGAGCGTACAGAATTTTATCGACCCCCTGGCGCTGGAAAATTTGCTTGGGTCGGTCGGCCACAAAGCTGGTGTTTTCCTGTTGTCCTGGATCGTGTTTACCCTGATGTTCCTGTTGGTGCCGAACCGCAAGGTGTTTTTGCGTGATGCTCTGGTGGGCGCATTGCTGAGTACGATACTTTTCGAGCTGGCAAAGACCGGCTTCGTCACTTATGTCAGCCGCGCCAATTTTACGGTCATCTACGGAGCACTCGCCACCATCCCTATCTTCCTGTTCTGGCTGTACCTGGTCTGGATCGTGATCCTGTTTGGCGCCTCTCTGGCTGCCTCCCTTACCTCCTTTGCTGACAGCGAGCGGGCCAGGAGCGTGTGGCCGGCGCGACAGGATTTTCAACTGGCTTATCGCCTCGTGGGGCACTTGTGGCGGGCGCAGCGCAGTGGCGAAAATCTTTCCGATACACAATTGCTGGCGCTGGAGCCACAATGCAATGAGCGGCAATTACAACACCTGCTGCATCAACTTGAAGATTCCCGGATCGTTGCGCGCGACGAGGAAGGGGATTGGCGCCTGTCCCGCGACCTGGGAGAGCTTATGTTGTCTGAATTGTATTGCAGTGGAAGTTTTCATTTGCCAGTCGCCAGCGAAGAACCGGTCACCATCGACTCGCCGTGGGATCAGACGTTTTCTATGGTCCTGCATGACGTGCAGGAACATGGCCTGGGGCGTTTGGACACACCATTGCGCGGCATGTACCTGGGCACGGTGCGGGATGGAGACACGCTGTGATTCGCCACGGAATGGCCCTCTTGTCAGTGACGTGCTGTCTGATGTGGCCGGTCCATGCCCTCTGCGAAACCACTTACGTGGTGGATTTTTCCCTGCCCCAACTGGGTGGCGGCGATGTGGCCCTGTCCGACTTTCGCGGGCAGTGGGTGGTCATCAATTATTGGGCCACCTGGTGCGCGCCCTGCCGCAAGGAAATCCCCGCGCTGTCTGAGCTGCACACCGAGCGGCAGGATGTAACGGTCCTGGGATTGGCGTTCGAGGACACGGACGATAGCGCGTTCGAGGAGTTTTTGGCCGACTTCGAGGTCACCTACCCGGTGCTGCTGGTGGATGTCTACGCGCCGCCGGAACCGTTCGGCGCCCCAAAGGTTTTACCGACCACCATTCTGCTGAACCCGGCAGGCTACTCCGTGAAAGCGTTCATGGGTCCGGTGACGCGTGCAGCCATCGAGCAATTTATTGCGACGCAAAATCCGGGACCGGGTGAGTAGGCGACACTTCTTCCGTTTCCGCCGTTGCTGGCAACTGAAACCCCTTGCGCTGCAGCACACGGCGTACCGGCGCAAATGTCCGGCGGTGGATGGAGCAGGGCCCGAATCGCTCCAGTTGCTCGAGGTGACGCCGGGTCGGATAACCTTTGTGTTGGTCGAACCCGTACTGCGGAAATTGCTCGTGCAGTTCAACCATCCGGCGGTCGCGCATAACTTTCGCCAGGATCGAAGCAGCCGAGATGGCTGGTTCCAGCCGATCGCCGTGTATCACCGTCCGCACCTCGCCCGCCAGGTGCGGCGCCCGGTTACCATCAATCAGGATACGGTGCGGGCGAACTGACAAGCTTTCAACGGCTTGCTGCATTCCCCAGAGCGTGGCCTGGAGTATGTTCATCCGGTCAATGTCCTCCACTGACACTTCCACCACCGACCAGGCGCGCGCTGTATCACAGATGCATGCAAACAAGCGTTCACGTGTGGCGGCGTTCAGCCGCTTGGAGTCGTCCAGCCCGTCCAGCGGAACGTGCTGATCCAGGATGACCGCCGCCACTACCACAGGTCCGGCCAGCGGCCCTCGCCCGGCTTCGTCCACCCCGGCAATCAACAGCTTGGCTGCCGTGATCAAGTGGAACCGGGCAGCACGTTGCTAACCACGCTTGCCGCAGACTGGACGGCCTCGCCGATCATTTCGCTATGCAGGGCATCGAAGCGGGCGCTCAAGGCCTGGCGGGCGGACTGGTCCTGCAACCAGCGCCGGGTTTCGCGGGCCACATTTTCCGCGGTGACTTCGTCCTGGATTAATTCCGGCACCAGAGCTTGTTTCGCCAGGATGTTGGGCAGGGCAAAAAACTGCCGCCGCAGCAGCCTGGTTAAGCGGGCCAGGTGGTAAGTGGCTGGCGCCAGGCGGTACACCGACACCAGGGGACGGTTGACCAGCATGGTCTCCAGCGTGGCCGTCCCGGACGCGCAGACCACCACGTCGGCAGCAGCCATGACCGTCCTGGATTGGCCGTCCACCAGGGTAATGTCTGGCCCAGCTGACTGTCGCATGGCTGCCCGGAACAATTCACCCACCGCCGGGTTGGCCATGGCAGAGATGAATTGCAGGCTGGGCATGCTCCTGGAAAGTAGCTGGGCTGCTTCGATCAGGGGCCCGGACAGGCGTGAAACTTCGCTGGCGCGACTACCCGGCAGCAAGGCGACCACCTGCCGTGCGGAGTCGATTCCGATTTGCCGCCTGGCTTCTGTTGCATCGTTATACAGCGGAATCCGCCGCGCCAGTGGGTGACCGACATAAGCCGCTTCCACGCCATGAGCCTGGTAGAAAGCCGGCTCGAAGGGAAACAGGCAGAGCACCTTGTCGGCCGCCCGGGCGATCTTGCGCACGCGCCCCTTTCTCCAGGCCCACACGGTCGGGCTGACGTAGTGAATGGTCCTGATCCCGGCGGATTTCAGCTGCGTTTCCAGGCCGAGATTGAAATCGGGAGCATCTATACCGATAAAGACGTCCGGGCGCAGTTCGCGCAATCGCCGGAACAACTTTCGCCGGATGGACAGCAAGCGGGGCAAGTGGGTCAGCACTTCAAACAGGCCGAAGTGGGCGAGTTCGTTGCTATCCCACCACGTCTCCATTCCGGCGGCACGCATGCCGGGACCACCGATTCCCACCAACCGTGCACCCGGGTGACTGTTCACCAGGCCGGAAATCAGGTCGGCGCCCAGCAGGTCACCCGAAGGCTCTCCGGCAACCAGGGCAAAGGTGGGTGGGGAGCTCAAGATCTCTTCGCGATCATCGTGCCTCCTGATGGACTTTCCGGGTTTATTGTCGCCGGCTGCGGGACGGCTCAGCGGATCATGCTTTTTTCGGAGCTGTTCAGGAAATCGACCAGCGGCTGAATCTCGCTCGAATTCCGGGCCATCCTGACCAATTCATCCCTGGCTTCTTCCAGTGTGTTGCCGGAACGGTAAAGCACTTTGTAGGCGCGCCTGACCTGCTGGATCTGCTCCGGCGTAAAGCCCCGGCGTCTCAGTCCCTCGGTGTTGATTCCCTTGGCCTTGGCCTTTTCGCCGGAAACGGTGACATAGGGCGGAATGCTCTGGTTCACAAAGCTGGCAAAAGACGTCAGGCTGTGTTCGCCGACCGAGCAGAACTGATGGATCAGGGAATAACCCGACAATATGGCCCAGTCGCCAACCGTGACATGACCGGCCAGGGAGGTGTTGTTGGCCATGATGATGTTGTCACCGAGAATGCAGTCGTGGGCAATGTGAACACAGGCCATGATCCAGTTGTTGTGGCCAATGCTGGTTTTCCCGCCGCCCTGGATGGTGCCGCGGCTGAAAGTGCACATTTCACGGATGGTATTGTTGTCACCGATGATCAGCTCGGTGTCTTCACCGCCATACTTCTTGTCCTGAGGCTCTTCCCCCAGGGAAGCAAACTGGAATATTCGTGTGTTGCAGCCGATGGTCGTTCTGCCGGTAATCACCACGTGCGGCCCGATCCAACTGCCTGCGCCAATCCGCACCTTAGGGCCGATGATGCTGAACGGGCCGATTTCGACGTCATCCGCCACTTCCGCCGCGGGATCGACCAGGGCCGTTGCATGCACACCGCTCATTCAGGCTGGCTTCCCGGCGCACAGCAGTTCGCAGCTGGCCACCTTGTGGCCATCGACGCTGGCTTGGCACAAGTACTGTCCCATGCCGCGGACAATGCGCTTTTGCTGTACGTCCAGCACCAGTTGGTCGCCCGGCGAAACCACCTTGGTGAAGCGCGCGTTGTCTATCTTGACCAGGTAATAAAGCTCGCCCCTGCGGCCATCCAGTTCCGCATCCAGGTGAGCCAGCATGCCAGCGGCCTGCGCCATGGCTTCGATGATCAGCACTCCCGGCATTACCGGGTTGCCGGGAAAATGCCCGTTGAAAAACGGCTCGTTGATGCTGACGTTTTTGATGGCGGTCAGTGATTTCTCGGCCCCTCCCCGCATCGAGATGACCCGGTCCACCAGCAGGAACGGATAACGGTGTGGCAGGTAGTTCAGAATTTGTGCGGCTTCAACCGGACTGCTGAGAATATTTTCAGTCATTATCTCTTGATTTCCCTAGTTTTTTTTCCATTGCCACGAGTCGGCGGGCCAGTTCGTCCAGTTTACGCAAATGCGACAGGTTTCTCTGCCAGGTGTTCAGGGGCTGTGCAGGCATCAGGGCTGACCATGTAGTCCCTGGTTCTTCAATCGAATAATAAGCCACGCTGTCGGCGCCAACCGTGACCCGGTCAGCAATTTCCACGTGGCCCGAGATGCTGCTTCTGCCACCCAGCAGGCAGTAACGGCCGATCCGCGCGCTGCCGGCGATGCCAGTCATGGCGGCAATGGCGGAATGGGCCCCGATGTGCACATTGTGGGCAATCTGTACCAGGTTATCGACCTTGATGTCTTCCTCCAGCACCGTGTCTTCGATGGCGCCGCGATCAATGGTCGTGTTGGCGCCAATTTCACAGTCATCGCCGATGGTTACCCCGCCCAGTTGCGGTACTTTTTCCCAATGGTCCCCAGCAAACGCGATACCGAATCCGTCACCGCCGAGGACAGCCCCTGGATGGATGATGACGCGATCACCGAGTCGCACTCTCTGCCCGAGTGAGACATTGGCATACAGGCGGCACCCGGATCCAAGACGGCAATCGGCTTCGATTACGGTGCCAGGGCCAATGCTGCAGGCGGCGCCGATCTCACAACGGGGACCTATCACCACGCGCGGGCCAATGGCAACCGCGGGACCCAGCCGGGCGGTCGCATCGACGATGGCCGAAGCATGCACTCCGGGTTCCACTGGCTGAAAGGTATCAAAAATACGTGCCATGCGGGCAAAAGCAAGATAAGGCTCTTCGGTCAGGAAACAGTCGGCCGGACAAGCTGCCGCATCTTTGGGCTTCAGGATGACCACGGCGGCCCGGGTTGCTGTCAGGTCTTTTTGGTAAACCGGGTTGGCGAGGAAACTTACCTGTGACGCAGTGGCGGAACGCAAAGTGCCAACCCCATCAACCAGGACGGCTCCGTCGCCGCGTAATTCAAGGCCAAAACGGGCAGCGAGATCCGACAGGCTGTGCGTGCTGGGTTGGGTCAGCATCAAACGGGAAGAAGCTGGCTTAGCGGGTGGATGATTCCAGCTGGTCAGCGGTGAATTCCACCTCCAGCTGCTCGAGAATCAGATCTGTAATGTCCAGTTCGGGATTGGCATAAATCACGGGGCTGGAAAGTATCAGGTCAAAGCCGTTTCTTTGGGCAATTTCCTGCACCGCCAGGTTGATTTCCGCTTCCAGTTTTTGCACCTCTTCGGTACGGCGGAATGACAGCTCGTCCCTCAGGTCCTCTTTGCGGCGGTTGATGTTGCGCCGCAGTTCACGCAAATCACGCTCGGCCTGGAGTGCGCTGTCCGCCGGCATGTCGCCCTGGGCAAGGCGGTCTTCCAGGGTTTTTGCCTGGAATTCGTCTATTTCTATGGATTCACTTCGCGACCTGAACTCTTCGTCGAGCAATTGCCGCCCGGCCGTCACCTGGGGGGCGTTGTCCAACACCTGTTTCATGTCCACGTAACCGACACGCAGGTCCTGTGCCCAGGCATTGGAAACCAATGCCAGCCCGCAAAAGAAGACACAAATTGTCCGGACGCAATACCCCATGCATAACATTGTACACTCTTAGGCCACCAATCTTGAAGGACTGCGGGTATTAAATTGCCCGGAAGCGTCACGGTCGGGAAAGGCCGTCCCGGGCGTTTTTCAGCCCCAGCCGGGCGGGAATTGGCTCAAAAGCCGGCAAAACGGGCCAAAAAACAGCCCGGCTGGCTTCAGAATGTCGTACCAAAGGAGAACTGCAGGCTCTCAGTCTCATCTCCGGGTTGATCCCAGAACGGAAAGGCGTAACTGATGACGATGGGCCCGATGGGCGCTTCCCAGGTTACAGACAACCCCGTCGAACCCCTGACTTGCCCGATGTCGACCGCTTTTATGTCTTCCCAAACGTAACCGGTATCGATAAATAGCGCGATGCGGGTACCAGACTGGCCACCCAGGAAGGGTGTTGGAAAGGCCAATTCCATGCCGCCCCCGAACTTAACGTCGCCGCCCACGGAACGGCAGAAACGATCCTTCGGTCCCAGGGTGTTGTCATCGTATCCGCGCAGATCACGCACGCCACCGCTGTAAAAATGCTGATAGAACGGCAAGCCGGTATCCAGGGCCATGACGTCTTCCTGGTTGCATTCCGCCGTCAGATCGGGCGGCAGCGTCGTATCGATGGGGGTGGCGAGCGAAGTCTTGTCGAAATCGTCATAGGCATCGCCGTAGCCCAGGTTGCCCTTGACGGCATACACCAAACCACCCCAGATGGGCCAGTACTTAGCGCCACGGTAGATTAACTTGTAGTAGTCACGCGTGCTGCCGGGCACGGTAATTTCAAGGATGGCAGTTTGGGCTGAACCCCGGGACGGGTTCAGGAAATGGTTGCGGCTGTCCCGGGACCAGCTCCAGGTGGTGTTGAATACGCCGATTTCGCGTTCATCTGTTTGCAGGATGCCATCACCGTTGTGGTCCAGGGACTGCGACAGGGGATCGCCCGGCGTCGGAGTCAGGTCGAATTGCAGGCAAATGAGCGGATTGTCAGGATCAGTAAGCCCGCAACTGAAACTGCCGATGTTGAGTTGTGTATTTTGGTAACCCAATCCAGCCCTGAGGTAGTCCACCTCGGTGATCGGAATTCCAAACGAGGTTCCCAGCGCCCATTCAGTACTGGTAAAAGTCGAAATGTTGGCTTGTGCCTGGTCGAATTCCTGGTAGCGGCCGTAAAAGCCCCGGCTGATCCCGTCATCGTTCCAGTAGGGGTTGTCGTAGGACACGTTCAGGCTTTTGATGATTTTGCTGTAGGAAACTCCAAGCCCGAGCCGCTTGCCGCTGCCAATGAAATTATCCTGCTGGATGCTGGCGGTGGCGATGATCCCCTGAATCTGCGAATAACCCAGGCCCACCGTAAAACTGCCGGCCGGGCGTTCTTCCACCGTGACGACCACATCCACCTGGTCATCGGTGCCTGGCACTGCGGGGGTTTCGATTTCCACTTTTTCAAAGTAAGTCAGGCGTTGCATGCGTACCTTGGAGCGGTCGATGGCAGCCTGAGAGAACCAGGCCCCCTCCAACTGGCGCATTTCGCGGCGCAGCACCTCGTCCTTGGATTTGGAATTGCCGGAGAACACGATGCGCCGGATATACACGCGCTTGCCGGGATCGACGAAGAAGTTGATTGACACCAGACGGCCGGAGCGATCTACCTCGGTGATCGGGTTGACGTTGGCGAAAGCATAGCCAACATTGGACAGGACGGAGGTAATGTTGTCGACGCTCTGTTCCACTCTCTTGCGTGAAAAAATCTCGTCGGGCTGGACCACGATCAGGCGCTGCAGCGTGCCTTCATCGATGACCATTTCACCAGTCAGCTGAACTTCGCTGACGCTGTATATTTCACCTTCCACCACGTTGGCCGTGATGTAGATATCCTCTTTTTCCGTCCCGATCGACACTTGCGTGGACTCGATATTGAAATCGACGTAACCCCGGTCAAGGTAGAAAGAACGCAGTTTCTCCAGATCGCCAGAGAGTTTTTCACGCGAGTATTGGCCGGCTTTCGACCAGAACTTCCAGAACGGATTGACATCAGACTCGAATTCTTCCTCGATGTCCTTGTCTTCAAATGTTTCGTTGCCGACGATATTGATGTGACGGATTTTTGCCACGTCGCCTTCATCGATCACGATGGCGATGCGCACGCGATTGCGCTCCAGTTCAGTTACCCGCGCATCCACGGTAACGGCGTAACGCCCCTGGCTGAAATACTGCTTGACCAGTTCCTGTTGCAAACGGTCCAGTACCAGGCGGTCAAAAACTTCGCCTTCAGACAGGCCGATATCGAACAGTACGCGCAGCAGGTCTTCTTCCTTGATGGCCTTGTTGCCGGTGATGTTGATGGCGGCGATGGCCGGCCGTTCGCGCACGGTAATGACCAGGATATTGCCTTCACGGCCAAACTGGATGTCCTGGAAAAATCCCGTGCGGTAGAGTTCGCGAATGGCCGCGCGCGTATTGGACTGGGTCAGCACGTCACCGGCATCCACCGGCAGGTAATTGAACACCGTGCCTTCTGAAATCCGCTGCAGACCTTCAACCCGGATGTCGGAGATGACGAACGATTCCGCTGCCAGGGAGATGTTTGCCCACAGCGCGAAACCTAGCACCCATGCTAATTTTCTTATCATTCCACCAGACCTGTTACGGCTAAAATCCGGACGCAGAAGTCTATCCGATCAGCCGTAAAATGTCGTTAACAAATGCAAGGCTCATCAAGCCAGCCAGGATCATCAGGCCAACATATTGGCCGGTCATTTGCGCTCTTTCGGAGACGGGGCTTCCCTTCACCCATTCTATCAGGTAATACATCAGGTGGCCGCCGTCGAGCACTGGAACGGGCAGCAGGTTGAGGATCCCCAGGCTCAGACTGATAACTCCAAGGAAAAACAGGAAGTTTGACAGACCCATGCTGGCCGAAGCATTGGCGAACTGGGCAATGCTGATCGGTCCCGACAGGTTTTTAACCGAAGCCGTACCTGCCACCATACGCGCCAGCAATCCGAGAGTGGCCCTGGTGAGGCGCCAGGTTTCCTCTGCGGCAGCTTGCAAGCCTTCGAGTGGTCCATGGCGTAACAGGATGAATGAGCGGTCCCAGGCCGCGCGTTCGGCCGCATCCGGCTCGACATTGCTGACGCCGAGTACCAGGCGGCTGGAAAACAGACCAGATTTCTCTTTGCGCGGCTGTACCGGCAATTCCAGGCGCGCTCCATCGCGTTCAATCGTTACTGTCAGCGGCTGGTTTTCATTGCCAAGTTCCTGCACCAGGCGGCCCACTGACGACCAGCCCGGAACTTCTCTGCCATCGATCAGCACGATACGGTCACCCGGGTAGAGCCCTGCAGCGGCAGCCGGGCTGTCGGGGGATACGGTGCCAATAAGCGGTGGAATGATCAGGCGCCAGGGTGTCAGACCGATGGCCTCGAGGGTTTTTTCTTCGCTGAAGCCGTCGGCCAACAGGCCCAGGTCCAGCAGGTGCTCCGATTCTTCGCCGTCCGCTGCGCGCACCCTGACCCGGACCCGGTCCCGATCCAACGCATGGCTCACCAGTCCGAGCATCGCATGTGACCAGGTTTGGGTTTCCTGTTCATCGAGCGCAATGATCTCATCTCCCGCCTCCAGTCCGGCAGCGGCGGCAATTCCAGTCGCTTCGCCGACTATGGGCCTGGAATCGGGGATTCCCACCATGAACATCAGCCAGAATGCCAGCACGGCGAATACCAGGTTGAATACCGGGCCGGCCAAAACGATGGCAACACGGCTCCACAGTGGTTTGCGGTTGAACGCCTGGTCGAGCTGGGCTGCGGCTACTTCACCTTCGCGCTCATCCAGCATCTTGACGTAGCCGCCCAGTGGTATGGCCGCGATGGCGTATTCCACGCCGTCCTTGCCGCGCCGGGACCAGATGGGGCGCCCGAATCCTATCGAAAATCGCAACACCTGCACTCCCAGGCGCCGCGCGACGTAAAAATGTCCGAACTCGTGGAATGTGACCAGCAGACCCAGGGCCACCAGCAGCCACCAGATGGAACCAAGAATTTCACTCATCGCACGGCCCGCATCATTTCGGCAGCCTGGCGGCGCGCGAGAGTATCGATTTCCATTACGTCATCCAGGCTGTTTACCGGCTGTGGATGAGAATGTTCCAGCACGCGGCTGACCAGCAAGGGGATCTGGTCGAAACGTATCCGGCCATCGAGAAAAGCCTCGACAGCAACTTCATTGGCGGCGTTCAATGCAACCGGCATGCTCTGACCCTCGTGCATGACGTCGATGGCCAGCTTGAGGCAGGGAAAGCGCTCCATGTCGGGTTCCCTGAACGATAAGTCACTCATGCGGGCAAGATTGAGCCGCTCTACTCCGGCTTCAATACGTTCAGGCCAGGCCAGGGCATATGCAATCGGTGTGCGCATATCCGGTGTGCCGAGTTGCGCCAGCACCGAACCGTCACGGTAGGCCACCATGGAATGCACGATACTCTGCGGGTGAATCAGGACTTCGAGCTGCCCGGGAGTGGCGCCGAACAGCCAGCGCGCCTCGATCAGTTCCAGGCCTTTGTTCATCAAGGTCGCCGAGTCCACGGAAATCTTGCGGCCCATGTCCCAGTTGGGGTGCTTGCAGGCCTGGCTGGGTGTGATTTCAGCCAGGCGGCTGACTGGCCAGTCGAGGAATGGCCCGCCGGATGCCGTCAAAATGATCCGTTCGACGCCAGCTGCCTCAAGGCCGCCTGAAAATGAGGGGGGCAGGGTCTGGAAAATGGCGTTGTGTTCCGAATCGACGGGTAGCACGGCTGCACCACCCTCCCGGGCGGCCTGCATGAACACGGCTCCGGCGATGACCAGCGATTCCTTGTTGGCCAGCAGGATTTTCTTGCCGGCACGGGCGGCCAGTAATGTTGGCTTGAGGCCAGCGGCGCCGACGATGGCAGCCATCACGATGTCCGTATCCGCCAGCGTGGCAGCCTCGGCCAAACCTTCCACCCCGGCCGCGACACGCGTCCGGCATTTCCGCTCAGCCAGCGACCGCGCCAGCCCTCCCGCCAGGGATTCATCTCCAATTACCGCCAGCACGGGGTCGAATTCGGCGCATTGCTGGGCCAGGCGATCCGCGTTGCGGTGGGCGGTAAGCGCATTCAGCCGGTAACGCCCGGCATTGCGGCGCACGACATCGAGCGTGCTCACGCCAATGGAGCCCGTCGAACCCAGAATGGTTATGGCCTGTTGCGCCATGCTCAGCGGCCGAGAATCAACATGCCCAGGGCGAAAAAAGGTGCACCGGCCAGCAGGCTGTCAAACCGGTCGAGTACTCCGCCATGACCCGGGAACAGGTGGCCGCTGTCTTTCAGGCCAACGGTTCTCTTGTGCAGGCTGATGAACAGGTCACCCGCGGCAGAAACGAGCACGGTGATCGCCGTCAGCAGGATGAACGGTGCCAGTGCTGCCGGTAAACCAATCGTCAGGTGCGCAACCAGCAGCGCGACCAATACGGCCGAAAGAACACCACCCAACAGGCCCTCACGTGTCTTGCCAGGGCTGATGGCGGGAGCCAGTTTATGCCGCCCGAACAGCCGCCCGGCAAAGTAAGCGCCGGTGTCGGCGGACCAGATGATGAATAGCAGCAAAAGAATCAGGAAAACACCATTCTCCAACCCGCGCAACCAGCACAGCGCATACCAGGCAAAGCTGATGGCGGCCAGCGCACAGAAAAAGCTCACCAGGCGGAAATTCAGCCCAGCCCGGCCGCCCGGCCTGAACGTCACCAGGCGCAGGAACATGACGCACCATGACAAACAGGCGGCTGCCAGAAACGCGTGGGCATGGATGGCGATGCTGTTCCAGTAGCGCATCATCAGGCCAATGAGGATGGCCTGGATGAACAGCAGTGCCCAGCGCGAACGGGAACCAAGACCTGCCAACCGTGAAAATTCCCAGGATCCGGCCATCAGCAGGAGGGCCATGGCCAGGCGGAAACCCCAGTCAGGCATGAGAAAAATGATACTGAAAGCAACAGCGACGATGACAATCGCTGTCAACACGCGGGTTTTCAGCACGGTTTTCGCCTCAACCGGTTTGCCGTTGAACCTGTTCCCCGGTGCGGCCAAAGCGGCGTTCGCGAGAGGAATAGTCGGCAAGCGCGGCGTCCAAACAGGCTGGCGTGAAGTCAGGCCACATTTCGGGAGAAAAATAAAGTTCGGTGTAAGCGGTTTGCCACAGCAGGAAATTGCTGATGCGCATTTCCCCCCCGGTACGGATGAACAGGTCAGGTGCCGGGCTGTCCGCCAGGGCC
>DATDPS010000113.1:0-7263 GCA_035292625.1 Lysobacterales bacterium | reverse complement strand
GTCTTCCTCAGTGTGATGGGTCTCCTCACCGGCTGCGCCGCGAGTGGCCCGAAGTTTGCCGAGGTAATGAAGCAGACTCCGCCGTTGACTGAAACGCAGGTTCGGGTCGTATTCCTTCGTCCCAACAACCGCTACGACGACTACAGCGCCAGCAAGGCATTGATTCGCGTGAACGATCAAAAACCGGGCGGACTGGAATACGGCGGCTTTCTGATGACCGATGTGGCGGCCGGGGCAGTCACGGCCTCGACCTCAGCCTGGAACCCGCTGCACAGTCCGTTTATCGGCAGTTGCACGCTGCACTTGCAGGTTTCGGCAGGCACGACCGTGTACCTTGATGTCGTCCCGCGCACTGCCAATGTCGTAGCCGGGTTCGTAGGCGCCGTGGTCGGCTTTGCATTGGTGGGGGCATTACTGCCCACGACGTACGGGGTGGGGGAGGTGGGGCAATCGATTGTGGCCTCGGGCGCGGCGGGTGCAGCGGGAGCAGCGGGAGCAGCGGGAGCTACCATCGTCACCAGCGCTGAAAGTGCTGGCAAGACCTGTGGCGGAGCCTTCCGCCTGGCTCTGCTCAACCCGCAGGATGCGGTATCGCAACTCGAGAATCTCTCATCATCGCAGTAACAATCCATCCTGGCATTGCCAGCATCCGGATACTATTCCACATACTCTGTTCCGGTTTACGCGTCGGTGCGGCGCGGACGTTTCCGCAGAAACGCGTGGCTTGATTATTGCGTTGTGCGCAACAAAATCAAAACCTTGGGCCGATATACCTTTATCCTGTGTTTTGAATACTGCGATGAAGACGGTTACATCACGGAAAAATCATCCAGGCCTTGATGGCGGGATGGGTGCCACTGTACTGGCGTGGCGGCCGGTTCAAGCCCAAGGAAGAAAAACCTGCAACAGGCAAACCCCGGTAGCGCTCAGGAAAGTTCCCGCATGCCCTCTTCCAAACCACTCACGGTCAAGGGAAACATGCGCTGCTCCATCAGCTCCGAGATGATGCGGGTGGAGGGCGTGTGGGCCCAGCGCTCGCGCGGTTCGGGGTTGAGCCAGACGGCTTTGGGGTAGGTGTCGAGCAGGCGCTGCAGCCACAGTGCTCCCGGTTCCTCGTTGAAGTGTTCCACGCTGCCGCCGGCATAGGTGATTTCATACGGGCTCATGGTGGCATCGCCGACCAGGATTAGCTTGTAGTCGGCCGCGTACTTGTGCAGCACGTCCATCACCGGGGTTTTCTCGGTGTGGCGGCGGCGGTTGTCTTTCCACACCCCTTCGTAGACGCAGTTGTGGAAGTAAAAATACTCCAGGTGCTTGAACTCACTTTTGGCGGCGGAGAACAACTCCTCGCACACGCGCACGTGGTCATCCATCGAGCCGCCGGCATCAAGGAACAACAACACCTTGATGGCGTTGTGCCGCTCCGGGACCATCCTGATATCGAGGAAGCCCGCGTTGCGGGCGGTTGAATCGATGGTGCCGGGCAGGTCAAGCTCGTCTGCCGCGCCTTCACGGGCAAAACGCCGCAGCCGCCGCAGGGCGATTTTCAGGTTGCGCGTACCAAGTTCGATGCTGTCATCGAGGTTGCGGTACTCGCGCTGGTCCCACACCTTGACCGCGGAACGCTGTCCGCCCTGCGCGCCGATGCGGATGCCGGCCGGGTTATAGCCGCCCTGGCCGAAAGGCGAGGTGCCACCAGTGCCGATCCACTTGCTGCCGCCGTGGTGTTCCTCTTTTTGTTCCTCCAGCCGCTTGCGCAGGGTTTCCATCAACTCGTTCCAGTTCATGGCTTCCAGAAGGGCTTTTTCCTCTTCGCTGAAGACGCGGTCGAACTGCTGGCGCAACCATTCTTCCGGAATCTCCGCGCCGGGCGGTCCGAAAAGTTGCTGGATACCCTTGAAGTGGGCGGAGAACACCCGGTCGAAGCGGTCGTAAAGCGACTCGTCCTTGACCAGGCAGACGCGCGACAGGTAATAGAACTCGTCGATGCTGTACTGCGCCAGGCCGCGCTTTAGCGCTTCCAGCAGGGAGAGGAACTCGGTGAGTGAAACCTTCAGGCCGCCCTTGCGTAATTGATAGAAAAACTCTATGAGCACTGTGTCGCCAACCCTCGCGAAGATTCATGTTTGAGACAGACCGGTAGTTTATCGAAATCACTGAGAATCCGGCACGGAAACATGAGGGAACAATGTTTACTCGCAGTTCTCGTGGGGAGCCTTCAAGCGCTCCGTGATGGCACCGGCGAACGAGCAGTGCTACAAAGTTTCCAAAGTGGGGCGCGTCTGCTCCTCCTACTGTGGCGGTGAAGTCTTTTCCAGGAGCTCTACGGGATATTCAATAAGAATGGGCTCGCTAAAAGGTGAGTCTGGCTCGTAGTCCTTATCTAAGTCGGGCCCCATCATCACCGCCAAGGTCAGTTTTCCGTCCCTGATGCCGAAGTCGGTCAACACACTACGTAACGACAATTGCTTGGTAGTCCAAGTTGATTCTTTCCCGTCCAGCACCTTGAATTTCCATGCGAGGGTATCGAGGTCCCCACCAAACAAAAGTTGAAGGTAAATTATCGGTTTGCTTCTTTTGGGCGGGCCACCTCCAAGCCAGGTGCTGGGAAAAGACTGTTCGATTGAAACAACAATGGGCACGCCATTGATCAGGTCCGATTCCCTGAGTAGCGTCCCGGCCGGTGGGTCGGCGCTGAGTATTTTGATTTGGGCAGAAGCAAGAAACGTAACTTCCGCTTGCCGCACCATGTGAGAATTCAGTTGCATGATGCCAAACCCGAGTATCAGCAGCAGCGCTCCCAGCACGATGAGTTGCCGCCTGTTGACTCCCTGAAATCCCTGCTTTCCGTAGAACCATGCCAACACAGTGGCAGGTACAACGGCGGCCGCCAGCAAATAGGTCAGGACTCTTTGTTGATTGGTCGACCAGCCAAACTGGGGTGACAAAAGATTGATGACTTGGAGCGCAAACCATGCGCCACCGATGTACGCGGTAGTCCATTGTGGAACTTTGCGTTCCCGAATCTCATTGAGCAGGCTCAAGCTTTCAATACCCTAGATTCCATCGGCTGGGCATTCAACGCCCTTCGCGCTGGTGCAGGAAAATCAGCCGCTCGAACAGGTGCACGTCCTGCTCGTTCTTGAGCAGCGCGCCATGCAGGGGCGGCAGGATTTTGCGCCGGTCATCGCTGCTCAGGGCCTCGGGCGGAATGTCCTCGGCCAGCAGCAGCTTGAGCCAGTCGAGCAGTTCCGAGGTGGAGGGTTTTTTCTTCAGTCCCGGGATATCCCGCAGGGCATAGAAGGCTTCCAGGGCGGCCTTGAGCAGTTCCTTCTTCAAGCCCGGGTAGTGCACATCCACAATACCGGCCATGGTCTCTGGATCGGGAAAGCGGATGTAGTGGAAAAAGCAGCGGCGCAGGAATGCATCCGGCAGCTCCTTCTCGTTATTGCTGGTAATGACGATGATGGGCCGGTGCCGGGCGACCACTGTCTGGTGGGTTTCGTAGACATAGAATTCCATGCGGTCGAGTTCACGCAGCAGGTCGTTGGGAAACTCGATGTCGGCCTTGTCGATCTCATCGATCAACAGCACCGGCTGGGTGTCCTGGTCGAAGGCCTCCCACAGCGGGCCTTTGACAATGTAATTGCTGATCTCGTGCACGCGTTTATCACCGAGTTGCGAATCGCGCAAGCGGGCGACGGCATCGTACTCGTACAGGCCCTGCTGGGCCTTGGTGGTGGATTTGATGTGCCACTGCAGCAGCGGCCGATCCATGCTGCGGGCGATTTCCTCGGCGAGCTGAGTTTTACCGGTGCCGGGTTCACCCTTGATCAGGATCGGCCGGCCGAGGGTCACGGCGGCATTGACCGCCGTGGACAGGTCCTCGGTAGCGACATAGCGGTCGGTGCCGGTGAATTTGGCTGTGCCGGGCTTTCCCGGTCGGCTTGTCTTGGACAAAGCAATACTCCGTGCAAATCGGTAGTTTAACGGATGGAGGCGATGAAATGGACCCGGGCAACCCAACCGGGCAAGCATGTCACCGCACAGGACGGTTTGCTATGCTGGGCGCTCTGCCCACAGGACCGTCCCATGCACTCACCACAACATTTTGCTCCAGCCAGGCGCTTGTTTACCCTTCCTTTCATGGCCTGTGTCGCCTCGTTGGCTGCGGTCAATCCAGCCGAGGCGCAGAAAACCATCAAGCCGGTTCTGCATGGCAAGCATTGGGTCGCCGTCACGGGCAAGCCCCTGGCGGCGACTGCCGGCGCAATGATTTTCAACCGCGGCGGCAATGCGGTGGATGCGGCCTGCGCCATGCTGGCGGCGACTTCCACCATGTGGGACACGCTGGGCTGGGGCGGAGAGACCCAGGCGCTCATTTACAATCCACATACCGGTGAAGTCAAAGGCATCAATGCGCTCGGCGTGGCGCCTACCGGCGCCACCGCGGAATTCTTCCGCGGCAAGGGCATGCTCTACCCGCCTGAATTCGGACCCCTGGCGGCGGTCACCCCCGGCACCCCCGGCGGACTGATGGTGATGCTGGCGGAGTATGGCAAGCTCAGCCTGGCCGAGGTCCTGGCCCCGGCCATGCAGATGGCCGACGGCTATCCGATTGAAGCCGCGCAGGCGGACAACATCGAGGCGCGGCGCGAGGTGATCGAACAGTGGTCCTATTCGAAAGCAGTGTTCCTGCCTCATTTCAATGCGGACGACGGCCAACAGCGCGCCGCACCGGTGGCCGGCGAGATCTTCCGCCAGCCGGAGCTGCTGGCCACCCTGCAGAAGCTGGTGGACGCCGAAGCCGAGGCACTGGCCGGAGGCAAAAGCCGCAAAGAAGCGATCCAGGCCGCTTACGAGCGCTTCTACCGCGGTGACATTGCGGAAGAAATCGTACGTGGCTCCAGCGAGTATGGCGGCCTGATGACGATGTCGGACCTGGACCAGTGGCAGGTGCACATCGAAGAGCCGGTCACCACCAACTACAAGGGTATCGAGGTCTACAAGCTGACCACCTGGGTGCAGGGGCCGGTGATGCTGCAGGCCCTCAACCTGCTCGAAGAGATGGATCTCAAGGGCATGGGCTACAACACAACGCGCTACATCCACGCCCTTTACCAGGTCATGAACCTGTCCTTCGCCGACCGTGACTTTTACTACGGCGATCCCTACGTGCCGCCAGCCGAGCCCATCGCCGGCTTGCTGTCCAAGGACTACGCCCGCCAGCGGCGTGAGCAGATCAACTGGGAACGCAATGATCCGGCGGTCAAGCCGGGCGACCCCTATCCCTTCCAGGGTGAAACCAATCCCTACCTGGACCTGCTGGAGCAGTGGACCCCGATTCCGCCCCAGGCGGAAGCCCAGGGGGTGGAAGGCTTCCAGCAGGCCGGGCTGATGAGCAAGGATGAAGCCTTCCTCTCCGGAACCACCTCCATCCAGGCTGCGGACGCCGAGGGCTGGGTGGTTTCCGTAACGCCCAGCGGCGGCTGGGTGCCAGCTTTCATTGCCGGCAAAACGGGCATTGGCCTGAGCCAGCGGATGCAAAGCTTCGTGCTGGATGAACGTCTCAACCCCTTCAATGTCGTGCACCCCGGCCAGCGGCCCAGGGCCACGTTGACGCCCAGCATGGCGCTTAAAGACGGCAAGCCGATGCTGGCCTTTTCCGTGCAGGGCGGTGATACCCAGGACCAGAACCTGTTGCAGTTTTTTCTCAACATGGTGGAATTCGGCATGAACGTGCAGCAGGCGGTGGAAGCGCACAACATCACCAGCTACCAGATGCAGAGTTCCTTTGGCGCGCACCAGTCCGAGCCGGGGCGCCTGGAGCTCACCAACAAGGTTTCCGAATGGTCCCGCGTCGAGCTTGGCAGGATGGGGTACACGGTGGAAACCGTGGAGCGCACCTACAGCCCGATCACCGCGATCTGGTTCGACCGGGTCAACGGCACGATGTGGGGCGGGGCCAGCGAACAGGGCGATGACTACGGGCTGGCGTGGTAAGCCCCCATGGTGGCATCCCGGCCAAACCTGAAGTCACCGCCGGTGGCGGTTTCCCGGTGTTCGATTGTGGGTAGCCCAGTAGCCATGGTCGATCACTCCGGCTGCTTGTAGACCACCCCGCCTTTCATCACGAAACGCACGTCCTGCAGGACATTCACATCTTCCAGCGGATTGCCTTGCACGGCGATCAGGTCGGCCATCAGGCCAGCTTTGACCTGACCCCGATCACCAGTGCCCAGGGCCTCTGCCGAATACAGGGTTGCGCTGCGCACCGCTTCGAGTGGCGACATGCCAAGGGCAACGCGTGACTCCAGTTCACGCGCGTTCTCGCCATGCGGATAAACACCGGCATCGGTGCCAAAGGCGATCTTCAGCTGCATATCGACCGCCCGCCTGAAGCCCTCGTGCGCCAGGGGTATCACGTATTCGGCCTTGGCCCGGATGGGTGCGGGCAACAGGTCGAGTTCGATGGAGTTGGTCAGGTAGATGGTGGGTGTGACCCAGGTGCCGTTCTTCTTGATGATGCGCGCCGCTTCCTCGGTCATCATGGTGTCGTGCTCGATAAAATCGATGCCTGCTTCCGAGGCAGCGATGATGCCCTCGGTGCCATGCGCATGCGCGGCGATCTTCAATCCGTGGCGATGGGTTTCGTCCGCGGCGGCTTTGAGTTCCTCGAAGGAATACTGCTGTGCGCCGACCGGACCTTCGAAGGACAGCACGCCCGCAGTGGCGCAAATCTTGATAGATTTGGCGCCGTGCTTGACCTGGTAGCGGATCGCCTTGATCACTTCGTCCACCCCATCGGCAAGGCCGCTGCGGTAATCTCTTTCGGCAACGCCGGGGGCAAAACCGGTGACATCGCAATGCCCGCCGGTGGTGCTGATGGCATGACCCGAAGGAATGACATGGGGGCCGATGATGTCACCGCGTTCGATCGCTTTCATGGTGGCGACGTCGACAAACCCGGGCGCTGCACCCACCTCGCGCACGGTGGTAAATCCGGCCAACAGGGTAAGCCGGGCGTTCCTGGCGCTGCGCAGGGCAAACTCCCCCGTCGTCCAGCGCATGGATTCGGTTTCCCAGCCCGGAACGATTTCATAGGCCAGGTGCGTATGCACATCGATCATCCCGGGCAATACGGTGAGTTCCGGCAGCTCGATGAGCTCGGCGTCCGCAGGCGGGCTGGCCGGGTTGACGTCCGTGATCCTGCCGCCGGCCACGACGATAAGGGCCGGGCTCACGACTTTGCCGCTGGCGACA
>DATDPS010000112.1:0-6291 GCA_035292625.1 Lysobacterales bacterium | reverse complement strand
AAGCAGGCGGCCCGCTCACGCTGCCGGGCGGTCCACTGCTGCCAGGCAAACAGCGCCGCCGCCACACCCACGCCGGCGAACCATGGCCAGGCAAAACCGGACAGCCTGCCGAGCAGCACCAGGGCGACCAGCATGGTGAGCATGAGTGCTTTCAGAACCAGCAGATCACGACGTCCGAACAGGATGGCCGTCGATTTCACGCCAATGGCCAGGTCATCATCACGGTCCACCATGGCGTAGAGCGTGTCATAAATCATCACCCACACCAGGTTGATGCCAAACAACGCCCAGGCGATGACCGGCACAGTCCCCGTTTCAGCGGCGAAGGCCATGGGGATGGACCAGCCAAAAGCGATGCCCAGCACGACTTGCGGCCAATGGGTGAAGCGCTTGAAAAAAGGATAGCTGGCAGCCAGGGCCGCACCGGCAACAGCGAACGCCACAGTCAATGCGTTGGTTAGCAGGACCAGCGCCAGGGCCAACAGCATGAGGGCCAGAAATGTCAGTAGCGCCTGGCGCAGGCTTAATTCACCGGCAGCCAGCGGCCGGTTGCGGGTGCGCTCAACGTGCGGGTCGTAACCGCGGTCGGCAATGTCATTCATCACGCAGCCCGCCGCGCGCATGACCACCACCCCGGCGGTGAACACCAGGATATTTTTCACGGAGGGACGGCCAGTGCCGGCCAACAACAGAGCCCACCAGGCGGGCCACAGCAACAGCCAGATGCCAATCGGCCGGTCAAAGCGCATCAGCCGCCAATAGGATTTCCAGTGTGAATGCATCGGATGCCTTGCCCGAGGGAACCCTGCTATTCTGAACGCTGACGCCTGGAGTGCAAGCGTTCGCGCCAGCAAGGACACCCTGGAAAGAAAACCCATGGAACTGATCGATATCGGCTGTAACCTGACCCACAATTCATTCGACGCCGATCGGGATGCAGTGCTGCAGCATGCGCGGGAAGCCGGCGTGGCGCAGATCATCGTCACCGGCGCCAGCGAAGCCGGCAGTATCGCCGCGCAGGAACTGGCGCTGGCCCACCCCGGCGAGCTGTTTGCGACCTGCGGGGTGCACCCGCACCATGCCTCAGACTTTACCGCGGACAGCGAAGCCCTGCTGCGGGAACTGGCCGGGCAGGCCGGCGTCGTTGCCGTGGGTGAAACCGGCCTGGACTATTTTCGTGATTTCTCGCCGCGCGAAGCCCAACGCAATGCCTTTGAACGCCAGCTGCAAATCGGCATCGACGCCGGATTGCCGCTGTTCCTCCACCAGCGTGACGCGCACCAGGACTTCATCGCCATGGTGCGCATCGTGCGGGACCAGATATGTGACCTCGTGGTGCACTGCTTCACCGGCACCCAGCGGGAACTGCACGAGTGCCTCGACCTGGACTGCCATATCGGCATAACCGGCTGGATCTGCGATGAACGGCGTGGCATCCACATGCAGGCTTTCATGAAGGATATTCCGCCGCAGCGCCTCATGCTCGAAACCGATTCGCCCTACCTGAAGCCGCGCGACCTGCAGCCGCGGGTCAAGGCGCATCGCAATGAACCCCGCTGGCTGCCCTGGATTGCCGGCACACTGGCGGCCTGCCGTGGCGAAACCCTGGAACAATTGGCCGCACAGACCACCGCCAACGCACGCCGCTTCTTCCGGCTGCCGGGTGAGAGTGGGTGATCCAACGTCAGTTCATTGGTAACGTGGAAATCTTCCTGACCGGGATCTGTGCTGGTGAATACCGCGCGTATATGGCGAAGGCCAGGCGCTGGATTTAAATAAATTGGGGCCTTACGGAAAGTTCACAGGGCGCGTGATATATTGAAAACTGCCGCGCTCAACGTGCACAACCGCTGTATCCAATAGCCTGAATCAGTTCCGGGAAACAGGTTACAAGCGGCAATTCAGCGGTAAATTCCTGCTTTGGGGTTCAAATATGATTGTTTTTGGTTAATTGATTCATTATTCAGGAGAACGTAAGTGCGTATGATTTATCGTATGGTTTTACTCAGCCTGGTGGTCCTGGCCAGTACCCCGGCGGCCCAATTTGTGAATGCTGATTCCGAGCGCGCGAGCGTGCGCGCCAAGTCCAATGAGATCCTCACGCGTCTCTATGGAGTGGAGCCCGGCGCAAAAAGCATCGTCGAAGGCGCCGCCGGCTATGCCGTGTTTTCGAATTTCGGCATGAAAATACTGCTTGCGGGTGGTGGTAAAGGCCAGGGCGTGGCCATCGACAACAAGAGCAAAGCTGAAACCTTCATGAAAATGGTCGAAGTCCAGGCCGGGCTGGGCATGGGGATCAAGAGTTTCAATCTGGTCTGGGTATTCCAATCGCAGGCAGCGTTTGACAGTTTCGTCAACTCCGGCTGGGAGTTCGGTGGTCAGGCCTCTGCGGCGGCTCAACTGGACGACGAGGGTGGCGCGGTCGAGGGCGCGGTGAGCGTTTCTCCGGGTGTGTGGCTCTACCAGCTTACTGAAGACGGCCTTGCGCTGGAGCTCACGGTGAAGGGCACGAAATACTACAAGGACGATGACTTGAACTGATAGCTCCGGACTGGATTCCAGATGCGACTGCGTCGATCTGGAATGACGAAAAAAAGGAGCCTTTCGGCTCCTTTTTTTGTGCAGTGTACCGGCCGGCTAGCAGCCTGTCTGACTTAACCGATCGTAGCGAGGGAAAGCCGATTTGAGGCAGATTTTTCGGTCTTTTGAGGCGAATAGCACCGCTATTTAACGAGAAAGAGCGGAGAATCTGACCAAATTCGGTTTTTCCGCAGTAGATCAGTGTTAAGTCAGACAGGCTGCTAGAGGCTGACCTGGGCTGCCAGCAGAGCAACCCGCTTGTGCTGCATCTTCAGGCTCCGCTCCAATTCGCGATAACGTGCGGTCAGCGAAGCAGCCTGGTCTTCAATGCGCTCGGCCAGTTTTTGTTTGCCGGCCTGCACGCGCTCCATCTGCAACTGCTGCCACTGCCGGACGGTCTCGATGAACTGGGCGTATTCCTGCTCCAGCAGTTCCTTCCAGGTCGAGGCTTCGCGGCTGATTTCCAGCTTCCTGCGCGCGTTCTTGAACTCCATGTTCAGGCGGGCGCGCAACACCTTGAATTGCGGCGCCCGCTTGCGGTTCCAGGCCAGGCCCAGCAAGGCACAGCTGGAAATAAACCACTTGTTGAGGTCCAGGTGGTACCAACGGATGCCATTGCGGTAATCGCTCTGGAACATGTGGTGAAAATTGTGATAGCCCTCACCGTAGGTGATCAAGGCCAGGAAATGATTATCCCGTGCCGAGTTTTCATCGGTGTACGGCTGCGTGCCCCACATGTGGGCCAGTGAATTGATGAAAAAGGTCACGTGGTGGCTGATGACGAGGCGCAGCACGCCCACCAGCAGGAACATACCGATGATGTCGCCCGTCAACCAACCGAGGAAAACCGGCACACCGAGATTCATGGTCCACACCAGGGTCCAATACCAGCGATGCTGCCAGGCGGCGACCGGGTCTTTTTGCAGGTCGGGCACCAGGCTGTAATCGACCTCCCCGCTCGGGTAGTCACGCAGCATCCAGCCGATGTGGGCAAACCAGAAACCGCGGCCGATTGAGTATGGGTCCTTGTCGTTGTTGTCCACATCCCGATGATGCACACGGTGGCGGGCGCACCAGATAATGATGCTGTTCTGCAGTGACATGCCGCCAAAGACGGCCAGGAACCACTTCAGCACAGGGTGCGCTTCGTAAGCCCGGTGCGACCACAGACGGTGGTAGCCACTGCCAATGCCAATGCCATTAACCACCAGGAAAAAGGCAAAGAAAATCCATGCCCAGGTGCTGTAACCGTGAACGATTCCATACCAGGGGACCAGCGTCACGGCGGTCAGGAAGGTCAGGGCAAACACGGTCGTGACAGTCCAGTTGATTGGCGGGCGCTGTCCGGCGGCAGATGGGCTGATTGACTCAGTCTTCATGAAATACCTTGTGGTGATTGAAGTGATAAGTGATGCCGCCACGATCACATCAAGCGGCCGGGGCGGTGCGAATCTGCGAACTTTACCCTAAATGGGTCCAGACCGTAAGAAAATAAAGCTCAGGTCCGCAGGCCGGTGCCGCGGTGCAGCAGCCACAGGCACCAGCAGGATAAGAGCGCGGCGGCGGTGATAATCACCCCGTAGGTCTGCGCCAGGCTGACGTCGGAAACTCCCAGTATGCCGTAGCGGAACCCATTGACCATGTACAGGATGGGGTTGAACACCGAGACATTCTGCCAGAATTCCGGCAGCAGCTTGATCGAATAGAACACGCCGCCCAGGTAGGTCAGCGGCGTCAGCACAAAAGTGGGGATGATCGCTATGTCGTCAAATTTTCTGGCGAAAATGGCATTGATCATCCCGGCCAGCGAAAATACGATCGCCGTCAGCAGCAGCACGCTGAGCGTGACCAGCAGATGGGATACCTGCAGGTGGGTGAACAGCAGGGAAATCAGCAATACCACGGCGCCCACCATCAGGCCCCGGCACAGTGCCCCGGTGACGTAGCCGCCGAGTATCACCCAGTTGGGAAGCGGGGAAATGAGCAATTCCTCGATGTGCTTGCCAAACTTGGCGCCGAAAAATGAGGACACCAT
The DNA here is from genome assembly GCA_035292625.1 of Lysobacterales bacterium. Taxonomy (GTDB): domain Bacteria; phylum Pseudomonadota; class Gammaproteobacteria; order Xanthomonadales; family SZUA-36; genus SHZL01. The sequence goes on along the minus strand of DATDPS010000112.1, from coordinate 1,676 downwards.
GTTGCCGTAGGAATTGGTGATCACCGACATGATGACGAGGCCAGGCACGATGTATTCCATGTAGGTAAACCCACCCATGTCGCCGATCCGCCTGCCGATCAACTCGCCAAAAATGATGAAATACAGGGACATGGTTATTGCCGGCGGCACGATGGTCTGGCCCCAGATGCGCAGAATGCGGGTCAGCTCCTTGCGCACGATGGTTTGATAACCGATCCAGCGGATGCTCGCATTCATACTGACACCTGCTGCTGCGCCGTGGCAGAGCCATTGTTCTTTTCCACCAGGCCCAGGAACAATTCTTCCAGCCGATTGGCCTTGTTACGCATGCTGATCACGTTGATGTCCCGGCTGGCCAGTTCGGAAAACAGGAGGTTGAGGGACTTTTTCTTGGGCAGCGACACCTCCAGCGTTTTGCTGTCGCGCAGCACGATATGCATGCCGTCAACCTGTGGGCTCTGACTCACCGGCTCGCGCAGGTCGAGAACGAAAGTTTCTACGTCCAGCGTCGCCAGCAGCGACTTCATGTTGGTATTTTCGATGATCCGACCACGGTCGATAATGGCGATATTGCGGCACAGTTGCTCCGCCTCTTCGAGGTAGTGCGTGGTCAGTATCACGGTGGTGCCGGCGTCGTTGATTTGCCGGATGAAGTCCCACATGGAGCGGCGGATTTCGATATCCACTCCCGCGGTCGGCTCATCCAGGATCAGCAGGCGCGGCTCGTTGACCATGGCCCGGGCAATCATCAGGCGGCGCTTCATGCCGCCGGAAAGCGCCCGCGAAATCGTGAACGCCTTATCCCACAACTGCAGCTGGCGCAGGTACTTTTCCGTCCGCTCGCGTGCAATTCTGCGTGGAATGCCGTAAAAACCGGCCTGGTTGGACACGATTTCGAAGGGCTTTTCAAACTGGTTGAAATTCAACTCCTGGGGCACCAGGCCAATACAGGTCATGGCACGGGAACGCTCCCGCTGCACACTGGTGCCGAACACCAGGGTTTCACCCGAAGTGGCATTGACCAGTGACGACACAATTCCGATCAGGGTCGACTTGCCTGCCCCGTTGGGTCCCAGTAAAGCGAAAAAATCGCCTTCTTTGACTTGCAGGGAAATTCCTTTCAGGGCTTCGACGCCGTTGCGATAGGTCTTGCGCAGATCTGTTACTTCCAGGGCATACATCGGGCGTGGATTCGGCTTCCGGGGTGGATGCGTATCGTACCGCAATTCAAACACCAGCTGCCTATGGACACGCGCCAGCATTACCCCTATCTTGGCGGCTCCCTGGGGAATCGCAAGCACATGCCACCGTGTACAGGAACGAAACAGTGACAGTGGCGCCGGCCGGGCGCCAGGCGGGTTGTGCCGCGCGCATGGCGGCCTGTTGCCTGCTGCTCGCGGCTGCACCGCCGCACGTCCGCGGCGACCCGACCGAATCGTCCCTGCCACTGGGCAACTGCGAACTGAGCCTGCCCGGCACCGGGCTAAGCACGCCGGCGGAATGTGGCTGGTTCGAAGTGGCGGAAGATCCGGCCCGGCCTGACGGCCGCAAGATCAGGTTGCGGGTGGCGCGTGTTCCGGCGCGGGATCGCCGGGTCGAACCCGACCCGCTGGTGCTGTTTGCCGGCGGGCCCGGGCAAGCGGCGTCTGAAGCCTGGCTGATCGTCGCCCCGGCTT
>DATDPS010000111.1:0-3370 GCA_035292625.1 Lysobacterales bacterium | reverse complement strand
GGCCCATGAAGTCGGGCACGCCGTTCAGGACGCCGCTGCCTACCCGCCGCTGCACCTGCGCACCCGCTTGGCACACTGGATCGGTCCGGTGGAAAAGCTGGGTGCCGGGATGATGATGGCGACACCCGTGATCATCGGCATCACCCGTGCGCCATCGGCCGGAGCTCTGATGTTGCTGGGCGGCCTGCTGACCCTGGGCTCGGCCGTGCTGGTCCATCTGCTCACCCTGCCGACCGAGTTTGACGCCAGCTTCAAGCGTGCCTTACCCATGTTGGAGAAGCACGACGTGTTGCTCCCCGGCGATGAGCGGCACGCCCGCATACTGCTGCGCGCCGCCGCCATGACCTACGTATCCGCTTCACTGATGAGCCTGCTCAATATCGCCCGCTGGTGGGCTATCCTCAGGCGGTAAAGGTCACTCGGCGGGTACCACCCGGATCAGTTTACCCGGGCTGCCGTTGGTAAGGATGTAAAGCGCTCCGTCGGGACCGTTGCGCACGTCCCGCACCCGCACGGCCAGTTCACTGAACAGAGTTTCTTCCACGGCGATCTTGCCATTTTGAATATCGAGCCGGCGTACTTCCTGGTCGGCCAGCGCGCCCACAAACAGGTCGCCTTTCCATTGTGGAAACAGGCTGCCGTCGTAGATGGCCAGCCCGGACGGCGCGATGGACGGCACCCAGTAGTGTTCCGGTTGTTGCATCCCCGGCCAGGCCGTGTGCGGTGAAATGATGGCACCGCTGTAGTCGATGCCGAAGGTAATGGCCGGCCAGCCGTAGTTGAAGCCCGCTTCAAGGCGATTGACCTCGTCACCGCCCCTGGGGCCATGTTCATGCAGCCAGATAGTGCCATCGCTGCTCACGGCCAGGCCCTGCGGATTGCGGTGCCCGTAGGTGTAAACATACGGCGCTTCGGGGAAGGGGTTGCCGGCCGCCGGGCTGCCGTCGTCATTCATGCGCATCACTTTGCCCAGGCCGCTGCCGATGTCCTGGGCCGCTTCACGGTAATTGAAACCGTCACCGGTGGTGAGCAACAAGCTGCCATCCGGCAGAAAGGCCATGCGCCCGCCGTAATGCACCGGTGTTTCCTTGCGCGGTGTCACGCTGTAGATCACCTCGACGTTGTCGAGGCGGTTTTCCTGCAGGCGGCCGCGGGCGATGGTGGTGGCATTGCTGCTGGGCGTGCCGGCGGCATAGGCGAGATACACCAGCTGGTTGTTGGCGAAATCCGGATGCAGCACCACGTCGAAAAGCCCGCCCTGGCCGGCGAAATAAACCGCCGGCACGTTTTCGACCGGCTCTCCCACCTCGCCGTTCGCGCCGATGCGCCGCAGGTTCCCCGGCAACTCGGTAACCAGGGCCGTGCCGTCCGGCAGGAAAGCCAGGCTCCACGGTTTATCCAGGCCGGTGGCAAGAACTTCAAGGCGGTAAGGCACCTCCGCACTGCAGGTCGAGGCGTAGAGCGCGAGCAACAGAGCCAAGCCCCAGCGGGGCACGACGTTCGCCAGAGCCTGGTGCATTCTGTTGCTCCTCGGGATATTCACTTCCTGACTTCACTCCGTGGCAAGGTCTTGTGCTAGCCTGTTGCACCAGCCTTGTCGGCAGGCGGGAACGGGACAAAAATCATACATGAATACCTCGACCGTGATCAGGGTACTGGGCCGTTATATTCTCGCTGTCCTGGTCAGCTACACCCTGGCAAGTCTTTTTTCCACCCAATCCGTGGTGGCCAGCCTGGGCAGTCTCGGCGTCACAGTGACCTGGCCTGAGCGGATGCGCATGGGCCTGCAGGACCTGGCTGGCATGCGCGGCGTCTTCCTGCCGGTCATCGCCGCCGCGTTCGCCCTGGCCCTGCCCGTGGCAAGCTGGCTGGGCCGCAGGCGACCCACCTGGCGCAAGCACCTGTTTGCGCTGGCTGGGGCGGTGGGACTGATCGCGGTTCATCTGTCCCTCAAGGCCGCTTTCGACATCATTCCGATCGCCGGCGCCCGTTCCGCACTGGGCCTGGCCGCACAAGCGCTGGCCGGAGCGGTCGGCGGCTACATGTTTACCGTCTTCGGTCGCAGCGCCGGCTGAGCCACGGCACCGATGAACCTCGCCACCTGGTTAACGGTTGTCGTCATTTGCGCCCTCGGCGCCATGTCACCTGGCCCTTCACTGGCCGTGGTGCTGCGCCATACGTTCAGCGGTGGCCGGCGCAATGGCTGCATCGCCGCCCTGACTCACGGAGCCGGAATCATACTGTATGCCTTCCTGTGCATTTCCGGACTGGCCTTTCTGATCACGGCATCGCCACGTCTGTTCACCGCCTTCCAATGGGCGGGTGCAGCCTACCTGGCGTGGCTGGGCATTCGCGGACTGAGGGCGAAAGCGCAGCCCGCGGGTGACATAAGCACGGTTCCCGCCACGGCCAGCGCCGCCCGGGACGGCTTCCTGATCGTCTTTTTCAATCCCAAGATTGCGGTATTTTTCATTGCCCTGTTCAGCCAGGTGATCGGCCCGGATACGCCACTGCTGGCCCGAATGGCCTATGCCGGCACGGCCTTCTTCATGGATACGGCGTGGTACCTGCTGGTCGCCTGGCTGTTTTCCAACCCGCGCTGGCTGAAGCAGCTGCAGGCCAGGACGGTATGGTTCGAGCGGGCCTTTGGCCTCATTCTGCTGGCGCTGGCGGCGCGGCTGATGGTGGAGACTTTACGCTGAACGCCTTGTCCTCAATTGATACCGCCATTGTCGCGTTGTACCTGTTCGCCATGGTCGCGGTCGGCTGGTACGCCAGCCGCCGGCAAAAGGGCGTTGAAGACTATTACGTGGCCGGCCGCCGCCAGGGCAGTTTTTCCATTGCCTGTCTGTGGCTGGCATCCTTTATCGGCGGCGCTTCCATCATCGGCGGTTCGGGCAAGGCATACATGATGGGAATCACCGCCGCCTGGTACGTGACGGGTCTCGCCATCGGCTGCTTCCTCTTCGGGCTTACCTTTGCCGCCCGGGTCAAGCGCATCGGCGACGCCCACGGCCACCTGACCTACCCGGACCTGATCGAACACCATTTCGACAGCCGCACGCGCATCGTGGCCACCATTACGACCACCATCGCCTTCATCGCCTTCGCCGCGGGCCAGCTGGCCGCGGCCGGCAGCGTGCTGCACGTGTTGCTGGGCTGGGACTTCGGCACCAGCCTGCTGGTGGCCAGCGCTGTGGTGATCCTCTACACCGCATTCGGCGGCTATCTCGCGGTAACCTGGACCGACTGGATCCAGTTCGTGTTGCTGCTCACCGGCGTGGTGCTGATCGGCTTGCCGATTGCTGTAGGAAATGGGGGCACGCCAGCGAAGTTGATGCAGCAGCTGCCACCCTCGTATTTCGATATC
>DATDPS010000110.1:0-5936 GCA_035292625.1 Lysobacterales bacterium | reverse complement strand
TTCAGGACTGCCGACTGGTATGGATTTGGCGCTTTCCTGGAAGTCGACTGGATTGCGGAAATTTTGGCTGATGACTACGACCAGGGTGCAGGAAACACACCAGACAAAGCCAACTATCCGGTGGTTGCGGACCCAACCGGTGCTTTCGCCAACCAGGCCTGGTTGCAGTGGGCAAATCCCAAGGGCACACTCGTGCGTGGAGGCCGGCAGGTCATCCTGTATGACAACCAGCGCTTTGTCGGTCCCGTCGGTTGGCGGCAGCACGAGCAGTCGTATGATTCAGGTTACTTCCAGCAGAAAATCGCCGGTGGGCTGGATTTCCAGTTGGCTTACGTTTGGCAGGTCAACCGCATTTTTGGCAACGATGTACCCGCCGGTACCAACGACAACCAGACCTGGCTGGCCAACCTGGCCAAGGACTGGAAAGACGTGGGCAGGCTCTCAGCTTACTACTACGACATCGATAACGACGATGTCGCTGCTTTTTCAACCGTCAGCTATGGGGCGCGTTGGGCTGGCTCGTACAAGATGACATCCGTGACATGGGGCTATGCACTTGAATACGCCCACCAGGCAGATGCACACAACAACCCGGTGGACTACAGCGCCAACTACTACCACGCAAACCTGTCGCTGGCCTGGCCCGCGGTGACCCCTTCGATTGGTTTTGAATCGCTGGGTGGTGATGACACAACGGCCGGCGCCTCATTCCGCACTCCGCTGGCCACCCTGCACGCGTTCAACGGTTGGGCGGACATCTTCCTGACCACCCCCAATGCCGGACTGCTGGATCTGTACGCCGGTGTGTCGGGACCGATTGGCGCCTGGAAATGGGAACTCATTTACCACGATTTCCAGGCTGAAGCGGGGGATGCTGACTGGGGCACAGAGTTTGACGCGGCATTGTCGTTCAAGTTTGCCGAACGCTACGGACTGCTGTTCAAACTGGCGACCTTTGATGCCAGCTCCGGCTCGCCCTATCCTGACACCACCAAATTGTGGGCGCAGTTGACCGCTGATTTCTGATTCGAATTACGGCACGCACTCTGCTACTGTTCCGGTCCTGGTTAATTCCACAGGACCGGACTTATCTTATGCGCAACGTGCTGCTTTTTCTCTGTTGGGCCCTGCTGTCGGGCTGTGGCACCGGAACGGACGCCGAACCGGCTGCCGGCCCGCAGCCCGGCACCATTCCGGTGGAAAACTGGCGGCTGATCATCAGCCTGCCGCAAGCGGCGCTGCCGGTCCAGCTCAGGATGGCCAGCGACTTCAGCACGGCCTGGCTGGAGAATGGCGCGGAGCGGGTCAATATCGGCGCAATCCGGCGTGATGGCGACCGGCTGCAACTGCGCTTTCCGAGTTTCAACAACACCTTCGACCTGCGTCTCTCGGGTGACACGCTGTCGGGCACACTGACCCTGGTGAAACGCGGCTATGAGCAGGTCATGCCGGTCAGTGGAGAACGTGGATTGACGCACCGCTTCTCCGTCAACCCGGCAGCCGAGGTCGATGTGACCGGCCGCTGGGAAGTGGTGTTTACCGAGGACAATGGAACCACCATTGACGCGGTGGCGGAGTTCGACCAGCAGGGCAGTCACGTTACAGGAACTTTTCTTACCCCGACGGGAGATTATCGCTATCTTGAAGGTGAAGCAGATGGCAGGCAGTTGAAACTTTCAACCTTTGACGGTGCGCATGCCTACGTATTTACCGCCCTTGCAACGGGCGATGGTGAGCTGGCCGGGGACATGTGGTCGGGCACCCGTGCACATGAGAGCTGGGTGGCCCGGCGTAATTTCGAGGCCAGTCTGCCCGATCCGTACGCCCTGACTGTTCTCAAGCAAGGCTACGATTCACTGCAATTCACTTTCCCGGATCTCGCGGGCCGGCCAGTTTCACTGGCGGATGAAAAATTCCAGGGCAAGGTGGTGCTGGTAACCCTGTCCGGCACCTGGTGCCCGAACTGTGCTGACGAAGTGACTTTCCTGTCGAAATACTACCGGGAAAACCACGAGCGCGGCCTGGAAATCATTACTCTGCTGTACGAACATTTCGAGCAGTTTGAACTGGCGGCGGCACAGGGTGAAGCGCTGCGTGAGCAATACGGCATCGGTTACGATGTGCTGGTGGCAGGCGTCTCGGACAAGGTGCTGGCCGCTGAAACGCTGCCCATGCTGAATCACGTGCTGGCCTTTCCGACCATGATATTCATTGACCGTTCCAGTAGCGTGCGGCGCATTCACACTGGCTTTTCCGGGCCCGGGACGGGCGCCTATTATGCGAAATTCGTGCAGGACTTCGAGCAATTCATGGACACGTTGCTGTCGGAGTGAATCTATTAAATCTGTACAACCCCGGCCGGGCTTGCCATCAACACCACGTCGGCCGGCCGGATGGCGAACAGGCCGCAGGTAACCACGCCAGGTATGTTGTTGATGCGCTTTTCCGCCCCCACCGGGTCAACCAGGTCCAGATTGTGGACATCCAGGATCACGTTGCCATTGTCGGTGGTAAAGCCCGCGCGCCATTCGGGCTGGCCGCCCATGACCACCATCTGCCGGGCGACGAAACTGCGCGCCATGGGTATGACCTCGATGGGCAGGGGGAACTTGCCCAGCACGCTGACTTTCTTGCTCTGGTCGACGATGCAAATGAATTTCCGGCTCGCGCCGGCGACGATTTTCTCGCGGGTCAAGGCTCCTCCGCCACCCTTGATCAGGCGCCGGTGCGCATCGAATTCATCCGCCCCGTCGACATAAACATCCAGGGTTCCCGCCAGGTTGAGTTCGCGTACTTCGAAGCCGGCAGCCTGCAGCCGCCCGGTGGTGGCTTCGGAGGAGGAAACCGCCGCCTCGATGCGGGTGCCGCAGGCGGCCAGGGCATCGATAAAACAGTTCACCGTGCTGCCGGTGCCAACGCCGAGAATGGCGTCTGGTTTCACCCAGGCCAGGGCCGCTTCGGCGACCTGGATTTTCTGTTCCAGCTGGCGGGTTTTCTGCGCCAGCAGTGTGTCGTTGCTCATGGCCGGGTTCCCTCCAGTGCCAGGATGAAGTCCCACTGGTTCCTGCTCAACGGCATGACGGACAGGCGGTTGCCTTTGCGGAGCAGGGCGAAACCTTCCAGTTGCCGCTGATACTGCTTCAGTTCGGCCAGGCTGATCAGCCGCCGCGTCTTGCGCTTGAAACGAATGTCAACCATCAACCAGCGCGGATTGTCCGGGTTACTGCCTGGATCGAAATGGTGGTCCTGCGGATCAAACGCGGTATGGTCTGGGTAGGCGCGGGAAGCCACCGCGGCGATGCCGGCGATGCCCGGTGTCTCACAGCCGGAATGGTAGAAGAGCACCCCGTCGCCTTGGCGCATGCCATCGCGCATGTAATTCCTGGCCTGGTAATTTCGCACGCCGTCCCAGTGTGACTTTTTGCCCGGCGCGTTCGCCAGGTCATCGATGCTGAATGCATCCGGTTCGCTCTTTACCAGCCAGTAATTCATTTGCTACCCAGTATTGTCAGGAATCAGGCGCGGCAGGTAAAACGACCGCGTTCGGTAATCACCTCGTGCAGGCCCACGTCCCAGGGGTCGGCCGGCAGGCCCGGGTGTTTTTGCATGGCGTAGGCAATGCCGATGCGTTTGGGGCTCTCGCTGTCCGCCCATGCCGCGAGAGCCCGGTCATAATAGCCCGCGCCCATGCCCAGCCGGTGACCCTGTTCATCCCAGGCCACCAGCGGCATCAACAGTAGCTCGAGTTCCTGCGGGCGCACAGCTTCGCCTTCAGCCGGCTGGTCGATTCCGAATGGACCTGTTGCCAGGGAGTCCGCCGGAGTCCAGGCACGAAACACCAGCTTCCCGGGGGCGGGTTCTTTGATCACCAGAGGGAGGGCTATCCTGACACCTCGACGGGCCAGGATATCCAGTACCGGGCGCAGATCGGGTTCGCCGTCAAAAGAAAGGTAAGCAGCCAGCGAGCCGGCGCACTCCTGCTCGACGAGCTTGAGGGTTTCACGGTTGATGAGTTGGTCCCAGCGAGTACGGCTGGCGGCATCCAGGTTTCGCCGCTGCGCCCGTACGTCCGCGCGAAGACGCTGTTTCATGGAAGGGTCCTCCATGGTACCGCTACGGGCCGGTGACCTTGAACCAGTGGTTCAGGTGGGAAAGCTTGTTGGGCTTCAGGCTTTTCGCAATGCTGCGAACATGCACAACGGCACTCAACGCTGCCATCCCGAGGTCAGAATATAGGGACAAGGCATTTAACGGTCCCGCTGGCAAATACCACAGAGGACTGGCCCGATTATAGCCCGGTCAGGCCTTCAATGCATTATCGAGTTGATCGGCCAGGAGACGGATCTTGCTGTCGATGCGTTCCGTGCGCAGATCGTTGTCGCGCTGGATTTTCAGCAGCTCATCACTGAGGTTCAGCGCGGCTTGCAAGGCAATGCGCTCCAGTGACATGAGCCGGCCTGTTTCCTTTATTTCCCGCATTCTCTCGTCGAGGCTGTGTGCGGCCGCAAGCAGTTCCTTGCGCTGCTCCGGAGCACAGGCGAACTGGTATTTGCGGTCGAGGATGGTAATCGACACAGGTCCGGTTGCTTCGTTCATGGTATTTCCAGCGGAGGGGTTGGGATCGAAGGGTGGCCGCTCACAGTTTCAGGACTGCTCCAGGGACTTGAGCCGATTGATCATGGCCTCCACCTTGGAACGGGCTTCCTCGTTCCTGGCCACCAGGGAAGCGCGATCGGCAACCAGCGATTCCTGGCGGCTGAGCAGGGACTGGTTCTCTTCACGCAGTTTACGGCACTGATCGAGAAGGCCATTTAGCTGGTGCTCCAGCCGCTGCAGGTCGTTGCCTGTTTCTTGCAGTGTGCTCATGGCGTCACACTATAAGTGGGGCAAAACTTAGCGTCAATCACCGCGACCGAAACCAAGCCGGTGAAGCTGCGGCGTGGCGCCCGGGGATGCTAACATCTCCAATACCCTGGAGGTTTGTCCGCAACAGCCCCCCTGGCGTCACGGAAAAACGCATTGAAGGAGGTTCAGATGCCGCCAGATCCCTTGCCCGATTTCCGCCACGCATTGCTGATCAGCCGCGGAGCACTCGATGCGGCTGAATTGGCGGAATGCCACGGCGTGCTGTGTGGCATGATTTGTGGCGAAAACGGCGGAACGGCAGAGCAGTTCATGCGCCACCTGACAGCCCTGGAACTGGCGGTTGACGCGGGAACTGCCTGGCACGAAGTCATGGCCGAAGCGTTTGAAAGCACGGTGCAGCAACTGGCTGATGAAGAATTGCGCTTCAAGCTGTGGCTGCCGGACGATGAGCAGCCCCTGGACGAGCGCACCCGGTCACTGGCGCAGTGGTGTACGGGCTTTCTCGCCGGCCTGGGCGTGGGCGGACCGTTACAGCCCCTGTCGGCCGAGGCGGCCGAAGCGCTGGCAGATGTGCAGCAGATTGCGCGGGCCGGCCTGTCTGCGTATGCCGATGAAGCGAAGGACATGGACCTGCAGGAAGAAAATGAGCAGGCGTTTGTCGAGATCGTGGAGTACGTGCGCGTGGTAGTACTCATCCTGCGCGAAGAGCTGCGCGGCCCGGGCGCTGATGATCCCATTCATTGAAGGCAAGAAAAAAGCCAGATGATCAAACAAAAGGAATACGCCAGGCGTCGCCTGCAACTCATGCGCATGGCGGGCGAGGATTCCATCATCATTGTCTGCGGGGCACCAGCGCGGGTTCGCAACAGCGACGTGCATTACCCCTACCGCCAGGACAGCGACTTCCTTTACCTGACCGGCTTTCGCGAACCTGAAGCCCTGCTGGTCATGATCCCCGCGCAGGACGGCGGCAAGTGTGTTCTGTTTTGCCGGGAACGGGACCCTGAACGGGAGATGTGGGACGGACCGATGGCGGGCTTGCGTGGCGCCGTGTCTGAATATGACATGGA
>DATDPS010000109.1:0-4660 GCA_035292625.1 Lysobacterales bacterium | reverse complement strand
CTTGTAGCGACGGCGTCCGGTACGGCGGTTGTCATTGGCGAATAAATATTCACGCAGCCACTGGAGTATGAAACAGCCTTTCTTGATTTCAAGTACGCATCGCTCCGCAGTTACGGTACGAAATTGCCTCCGCCACATGGGTGGTGCCGATGTTGGTCTCGGCCTCAAGATCTGCCAGCGTGCGCGCCACTTTCATGATACGTATGCAGGCGCGTGGGGAAAGAGCGTGCTGCTTGCTGGCTTCGGCCAGCAGTTTGCGGTCAGGGGCGCTGATTCGACAGAACGCTTTTAGATCTGTAGCTTCCAGTTGGGCGTTCGTGCGGCCTGCCCGCTGCTGCTGGATCAATCGGGCTGCCTGGACCCGTGATCGAACCTGCGCGCTGGACTCCGGGGCAGGGCCGTCATGCTGCAGCACGAAAGATTTTGGCCGGCTCACCTCGATGTGCAGGTCGATGCGGTCCAGCAGCGGTCCGGAGATTCGGCCGCGATACCTGCTCACCTGATCCGCTGAGCAGTGGCATAAGCCGCTTGCGTCCCCCAGCTGGCCACAAGGGCAGGGGTTCATGGCCGCCACCAGCTGAAACCGGGCGGGGTAGGTTTCGCTACGCAACGCACGGCTGATGACGATGTGTCCGGATTCCATCGGCTCGCGTAGCACTTCCAGCGCATGCCGGTTGAACTCCGGCAACTCGTCAAGAAACAACACACCGTTATGCGCCAGGGAGATTTCGCCCGGCCGGGGGCGCGACCCGCCGCCGACCAGGGCGATTGCGCTGACGGTGTGGTGCGGTGCGCGAAAGGGGCGAACGCGCCAGCGGCTGAGATCCAGCCCTTGTTGGCTGACCGATGCGATCGCCGCCGCCTCCAGCGCCTCGTCATCCCGCATCGGCGGCAGCAATCCCGGCAGGCGCGAAGCCAACATGGTTTTGCCAGTTCCCGGACTGCCCGTGAACAGGATATTGTGACCTCCTGCCGCCGCTACTTCGAGCGCCCGGCGTGCACGCTGCTGCCCGATCACATCGGCGAGGTCGGCTGTACGCTGTTCTTCCGGTTCAGGGCCGCGGCACACGGGTTTGAGCTTGCTGCGGTCATGCATCCAGCCGACCACTTCCAGCAGGCTGGATGCCTGCAGGCAGTTGCGGCCGTCGGCCAGGGCGGATTCCGCCGCGTTGCCTTGCGGCACCACCAGGCCGCGTCCAGCGCGGCCTGCCTCGATGGCCGCCGGCAGAACCCCGCGCACCGGGTTGAGCACCCCGCTCAAGGACAACTCGCCGATAAACTCGTACTGGTTCAGCAAAGTGCCAGGCAGTTGCCCGGAAGCAACCAGGATGCCGAGCGCAATGGGCAGGTCAAAGCGGCTGCCTTCCTTGGGCAGTTCCGCTGGCGCCAGGGAAATGGTGATGCGCCGCTGGGGAAACTCGAACAATGCATTGAGCAGGGCTGCCTTGACCCGGTCGCGGGCTTCGCGCACGGCGGCTTCCGGCAGGCCGACAATGGACATCGCCGGCAAACCGCCGCCCAGGTGGATTTCGACGATAACTTCCGGTGCGTCCACGCCAACGCAGCCCCGCGTAAACACCTGCGCCAGGCTCATCGCCGGCCTCCTTCGGTAGTGGCGTGCTGGACTGTTTCAGGCGCTCAGTGTGGACTGTGGCGCGGAGTGGCGTCAGAGGAAACAGTAGCGTCTGGTTGTAAGAAATTGGCGGTTTGGCATCAGCCCGGATTCAGGGAAATCGGCAAGCCAAAAAAAATCTGCGGGGTCAGAGTAAAAATACTTTTGCTGCAAGCGGCAAGAATATATTTACTCTCACCCCTTCTCACGCTCCAGCTCCTGGATCTGCCGCTGCAGGCTTTCCAGTTTTTCCCGGGTGCGGACCAGTACCGCGGACTGGGCGTCGAATTCCTCACGGGTAACGAGGTTCATGCGCTCAAACGCGCGCCGCAGCACCCCGCGGAATTGCTCGCTGGTCTCGTCCCGGAGCTGGGCCAGGCCGGGAGGCAATGACTCGCTCAGTTTGCGGCTCAGCTCATCGATCAGCTTGAGATCTATCATGGGGGCAACTCCGCATTCAAGGGCAGGCGTATCATGGCTATCCTGCCGCTTGCTGCAATAGTATGCGCGCATTAAAGTCACCCGTTCCACCAACACAGGGCTTTCCTCATGAAGTTGATCATTGCCATCATCAAACCGTTCAAGCTGGACGATGTACGTGATGCCATCGCTGAAGCCGGGATCCAGGGCATGACGGTTACCGAAGTGCGTGGTTTCGGACGCCAGAAGGGCCACACGGAACTGTACCGCGGTGCGGAGTACGTGGTGGATTTCCTGCCCAAGCTGAAGCTCGAAATTGCCGTGCCGGACGAGCGCGTGGATGCCGTGGTCGAGGCCATCGCGGACGCGGCAGCTTCCGGCCGCATCGGTGATGGCAAGATTTTTGTCCAACCGTTGGAGCGCGCCATGCGCATCCGCACCGGGGAGGAAGGCGATGAGGCGCTCTAGTTCTGCGGTGAAGGATCTTCGATGAGCACCCTGCGCTGCGGGATAATCGGCCTGGGCGCCATGGGCGCGCCGATGGCGCGCCACCTGGCGGCAAGAGACTACCTGGAAGGTGTTTGGAACCGCACCGGCAGCAAAGCCGAACAGCTTGCGGCGGAGTTGGGCTGCTGGCGGGCGGGGAGCCCCGCCGCGCTGGCCACTCGTTGCGATATCCTGTTGGTATGCGTGTCGGCCGACGCGGACCTGGAATCCGTGGTGGAGAACAGTCTGCCCGGTTTGTGCACGGGCTCGGCAGTGGTGGACACCTCTACGGTCAGCCCCATGATTACCCGGAAGCTGGCTGGAATGGTCGCAAAGCAGGGGGTCGAATATGCCGACGCGCCGGTGTCGGGTGGAGTGGAAGGCGCGATCAACGGGCGCCTGGTGTCAATGGTGGGGGCTGAATTGGCCACTTTTTCGCGGATTAAGCCAGTGCTGGAGTCGTATTCGGCTTCCGTTACCCACATGGGTCCGGTCGGCAACGGCCAGGCAAGCAAGGCAGTCAATCAGGTCATTGTCGCGGGAGTGGCGGAAGCGGTTTGCGAAGCACTTGCGTTGGCGGAGAAACTAAATTTGCCCCAGGAGCGTCTATTGTCCGTACTGTGTTCGGGGGCAGCCGATGGCTGGTTTTTGCGCCACCGGGGAGTTTCGATGCTGGAGAACCGCTTTGAGAAGGGTTTCAAGCAGTCCCTGGTGCTCAAAGATCTGGGTATCGTCAAGGCTTTGGCACGGGAATTGGATATAGGTATGCCAGTGGTCGAAGCGGCCATCCGGGACTATGCAGAGTTGGTGGCGCAGGGCGAGGGCAATAACGATATTTCCGGCCTGATCAGGAAAAAGCGCTCCGAACGGGCTGGCTGAATGAGTTGGACAAGGAAGAAATGACGGATCAACACCCCTTAATGACAGGCACACTGGCGGAGCTGACGCGGCGCAAGGTGCCCCGCGCCGTGGGCGCATACGCAGTGACTGTGTTCGTACTGTTGCAGTTGATGGATGCAGCAGTCGATCCTCTGCGCCTGCCGGACTGGTTGCCTACCCTGATCGTCATCGTCCTGATCCTGGGTTTCCCGCTGGTGTTCCTGCTGGCCTGGCAATTTGACCTGACACCGCAAGGCATACGCCGCGCGAGTGGCACCAGCGTGCTGAGCCGGACACAAAATGCCACGCTGTTCAGTCTCTCCCTGTTGGCCATGCTGGGCCTGGGTTATACGTTTTACATTTACTATGCGGGTGCGCTCGAGCTGGAGGTTTCGGCGGCGCCGGAAAACCGCCAGTTCATGGCGCCGGAAAACTCCATAGCGGTGCTGCCCTTCACGGATCTGTCCGCAGAGGGCGATCAGGCTTATTTTTCTGACGGCGTGGCCGAAGAGATACTCAACCTGCTGGCGCAGGTCGAGGGTCTGCACGTCGCTGCGCGTACCTCCTCCTTTACCTTCCGCAATCCGCAGCATGACATACGCGAAATTGGCCGTTTGCTGAATGTACGCGCCGTGCTGGAAGGCAGTATCCGTTCCTCCGGGAACCGCATCCGGCTGACGGCCCAGTTGATCAATGTCGAGGACGGGTTTCACATCTGGTCGCAGTCCTACGACCGCGAAATGGATGATCTTTTTGCCATTCAGGATGAAGTCGCAAGCCATATTGCGCAAGCGCTGGTTGAATCCTTCGCCGGCCTGGAACAGAAATCGGTCGGGCAGACGGATAACCTGGCGGCAGCCAATGCCTATCGCACCGGGCGCCTGCACTGGTGGCGCCGAACGCCGGCTGAGCTGGAAAAAGCCCTGGGCTTTTTTGCCGAAGCGCTGGAGCACGATGCGGCCTATGCTCCGGCCTATGCCGCCCTGGCGGATACCTGGATGCTGCTGTCGCAGTACGGCAATGTCACGCCGGTCAAAGCCGCGGCCAAGGCTCAGCCCATGATTGAAAAAGCCCTGGCCATCGATCCGGAATCCGCCGAAGCTTTTGCTTCGCTGGGGCTGACGCGCTGGCAGATAGGACAAAAAGATGCGGCGGAGTCAGCCTTGCGCCAATCGGTGGAGTTGAATGAGGACTACATACCCGCCCAGTTGTGGCTGGCCGGCGTGCTGGGCGAGCAAGGCCGTTACCCGGAAGAACACCAGG
>DATDPS010000108.1:0-7646 GCA_035292625.1 Lysobacterales bacterium | reverse complement strand
AGAGCAGATCGCTGACGTCGTCGTTGCCGGCAACACGGTGATGCACCACCTGTTCGCGCGGCTGCCGCTAAGGGGCCTGGGCCTGGCCCCCTTTGTCCCGGTCATTGCCGCTGGCATGGATTTAAAAGCAGCCGACCTGGGCTTGCATGCCGCAAGAGGCGCCTATGTTCACCTGCTGCCGAACATCGCTGGTTTTATCGGCGGTGACCATAGCGCCATGTTGCTCGGCATTTGCGCCGATACGGAACAACGCACGGTGGTGGCGCTGGACATCGGCACCAATTCGGAAATTTCGCTCATCCACCGGGGTAAAATATCCAGCCTGTCGTGCCCTTCCGGCCCGGCCCTGGAAGGCGGCCACATCAGTTGCGGCATGCGTGCTGCATCTGGCGCCATAGAAGGGGTGACCGTCAAAGACGATATGGTCATGTTGGAAATTATCGGCGAGACAACCCCAGTGGGCGTATGCGGATCCGCGGTACTGGATATCGTGGCCGCCTTCTACCAGGCGGGCGGCATCAACCCGAGGGGACAAATCAAGAAAGAATATGTGCATGCAACACAGCATGATGGAGAAAGGTGCTTGCTGCTGCACGAAGGTGAGCCAGATGTGGTGTTTACGCAAAAAGATATCCGGGCTGTGCAATTGGCAAAAGGGGCCATCCGGGCGGGGATCGATCTGTTACTGGAGACAGCCGGGCTTGATTACGGTCAATTGGACAAAATGGTTATTGCCGGTGCATTCGGTAATTACATCCGCATTCAAAGCGCCATCACCATCGGCTTGTTTCCTGATCTGCCCGCGGATCATTTTGAACAAGTCGGAAATGCAGCAGGCATAGGCGCTAAACTTTCCCTGCTATCTTGTCCATACCGGGAGAGAGCGCGTTTACTGGCAGCCGGCAGCCAACATGTTGCCCAGGCCGGGAATGCCCGCTTCACTGACCTCTTCATGCAATCGATTAATTTTCCTGAGTTGATCTCCAGGCAAACTGAACCATGACCATTCCCAATCTGACCATCATCGGTGATCGGCTAAACCCTGGTTTCAAGGCCACAAGAACCTTGGTCGAAGAAGAGGATATCAAGGGCATACAAGACCTGGCGAAGCGCCAGGTTGATGAAGGCGCAGCGATACTTGATGTGACTATTGGTTCACGGGGTTACAAGGATGCAAAATTTCTTACGGAGGTCATTCAGGCCATTCAAGCAGCGGTGAATGTACCGCTCTGTTTTGATTATCCAAAGCTGGAAGTACAGGAAGTCTGTCTGAAGGCCTATGATCGCGACAAGGCTGGAGGCCAAGCGCCATTGATAAACTCGATCGCTGAAACCCGCTGGGAAATGGTTGATTTATTCAAAATATGTCCCTGCAAAGTGATATTGATGGCAGCGGAAAGAATGGAGGATGGCGCGGGCGTCCCCAACAAAAAAAGTACCGATGTCCTGTTAACTGCAAAACGTTCCAGCGGGATTCTGCTACGTGAGCATGGTTTGAAGCCCGAAGACATCTACATTGATGTCACCGTCAGCACCTTGATTTCCGATACTGAGGGCATGGTCAGAATGGCATTGGATGCGATCAGGCTGATTGGTGATGATGCGGATTTGAAAGGAGTCCATATCGTCGGCGGTTTGACTAATATTGGAAATATGCTCCCGCCGATTGAATTTGATGGTATGAGATTACGGCACGTGATGGAAAGTGCATTTTTGACGGTTGCCGTGCCTCTGGGCTTCGACACGATTATGGGCACGCCATGGAATAATTTTCAGATTCTACCGGAAGACAATGAAGTCCTGCAGACTTTCAGGGCGGTAGTCGACCTGAAAGGACTGGATGCAATGCGCCGTCTACGCCAACTGTGGGCAAAAAAGAACTAGGAAGCCGGGCGAGGTGGTGCTCGACCTCGGGTCGGGCGGCGGTATCGACGTACTCCTTTCGGCGTGGCGCGTAGGGCCCGGCGGCAAGGCCTACGGGCTCGATATGACCGACGAGATGCTCGCGCTTGCCGAGGAAAACAAGCGCAAGGCCGGGGTGGAAAACGTCGAGTTCCTCAAGGGAGAGATCGAGAACATCCCGCTGCCGGACGACACGGTCGACGTGATCATCTCCAACTGCGTTATCAACCTGTCGGCCGACAAGGAACGCAGCCCGGAAGGTGAACTGGCACTGGCGCAGGCGAAGTTGAAATGACGGACGTACAATCGGCCAGGTTGTTGCATTGGCCGGGCAAAACTGGATCGTCCTGGCGCCCGACATACCCCGAAAGTGTGAAAGGTGACTCTTGTGTCCTTTGTGCAAAGGTGGGTCAGGGTTCTTTTCCGGTTTGCGCTTCAATGCGGGCTTTGATGATGAACATCTGGGTTTCGTGCGAGACGCAGAGCTGCTTCCAGCGGTCATCGTTCATGAACGCGCTGCGCCATGCCAGCAAGGTGACAAGGCAGCGGCTGTCTTCCCAGCCGAGAACCGGGCCGCGCACAATTCTTGCCATGTTGCGCGCAAGCAAGTGCCCGGGATCATCGCCGATCTGATAATAGACCACCAGGTGCTCTTCATCAGCGTCGATTCTGATGTAAGTTTCCTTGTCATCAAACATCGAGCGGCCGACGAAAAGATGCTCGCCGACCCGGCGCCGGTCCCAGCTGCCGAAGGTCCATTCGCCCTGCTTGATGCCGTCGGCCATGTAGTCGAAAGCTTGCCGTGCCGGTACATCGACAGCACAGGAGCAGGTATGACAGTAACGATCGCTGATATCCACGTTGCATCCCCGGTTTTATGCGTTTTAATAGTTGCCGGCAGATATGCTAAATACATTTGCCTGATTCCGCTACACTGCATTTTCGACGGTGTGGTTGGAAGAGAAAGAGTTGATGACGACCAAGCGGCTGGGGATTCAGCGCCTCAGGCTTGCGGGATTTTGCCCTTGAGCACGTCGATAAACTGGCGTGCATGCAGATTACCACCCGAGACCACACACACGACTTTGCCAGTGCCGGCACGCCCCGCGAGCGCCGATGCCACAGGCGCAGCCCCCGCCCCTTCGGCCACCACGCGGTTGCGTTCAAACAGCAGGGCGATGGCCTGCGTAATCTCATCGAGCGTCGCGACCACGCTGCCATCCAGCAGATTCGTAAGCAGAGGCCACATTTCTTCCAGCACTGCGCCGATGCCAATGCCGGTGATGAATGTTTTGGGCCCGGGCACCGTGACCGGTTTGCCCGCTTTCAAACTGGCGGTCAGCGGTGCACAGTGATCCGACTCAGCCGCGAGAACGCGGGTGTTGGGTTTCAAGGCCCGGATGGCGCTCGCCACGCCCACCGCCAGGCCACCGCCGCCGAACGGCACGATGACCGTGTCGACATCGGGCAAGTCGGCGATGATTTCAGCGCCGACGGTTGCGTCACCGGCAATCACATCGTTGTCCGCGACCGGATGGATGAATGAACCGGGCTGGTCCGGATCACCGTGGTTGATTAAAACCTGCCACCAGTCCTTATCGCCAAGATGCCGGATCCTTGCCCCGAGGCGTTGCAAGGCGTCGATTTTAACCTGCGGTGCGTGAGTGGGGAGCAGTACCGTGCCCTCGATACCCAACACGCGCGCGGCATAGGCCACGCCCTGGGCCATGTTTCCGGAGCTGGCCGTATAAACCCCCGCGGCGCGCTGCCCGGCTGGGAGCTTGAGGATGGCATTCGCGGCCGGACGCACTTTGAACGAGCCGATGGGTTGAAGGTTTTCAAGCTTCAAATAAATCTCCGCCGGCGCGTCATCGACATTGAGCCTGATCAAGGGCGTGCGCAGCGCAATACCGGCAATGCGCGATTGCGCGGCCCTGATCGCGTCCAGATCCGGTGTGTGCAGGAGGGTGGCTGAGGTCATGGTCATATTTTTTGGGGGTATGTGACGACCAGCATAGCCGGTTATCGGAGTCAGAGCCTATTTTCTGGGTACTTCACCCTCAAGAGGGAATATTAAGATCTGTGCTTCTCGACCGGCAAATGTAATCACGTTATTCTTGCCCGTAGTGGCATATCTCCGCGGGCAGGTTTGTTTCACACAAACCCGCCAACCGGATGCGCCGCTTTTTTTCAACTGCCCTAACACCAGATCCGGATAGCACTTCCGGATGATCCATTGACAATAACCATAAGCACCGAGGTGGATGATGGAGAAGAACAGTTTATTGGAACGCGAGGGTGGCTTACACCAGGGTTTGACTCGTGCACAGATCACGATGATTGGACTGGGTGGAGCTATTGGCACGGGTTTGTTCATGGGCTCTGGCATTGCCATTGGGTATGCCGGCCCGGCTGTCCTGATCAGTTATGCGATTGCTGCTGTAGTCGCGGTCATCATGGTTTTCAGCCTGTCTGAAATGGCCGTAGTCCATCCAACTGCCGGCTCATTTGGAACTTACGCCGAGATGTATCTGTCTCCATGGGCCGGATTCCTGGTGCGCTACACGTATTGGATGGCGCAGGTCATTGCCATCGGCGGTGAGGCGGTGGCAGGTGGCTTGTATATGACCTATTGGTTTCCGGGAACGCCCGTCTGGATCTGGTCTGTGGGTTTTGCCATCGCCCTGATTTACGTTAATTCACGTTCGGTCGCAAATTTCGGAACCTTTGAATACTGGTTCGCCCTGATAAAAGTTGTCGCCATCATCATTTTCATCGTGCTGGGAATTACGCACATATTCGGCCTGGTTGGCGAGCCTGTCGGTTTTCACAACCTGACGGAGTTGGAGGGCGGCTTCATGCCGCATGGTTTTGGCGGTGTCTGGATGGCAGTCATCATGGCCATCTTCTCTTTCTATGGAATTGAAGTCATTGCCGTGACATCCGGCGAAGCGAAAGACCCGGTTACCGCCATTCCTGCCGCACTGCGGACCATGGCCTTACGCTTGTTCCTGTTTTACGTCCTGGCCTTGTCGGTCATGGTTACGTTCATCCCCTGGACTGAAATTGGCGCCCATGTGGTTACTGAAAGTCCGTTCGTCAGGTTATTTGATCACGTCGGAATCATGTATGCGGCGGGAATCATGAATTTCGTGGTACTGACCGCCGCATTGTCCAGTATGAATACGAATATTTACCTTACGTCCAGGATGCTTTTTTCCCTCTCCAGGGGCAGTTATGCACCAAGGATACTGGGCAAGCTGGGTGCGAATGGAACCCCTGTTGCGGCTACGGTCCTGTCGGGTGTGTGTATCCTGCTGGCGGCGTCGATCTCCAAATTGACGCCGTTTGCATACAACTACCTGTTTGGCATTGCCCTCTTCGGCGGCCTTAGCGTCTGGATCATCATCCTGTTGAGCCATTTGAGCTTTCGACGACGGAATAAAGGCATTCACTTGCCGGTGCGCATGCCGCTGTTTCCGTATCTGCAGATACTGGGAATTATTCTTTTGGTGGCTATCCTGATCACCATGGGTCTGGATACGGACTTCTGGAACATTTCGTGGATCGTGGGCATACCGTGGATGATTGCTGTATCCATTGCCTATCTGATCTGGAAGCGCTATCACAGACAACCCACACCACAAGATGCGCACGATTAACCTTGTATGGGGTCAGTCCTGAGGGATTTGTCGGTGACTTTGGCCAAATGGTCAAGTCGGTTCTTCAGCTTGGGCTCCGGCCGGATGGTCACGGTCGTGGACACGGCATGAAAAAGACGGGGCCCGAAGGCCCCGCTTTTTCCTGCTGATGACCGTTTCACCGCTTACCCGTTGGGTTTTCCAACATCGCTCTGGGCTCGCTGGCTGACGACGCAGCCATGGATCTCTTCCTGTTGCTCCTCTGACAGACAGGTCAGGCCTGCCAGGGCTGCTTCCGCGGCATGGGCTACGCAACTGACATACTCACCGTGGTTGCGCCAAATGTCGGTCGCCGGGCATAAGGCGTCCACCTGCTCCCCGGCGATGCCGCAGATACCCACGTCATCGACGGATACGGCCAGATCCATGGCTACGAAACTGTGGCAATCGGTGACCACTTCGTAATTCACATCGGCCAAGACGTCGCCAGGGCTCATGGCCGCGCTAACATCGTGGAGGTCGTCGTCCCAGTAGCAACTGACCGTGGCCGAATCGAGGTAAGAGCACGTTTCGGCAGCGAAAGCCGCGGTGCCGCCGTCCAGGGACCCGTCGAAATTCAGTGCGCCAGCCCCACCGCTGAACTCAAGCAACTCGTCGGAGGTGCCGAACACCTGTCCATTCCCGAAGATGGGTGCCCAGGTGGCCGAAACGGTACCGCCCACTTCAAAACCTTCCAAGGTCTGGTGCAGTGTCTCACCGTTCCCGTTGGTCACGGCCAGGCCCTCGTAGCTGACCAGGGCCTTGGCGGAAGCGGTGGAATCCGCATAGGTGATGACCAGCGAAACACCCTCGGTAAAGTCTCCAACCGCGAGGTTGTTGTTACCGGGAAAGCCGGCGACAGCATAGGCGCCGTTGCCGGGGTCAGTGAGCAGGCTGGTTACGTCGGCGGTCCACGCCACCGTATTTTGCTGTGCGAAGCACGGAGTTTCCGCGGCAAATCCCACCATTTCCCCGCTGACGACATTGCCATCAAAAGAGATGGTTTTGCCGGTTTCCGAGGCCTGGTCGTTGTCGGTGAGCACGGTCCAGAAGAGCCTGGCATTCACGACGGTCGCCGTGACCGGGATCCCGGATATGCTGATTTCGCCGGAGTTCCCGCCGCCCCCGGCGTTGCCCGCGATCGGCGTACCTGCGGTCGTGATGTCCCCGCAGATCAGGGACCGGCTCCGGAGCAACATGGGATCGGTGATGTCCGCCTGGCTGATCACCGGCACCTCGTCGATGGGTACAGGATCTGCAGCGCCAATAGTGCCCTCGGACTGGGCCAGGGCATGGCCGCCTGCGCACAGCAGGGCGAAGCCGAGGAACAACAAGCGAGTGGCGGGAAGTTGGGACTGATCACGTGGAACATTCACAACACGTTGTCTACTAAGGACGGGTTTTAATAATGACTTCACGGTAGGTCTCCTTATCTTGTTACAAGCTACAAAAACTGGATGCGTCACCCTTGCTGGCATCCAGAAAAAAATGCCGCGCATCCACAAGGGGGGCGCGTTGCGCGGCACAAGGGTACTTCACTCAAAACTTCGTTCGGTCGATACTGCAGCCGGTCCGATAAGCCCGCGTTGGTCAACCGGAGCGGCGTATCTCGAGCTCATTGGATACGGACTGCACGCCAGAAGTGTTCCTGGCGATGAGCTCGGCCAGTTGCCTCTCGGTGTCCGAGCGGACCTCGCCCGACAGCCGGACGACGTTGTTCTCGGTGTCGACGTCGATGTCACCGGCGGCGATATTGCCGTTGCCTATCAGCCTGGTCTTGACCTGGGCGGTCGTCGTCACGTCCTTCACTTTCTGCACGAAGTCCGGGGCGGGTTCTGGCATGGCAGGCTCCTCCAATTCTTCCTGGACCGTGAGGGTGTTGCCGACGGACTCAACGCCGTCGAGGCTCCTGGCAATCTCTTCCGCAAGGTCCCGGTCGATATCCGAGCGCACCGTGCCTGACAGCATCACGTAACCATTCTTCACCTCGGTGTCGATCAGCAAGTCGCTCAGATGCGGATTGAACAGGTACGCCGTCTCCAACTGCATGGCGATCCACTCGTC
>DATDPS010000107.1:0-11623 GCA_035292625.1 Lysobacterales bacterium | reverse complement strand
GGGGCGAGCCGGCATAGGTGCCGCCCAGCCCGCCGGGTTCGGGCCCGTCCATGACAGCACGCCTGCCGACGACCGCTGCAATCGGGAATCCACCGGCAATGCCTTTGGCCAGCGTGATGATGTCCGGCTGCACTTTTTCGTATTCGCAGGCGAACA
This sequence comes from Lysobacterales bacterium, assembly GCA_035292625.1. GTDB lineage: Bacteria > Pseudomonadota > Gammaproteobacteria > Xanthomonadales > SZUA-36 > SHZL01. The sequence goes on along the minus strand of DATDPS010000107.1, from coordinate 11,467 downwards.
TCCGCCCGGTGCGGCCGAAGCCGGTTTGGATCTCATCACAAATGAACACGATGCCATGGCGGTCGCACACTTCGCGCAAGCGGCCGAGGAAACCGTCCGGCGCCGGGTAAAAACCACCCTCCCCCTGCACCGGCTCGATGATGATCGCGGCCACCCGGTTGGGTTCGATATCGTTCTTGAACACCTGATCCAGGGCTTGCAGGGAATCATCCGCGCTGACGCCGAGGTATGCAGCCGGGAACGGCACATGGTAGATCTCCGGCGTGAACGGACCAAAACCCTTTTTGTAGGGCACCACCTTGCCCGTCAGTCCCATGCACAGGTTGGTGCGGCCATGGAATCCGCCGCTAAAAGCAATAATGCCCGCCCGCCCGGTATGGGCACGGGCAATCTTGACTGCATTTTCGACCGCCTCGGCGCCGGTGGACACCAGCACCACCCGCCCGTCGTCGAAGGGCGCTGCCGCAACCAGCTTTTCCGCCAGCTCCACCGCATTGGTATAGGGTGTGATCATGATGCAGCTGTGGCTGAACGCATCGGCTTGCGCTTTCAGCGCCGCGACGATGTCGGGATGGCTGTGGCCGGTATTGACCACCGCAATGCCCGCGCCGAAATCAATGTAGCGCTTGCCTTCGATGTCCCACACTTCGGCGTTGCGCGCGCGTTGTGCGAACACCGGCAGCAGGTTGCCCATGCCGCGGGCGAAAACCTGGTTCTTGCGTTGCTGCCACTCAGCATTAGTCATGGTGTGATTTTCCTTCCACATCCAGCGGTGACTTCAAGGGCACCGGGTCTTTACCCGCGCCCAGGATCGAGGCAATGACCCCGACCCCCAGGATGCCCAGGATGACCGACATTGAAACCCCCACCGGGATATGGTAGTGGTTGCTGAGGATCATTTTCACGCCGACGTAGGCCAGCACGAAGACCAGCGCGCTCTTCAGGTAACGGAAGCGCTCCATGTAACCGGCCAGGACGAAATACAGCGAACGCAGGCCGAGGATGGCGAAAATATTGGAGGTGAACACGATGAAGGGATCCCGCGTCACGGCGAATACGGCGGGAATCGAATCGATCGCAAACATGACGTCACTGCTCTCCACCATCAGCAGGGCCAGGAACAGCGGAGTCGCCACCTTGCGGCTATTCTTCTCCACAAAAAAATGTTGGCCGTGAAATTGGTCGGTGAACGGCAGCCAGCGGTGGGCGAGCCGGATCAGGGTATTGCCATGCGGTTCCACCGTCTCCTGCCGCAGCAGCAACATTCTCGCCGCGGTGTAAATCAACAGCATGCCAAACACATAGGGTATCCAGGAAAAAGTGTTGATCAGCGTGACGCCGAGGGCAATCATCACGCCGCGCAGAATGACTGCGCCCAGGATGCCCCAGAACAAAACCCGGTGCTGCAATTCCAGCGGTACGCGAAAATAGGAGAACACCATCGCTATGACAAAAATATTGTCGACCGACAGGGACTCTTCCAGCACATAGCCAAGCAGGTATTGCGTCGCAGCCTCTGCCCCGGTGAGATCGCTGTTCATCGCCGCCCAGGAATAATCGTATTCGTAGAGGTAGTACACCACCACGTTGAAAATGAACGCCAGGGAAATCCAGATCGAGGTCCAAATAAGTGCATCGCGCACGCTCGGGGCCTGGATTTTGCGGTGAAAAACACCGAGGTCCAGTGCGACCATGGTGAGTATGAAGAGCAGGAATGCAATCCAGATGTATACGGACATGTGCGATCTAGAAAGTTGGTCAACGCAGACCCTACCATCATTTTACGCTCGCCACCACATGACGATCGGCCCATACGGGGGAAAAAACATTTGCGCGGACGTGGCCGTAATGATCTGCTATGCAGCCTATGCCCGTTCATGCCGAATTCGTCGCGCCCTTTTCCCCCAGCCTTGCCACCGTGGAGCTGGCCTGATCCATGAGCTTGCAACCATGAGCGTGCAGTTCATGCTGGGCCCGCAAGAGCCCACCCCCAACCTCCGGCAGGCAGTCGATCTGGTGAACCCGCGGGGCCCCGTGGTCATCATCACAGCCGGCTGGCGCGATTCCGAGGGAGAAATAGCCGACGTGCAGGCCGATATTGGACGGCCGCTGGAAGACCTGAACATCTACCAGCGGGCGGAAGACATTTTCGCCCGTGAACCCGGGCTGCGTGCGCTGCAGCGCGAGCGGCAGGACAAGCTGCTGGAGCTGCAACGGCTGTACCGCATGCGCCTCACCCCGGCCATGGCGGCGGCCCGCGACCTGCTGCGCACCAGCGGCGATCCGGGCCTGCTGCGCCTGGAGCAACGGGCTGCGATCACCCAGGTGCGTGCCCTCGACCGGCACCACGTGCGGCGTATCGCGGCCATCCACAGCGAATTCGACCAGCGCCGCGCCCGGATGGACGCACCCCATGCCACCGCCCAGCGCCATGCAGTGCAGGAGATCGCCGCCAAAGCCAGCCTGCTGCTGATCGCCGGCGGGCACGTGGCCGTTTTGCTCAACCGCATGCGCCTGTTCCGGCTGGGTGAAATCCTGCAACAGAAACCGGTGATCGCCTGGTCGGCCGGCGCCATGGTGCTGGGCGAGCACATCGTGCTGTTTCACGACGACGCACCGCAGGGCCAGCGTGACGCCGAGGTACTGGACGCCGGCCTGGGCATCGTGCGCGGCCTGATACCGCTGCCCCACGCGCGCACCCGTCTCGACTGGTCCAGCCGCACGCGCATGGCCCTGTTCAGCCGCCGCTTTGCGCCCGCCACGTGCTGCACGCTGGATAATGGCTCCATGATCCAGCTGGCCAATCACCGCATCCTCGGCGCAAGCCAATCCTCGGTCATGACCCGCAGCGGCCGCAGGAAAGAATTGCTCGCCTGATGAATCCGGTGATCGAAGCCCTGTACCGCCATGGCGTGCCAAGTCAGGCCGATGTCGATGCGTTCGTGCGGGACAATCAATTTCCGCTGATCGAGCCTGGCCGCGTGACCTTCATCTACCGCGGCTTCGCTGAGGAAGTCCATTTGCGGCGCTGGATTTCGGGCCTGAGCACGGAGCAGCCACTGCAGCCGCTGGAGGACAGCGGCCTGTGGGCGCTGACCATGGACCTGCCGGACAACTCGCGCTTCGAATACAAGTTCGAAGTCATGCGCGGTGGCGCGCGTCACCTGGTGCTGGATGAGCTGAACGGGGTGCTGGCGCATGACCCCTTTGGCGCCAACTCGGTGTGCCAGGGTTACGGTTACCGGCGTCCTGCCTGGACCCTGCACGATGCCACGGCACGCAGCGGCAGCCTCGCCAGCCTGTCGCTGTATAGCGCGGCTTTTCAACAGCAGCGGGAGGTGCAGGTGTATGTGCCGGCGCGTTTCCGCCGCAACCGCACCTACCCCCTGCTGGTGGTGCACGACGGCCTGGACTACCTGCGCTACGCCGATCTCAGGAACGTGCTCGACAACCTGATCCACCGGCAGGAAATACCCGCCATGATCGTGGCCCTGACGCAGTCGGCCGAACGCCTGGTGGAATACACCGGCGATGAACGCCATGCCCGTTTCCTGGGCGATGACCTGCTGCCGGCACTGATGGCAAAATTCCCCATCCTGGATGACAGCGCCGCACACGGCCTGGCCGGCGCCAGCCTGGGCGGAGTAGCCGCCCTGCATGCGGCCAGCCGCTATCCGCATCGCTTCGGGCGCTTGCTGCTGCAGTCAGGATCGTTTGCCTTCAGCGATCTCGGCCACCACAAGAAAGGTCCGGTCTTCGACCCGGTGGTGCGTTTCGTCAATTGCTACCGCAAGAACCCCTTCCCGCTGGCCGAAAAAATCTACCTGAGCTGCGGCATTTACGAATCGCTGATCTATGAAAACCGCTCGCTGGTGCCCTTGCTGCAGGCCCAGGGCATGCAGGTGAATTTCGAGGAGGCCCGCGACGCCCACAACTGGGAAAACTGGCGGGACCGCTTGCGCCAGGGATTGAGCTGGTTGTTCCCCGGCCCCCTGTGGATGGTCTACGAGTAAATGCCGTGCAGCCGTGGCGGGCAAATCTGGCCCGGGCCGGAAGAAATCCGTATCATGGGCGGCCCCAACAGTCCAGGACTCATCCGTGGCACACATCACGCGCAAAATCGGCCTGTCGCTAGGCGCCGACATTTGCTGGCCCATCTGTTACGAGGCCTTGCTGAAAAAGCTGGATCTCAGCCTGCACATCGGCGGCGACACCGTCAGCATCGAATCGGACCGGGTCTACATCGAACCCTTCGATCTGCGCCAGGACTGCAGCTACGACGTGGTCATCGACCGCCTGACGCACTGGTATCACACCTCGCGCGAATGGATCAAGAAAGCCATCCTGGTCAATGACCTCTACGTGTTCAACAACCCCTGGTCGCTGCAAGCCATGGAAAAGCAGACCACCTATGCGGCCATGATGCGGCTGGGCTTCCCGATACCGGAAACCTGGATGGTGCCGCCCAAGGAATACGCCGAGTACGCCGACCTCAAGTCGACGCTTTCACGCTACGCCAAACTGTTCGACCTCGGCGCCATCGGTGACCGCATCGGTTATCCCCTGTACATGAAGCCCTATGACGGCGGTGCCTGGGTCGGCGTCACCGGCATCGACAACCGCCAGGAACTGCTGGCGGCCTATGACATCAGCGGCACCCGCGTGATGAACCTGCAAAAAGGCGTGGTGCCCAACGACGCTTTCGTGCGCTGCATCGGCCTCGGGCCGCAATTCCGCTTCGTCAATTACGACCCCGCGGCCCCGCTGCACGATCGCTACCGCATGGAGCAGAATTTCCTGCCGGCAACGCAGGCGCGGCAGCTGGCCGACATGACCCTGGTGATCAACGCCTTTTTCGGCTGGGACTTCAATTCCTGCGAAGCCCTGCGCCAGGACGGCGTGTGGCACCCGATCGACTTTGCCAATGCCTGCCCTGACTCGCAAGTGACCTCGCTGCACTATCACTTCCCCTGGCTGATCAAGGCCAACCTCAGGTGGTCTATATTCTGTGCTGCGACGAACCGCTCCATGAAAACCAACCTGGACTGGCAGGACTACTTCGCCATTGCCGACCAGGATCTGCCCTTCGAAGAAAAACTTGCGGGCTACGTGCAAATCGCCAGGAAACGCTTCGACGTGGAGGCCTTCGAAAGTTTCTGCGCCACGCACCTGGACCACCTGGATGCAGCAGCCGATGAATTTTTCGCCACGGAAACGGCCCGTGACGCCATCCGCCAGAAAGTCACGGCCCTGTTTCCAGTGCACGAGATCGAGCCGTTTACCGAGCTGTTCTGGAAGCGCGTGCAGGAATGGCGCAGGCTCGAGGGCGCGGGAAAATGAAAGAGGTGTTTCGCTGGTTCTCACCCTACGTCGAACAGGATATCCAGCTGGTGCGCTGGGGGCATCTGGGCACGCCAGTCATGCTGTTCCCCACCGCTGGCGGCGATGCCGAGGAAGTGGAACGCTTTCACCTCATCGGCGCGCTGAAACCGCTGATCGAAGCCGGCCGCATCAAGGTCTACTCCACCGACTCCATCGCCGGTAAAGCCTGGATCTCCAAACAGCTCTCGGCCGAATTCTGCTCCTTCCTGCAGAACATGTTCGATGCGCTGGTCTACCGCGAAATCGTCCCGGCCATCCGCCACGACTGCCAGACCCCGGATATCGAGATCATCGCCACCGGGGCTTCGATCGGCGCATTCAACGCGGTGGCCTCGGTGTGCCGGCATCCGGATGCGTTTAAAATGGCCATCGCCATGAGCGGCACCTACGATTTGTCCAACTACCTTGAAGGCCGCTTCATCCAGGACTTCTACTTCGCGTCCCCCCTGCACTTCCTGCCCGGCCTCGAAGGCCCCTTGCTGGATCGGCTGCGCAAGCGCTTCATCCTGATGCCCTCCGGTGAAGGCGATTACGAGAACATCGGCGAATCCTGGCGCATGGCCTCGGTGCTGGGCGCCAAAGGCATCCCCAACCGCGTCGACTCCTGGGGTCCCGAGTGGCAGCACAACTGGGTCACCTGGCGCGCCATGCTGCCGAAGTACCTGGCCGAGTACGCATGATCCCGGGAAATTGATGAGTTACCGCTGTAGGAGGCCGCTCTCGGGCATCCTGCCCTTCGCGGCACCGGTGCATCCTGCACATTGGCCCCTTGGGGCCGAATATCGCGCGCAAGCGCGCTCCCACAATTTGTCCGAGGCCACTTGCGACCGAAAGCCCCACCGGATATCCATTGCGCGCCAACCCGCTCCTACTTCATGGCAGAAATTAAGTATTCAGGGTCAAGCCAGCGCCGCCAGGCCTTTGCGTTCCACAAGATTAAGCAACTTCGTCGACGGCCCGTTGGGTTTTTTCTGGCCTTGCTCCCACTTCTGCACTGTCGAAGCGCTGGTATTGAGGTAAGCAGCGAACACACCCTGGCTAACCCTAGAAAAACAATTTCACCCGATTGAACTCAATACGGAGCAGCGGCCGGGTGCAATTTCCAAATTAAAGTTTCCGCAGAAACGTCGAGCCATTTTGTGGAGCAACTGTCAGGACCTGAACTGATCGTAGTGGCCACCGATCGCGAAGATATATATGGACTGCTCGTCAAACTTGTAGACCACACGGTCGTGCTGGCTTAAGCGACGTGACCAGAAGCCGGTCAGGTTTTGTCTCAGGGCTTCCGGTTTGCCGGTTCCGCTGGCCGGATCATTGCGCAGCATTTCCTTGAGGATGACGCACAGCGCTTGGTGCAAGCGTTTATCACGTGTTCTGAGTTCTTCGTAAATTACCCAGGTATTACCCTCAAACACCAAGGATCTCATGGGTTTCCTGATCCGTTGGCGCGTAACCGGAACGCTTAGCATGGGTCCGTGCTGAATCGGCAATCTGCATCATCAAACTGGAATTCTGCAGGACAAACAGCGTTTCCTGCTCACGTTCCCAATCTTCTGCGCCGATGACGACAAAATCCTTACCGGACCGGCGGGTTACCTTAAGCGGCAAATGCTCGCTAATTACTTGTTCTACAAAGTGTTTCAGCTTATCTCGGAACTGGTTAACGCTGATAACGTCCACTGATGTATCCTCAGTTGTACAGAAATACCGTACATAATAATCCACCAGCCCCAGCAACTCAATTAACTCCCAGGTCATAGTGGCAGTTGAATTAGCCCACCTGAAGGGCCCCATTTTCAGTACCAACCGGCCAGTAATATTTCCGGTGGCTGGGGGCCACTTGTTACACCCTCACTTTTTGCCTGTGTAACTCGTTACGCCCTGGCGACCACCATGTTGCACCGGAGAATGCCAACTGCGGTGACTCCGGCCCATCGGCAAAGTGATTGTTGCAGCGTAGGAGAATCACTTGACTGGGCCAATGCGGCGGCGGATTCTACCGTGCAACACTCTCAAAATGGGGCCTGATCTCAGTGGGCGTCGTGGGTATGGGCTACGAGTTAAACGGACATCTGTCCGCATAAACAAAAACCTGGTTAAGACTAAGGAGAATTTCATGAGCTCAATCTTCGACACTGCAAAACTGTTTTTTGCAGCATGCGAAACTGGCAAAGGCTGGGACGGCTGTAAGCCATATTGTCAACCGGGGGCGACTTTTTCAGCGCAGACAGGCGCGCTCGCGGGAATAAACACGCTGGAGGGCTACTGCGACTGGATGAGAAATATGTTTACCCCGGTGCCAGACGGACACTATGAACTCAAGTTCTTCGCCGCTGATGAGGCCCGCAACTGCGTCGCCGCGTTTGCAGTATTCCATGGCACCCAAACAGGGCCGGGCGGACCGGTCCCACCGACGGGCAAGAAAGTTGCTGCGGACTACGTCTACTACATGGCTTTTGATGGTGATCGCATCAAGCACATGACGAAAATCTGGAACGACACGATCAGCCTGCAACAGTTGGGGTGGGCGTAGCACCGCGTTCCGACGCACTCAGAAACTTACTCATTCCTGCTTGTTCTTCATCGCCTCGATCAGCGGGTTGAGGACGCCCATCGGCACCGGGAAGATGATGGTCGAGCTCTTGTCACCGGCAATATTGGAGAGCGTCTGCAGGTAGCGCAGTTGCATCGCTTCCGGCGCCTTGGCCAAGGTCTGCGCCGCCTGCAGCAGCTTTTCCGAGGCTTGCTGTTCGCCTTCAGCGTGGATGATCTTGGCGCGGCGCTCGCGTTCGGCCTCGGCCTGGCGGGCAATCGCACGGATCATGGTTTCGTTGATGTCAACATGCTTGATTTCGACCATCGCGACCTTGATTCCCCACGCGTCGGTCTGGGTATCCAGTGTTTTCTGGATGTCAAGATTGAGCTTCTCGCGCTCAGCCAGCATTTCATCCAGCTCGTGCTTGCCAAGCACTGAGCGCAGCGTGGTCTGCGCCAGCTGGCTCGTGGCGACCAGGAAGTTTTCCACCTGGATGATTGCCTTTTGCGGGTCCACCACACGGAAATACACTACGGCGTTGACTTTAACCGAAACGTTGTCGCGTGAAATCACGTCCTGACCGGGCACGTCCATGGTCACGGTGCGCAAATCCACCCGCACCATCTGCTGGATGCCCGGAATGAGTATGACCAGGCCTGGTCCCTTCACCGACCAGAACCGGCCCAGTTGGAACACCACGCCGCGTTGGTACTCGCGCAGCACCCGCAACGCCGAAAATGCCAGCAGCACGCCAACGACCAGAAGCGCAATTCCGAAGTATCCGTTCATCTTCATTCCTCCCGTGTGATCGTGTCGTCCGGCGCGACGTCGAGCACCAGACCGTTGATCGTCGTGACGCGGATTTTCTGCCCACGTTTCAGCGGGACAGCGGATCTGACTTTCCAGTTCTCGCTGTGGATCAGCGCCCAGCCCTCCTGCACGAAATCCTCGATGACCTCACCCGCGGCCCCCACCATCTCCTCGCTGCCGCTTACCACCGGGCGTTTGCGCGCCCGCACCGCCATGCCGACCACGACCAGGACGAACAGCACACTGACGAAAGCGATCGCCGCTATGAGCGACCAGGGCAGGGCAAATCCGGGAACTTCGGTATCAATCATCATCACCGAGCCAATCACGAACGCAATCACTCCGCCGATTCCGAGCGAGCCATAGGCGGGCACAAACACTTCCGCGATCATGAACGCCATACCGAGAAAAATCAACGCAACGCCAGCATAGTTGACCGGAAGCAACTGCAGCGCATACAGCGCAATCAGCAGACAAATTGTGCCGACCACTCCGGGCAGGACAAATCCCGGGTTATAGAACTCCATCAGCAACCCGTACATGCCGAGCAGCAGCAAGATGTAGGCGATGCTGGGATCGGTGATCAGCGCCAGGAAGCGGCTGCGCCAGTCCGGCTCGATCACGGTGATTTTCACGTCCCTGGTGCGCAGTATTTGAATCTGCCCCGCGATGGTGAACTGTTGTCCGTCGAGCTTGCCCAGCAGGTCGGGCAAGTCTGTGGCGATCAGGTCAATCACCTTTAGTTGCAGCGCTTCCTCTGCCGGCAGGCTCACCGCCTCGCGCACCGCCTTCTCCGCCCAGTCCGCGTTGCGGCCGCGTAATTGAGCCAGTCCGCGAATGTAAGCTGCCGCGTCGAACACCGCCTTGCGCCGGGAGGCATCGCTCATCCAGTCCCTCTCGGTGTCCTTGGTCTTATCAGTGTCCTTGGTCTGATCGCTGTTCTTGCCGGGTTTGCCGTCAGGTTCCTGCGGCTGGCTCTGCGGTTCCGGCGCACCCGGCAGGCCGCCGATCGAGATGGGGGTTGCAGCGCCCAGATTCGTCGCAGGCGCCATCGCGGCGACATGGCTGGCGTAAAGAATGTAGGTGCCGGCGCTCGCGGCTCGCGCACCACTTGGCGCCACAAAAGTAGCCACCGGAATGGGCGCGGCCAGGATGTCCTTGATGATGGAGCGCATCGAGGTGTCGAGCCCGCCCGGGGTGTCCATCTGCAGCACGACCAGCTGCGCCTGCTGTGCGGCGGCCAGCTCGAGATTGCGGTGGATGTAGTCGGCGGTCGCGGGACCGATCGCGTCTTTGAGCGTCAGCACCACCACCGGGCCGTCCGCGCCGAGCGCAAGACCCGCTTGCAATAAAAACGTCAACGCAGCTATCTGAATTCGCATCGGAGGCATGGCAGCATCGCTCATCCGACCATCACTATAATCCTAATGCCGGGGACAGGTATAAAAAGCATGAACGAGGTCAGAGAGAAACCATTGTTGCTGATTGCAGGGATTCAACCGCAGCCCAGAGGCTGATCACGTGACCCTGTGGAGAAGAATGTCTGAAAACGATGTTGCGGGAGAGAGTAGAATTGCATCATGTCGGTTCGTAGGGGAGAGAAGAGCTGAGCCCGCAGGATGAGCCTGTGCTTGCCACTCTGAGTGAGAGTGAGGACCGGTTTCGGCGCATATTTCTCCGCAGCCCGGTGCCCACATCGCTGTCACGGGTGCCTGAAATGAAGTACGCGGACGTGAACCAGGCCTGGTGCGATTTCTTTGGTTATGCCCGGGATGAGAGCATTGGCCGTTCGCCCGCGGAACTCGGAATAATCGACCAGGCAACTTTCACGCAATATCGGGAAACTTTCCTGCAGGACTTCACCCTTCCTGACATCGAGCTGGTGGTCAGTACCCGGAGTGGTGAACAAAAGGAAGTACTGAACTCAACCGAATACATCATCATTGGCGGCGAACCCCATGCCCTCAATATGAGTATCGATGTCACCGACCGGAATCGGGCACAGCGTTTGCTTGAACACAACCAGCGGCTGCTCAATATCTGCATCGAACACTCGCCCGCCGCCATCGCCATGTTGGACAGGGACATGAACTACCTTGCCGTCAGCCGGCGCTATCTGTCCGACTATGGATTGCATGAGCAGGATGTAACCGGGATTGTCGGCCGCTCGCATTATGAGGTGTTTCCGGAAATCCCCGAACGCTGGAAAGCAATTCATCGCCGCTGCCTGGAGGGGGCAACGGAACGATGTGAAGAGGATCCGTTCGAGCGCTCAGATGGAAGGCTGGACTGGGTCCGGTGGGAGGTTTGTCCCTGGTTCGATGACCGGGGCACAATCGGTGGCCTGCTGTTTTTCACGGAGGTCGTTACCCAACAGAAACTGGCGCTGCAAGCGCTCAGGGAAAGCGAAGCAAAATTCCACACCCTGTTCAACGAACATCCCGCCATCAAGTTCCTCATCAACCCCGAAACAGGCGGCATCGTTGACGCCAATGACGCAGCCGTCAGATTCTACGGCTGGTCGAAAGAGCAGTTGTGTCGAATGCGCGTCCAGGACATCAACACGCTTGCCCCGGAACAAATCAAACCATTACTCAAGTCCGCCCTGGAACGCAACCAACTGCGCTTCGTGTTCCAACACCGGCTGGCTGACGGCTCCATCAGGGATATGGAGATATTCAGCAGCCGAATCGACATCAAAGGAGAGCCGCTGCTTTATAGCATCGGGCACGACATCAC